>PSKS01000047.1:0-18109 GCA_040289115.1 Chloroflexota bacterium
CTTTGGACCCGCTCGCAGTTTCTGGACAACTTGGCCGCCATGCTCGGCGGAAGGGCCGCCGAGGAGGTGGTCTTCAACGAAATCAGCACCGGCGCTTCGAATGATATTGAACGGGCAACCCAGCTTGCCCGGCAGATGGTTACCCGCTACGGCATGAGCCCGCGGTTGGGTCCTCGGACCTTCGGCCGGCGGGAGGAGCTGGTGTTCCTGGGTCGGGAGATTAACGAGACCCGGGACTACAGCGAAAAGCTTGCCGAGGAGATCGACGCTGAGGTTAAGCGGATCATCGACCACGCCTACAAGGTCGCCAAGGAGATCCTGACCCACCACAAGGAGATCCTGCACCGGCTTGCCCAACTGCTCCTGGAGCGGGAAACCATTGAGGGTCAGGAGCTGCAGGAGTTCTTCCGTTCCGTGCCCCGCCAGAGCAGCGGCGTGACGGTGTGGGAAGACGAGACTAAAAAGGATGGCGAAAGCCCGGTGGTGGAGGCCCCGAAGCCGACGGCAGCGGCCTAAATACCCCCCAACGGGACCTAGTCAAGTCTGGAGGTGAAACCCGATGACGTACGTGATAACGGAGCCGTGCATTGGGGTGAAGGACGCCTCGTGCGTCGAGGTCTGCCCGGTGGACTGCATCCACACCACCGACGAGGACCCCATGTACTTTATCGACCCGAACGAGTGCATCGACTGCGGGGCCTGCGAGCCGGCCTGCCCGGTCTCGGCCATCTTCCCCGAGGATGAGGTTCCGGCCCAGTGGCAGGTTTACAAGCAGATAAACGCCCTCTGGTTTGAAAACAAAGAGGAGGCCCGGGCCCTCCTCAAGGCCCACGCCCCTGGTCAGGTTTAGCCCGGCGTCACCTGGCCCAGGATAAGCCGAAGGCCCACCAGGACCAGGGCGAGCGAAAGAAATCGCAGGATCGCCGGGCCGTGGAGGTGTTGGGAGAGCCTGGCCCCGACCTGGGCGCCCAGGACTACCCCAGCTGCCATGGGGAGGGCGTAGGCCAGCCGGACGTTGCCCAGAAGCAGGTGGGAACCCGCACCCACCAGGGCTGAGATGGCCAGGATAAAGTGGGAGGTGGCGGTGGCGATGTGGGGCGGGAATGAGAATAGGTAAACCAGCGCCGGGACGTGGATCACGCCGCCCCCGATCCCCAGGATGCTGGAAAGAAACCCGACGACGAAGCTCAGGGCAATTCCGGCGGGCTCATTGAAGGCGTACTGATACTGTTCGCCCCTGACGTCGGTAATTACCCGGCGGGTGTACCAGGGCGGCAGGGCCGCCCCGGTTTCCTCCTCCACCGCCAGTTCGGCTTCCCGGGGCCGGATGACGATGAAGCCGGCCAGCAGCAGCAACAAAATGCCGAATACAATGCTGAAGAGCCGGCCGGTGAAGAACGTGCTCAAATAAGCCCCGATAACTGCCCCCGGGATGGTCGCGGCCGCAAACCTCAGGCCCGTCCGGTAGTCCACCCGTTTCTGGCGGGCGTAAGATACGGTGCCCGAGAGAGCGTTGAGAAAGACGACCGTCAGGGAGGTTCCCACGGCCTGATGTGGTGACAGGTGAAAGATCAGAAGCAGGGCCGGGACGATGAGGGGCCCGCCGCCCGCACCCACCAGGGTGCCGTAAGTTCCCACCAGAAGTCCTAAAACGAAGAGACCGGCCAGTTCAATGATGTCAGGCATTGCATTACACTCCATTGGCGGCAGGTGGCTCCCTTGCGGGGGCCGGGTGGTCACGTAAGCCATTTTAGCAGACCGAGCCGATCTCCAAGAAATTTTTAAGTTTGCTCTTATCGGACTCTAATACTGTATTCCCTAAAATCGGTGTAGCAAAGCTCCGCAGGTACACCCAGAAACCTTCGGAAGGAGGTCGGAAGAGCATGCCCGAAGCCGTAACGACCAAGCCCGGGATTCGTCCGCTGGCCGACCGGGTGCTTGTCAAGCCCCGTCAGCGGGAAGAAGTAACCAAATCCGGGATTGTTCTGCCCGATACCGCCCGTGAGAAGCCCCAGGAGGGCGTCGTCCTCGCCGTAGGTCCCGGCCGGATGCTGGAAAACGGCACCGTGGTTCCCCTGGACGTTAAAGAGGGGGACGTGGTGATCTTCGCCAAGTATGCCGGCACCGAGGTAAAATTTGGTGACGAAGAGTATCTTATCCTGCGCGAGTCTGACATCCTTGCCGTTCTGACCGAAGAATCCAAGTAAGTCGAGGGAGGTGAGACGATGCCTGCAAAGCAGATACTGTTCGGTGAGGAAGCCCGTCGGGCCCTTCGCCGGGGGGTGGATATAACCGCCGAGGCCGTTGGGGCCACCCTTGGCCCCCGGGGCCGGAATGTGGCCCTGGAGAAGAAGTGGGGTGCCCCCAGCATCACCCACGACGGCGTAACCGTCGCCAAGGAGATCGAGCTTAAGGACCCCTTTGAAAATATGGGTGCCCAGCTCCTTAAGGAGGCGGCCACCAAGACCAACGACGTGGCCGGTGACGGCACCACCACCGCCACCGTGCTGGCCAGGGTGCTTATTGACGAGGGCCTCAAGGTTGTTACCGGCGGCGCCAACCCTATGCTCATCAAGCGGGGTCTTGACCGGGCCACCCAGAAGGCCGTCGAAGCCATCCGCAACCTCTCCAAGCCCCTGGGCGGCAAGGAGGACATCGCCCACGTCGCCACCATCTCCGCCAACGATGAGGAGATCGGCAACCTCATTGCCGAGGTGATGGAGAAGGTCGGTAAGGACGGGGTGATCACGGTCGAGGAGGGCAAGGGGCTGAAGTTCGAGGTCGAGTACGTTGAAGGAATGGAGTTCGACCGCGGTTACATCAGCCCCTACTTCGTGACGAACCCCGAGCGGATGACGGCCGAGATTGAGGAGCCGTACATCCTGATTACCGACCGCAAGATCTCCGCCATCAACGACATTCTGCCCGTTCTGGAGCGGCTGCTCCAGGCCGGCAAGAAGGACCTGGTAATCATCGCCGAGGATGTTGAGGGGGAGGCCCTGGCCACCCTGGTCGTCAACAAGCTCCGGGGTGTGCTCAACGTCCTGGCCGTTAAGGCTCCGGGCTTCGGCGACCGGCGCAAGGCGATGTTGGAGGACATCGCCATCCTCACCGGCGGCCGGGTCATCTCTGAGGAGCTGGGGCGCAAGCTTGAAAACGCCACCCTCCAGGACCTGGGCCAGGCTCGGCGGGTGGTCGCCGACAAGGACAACACCACCATTATCGAGGGGCGCGGGTCGCCGGAGGCCATCCAGGCTCGCATCCGGCAGATCAAGGCCCAGATCGAGGAGACCACCTCGGATTACGACCGGGAGAAGCTCCAGGAGCGCATGGCCAAGCTCTCCGGCGGGGTGGCCGTGATCAAAGTTGGGGCCCCGACCGAGGTCGACCTTAAGTACCGCAAGACCCGGGTTGAGGATGCCCTCTCGGCCACCCGGGCCGCAGTCGAAGAGGGGATCGTGCCTGGCGGAGGCGTCGCCCTCCTGGTGGCCGCCAAGGCGCTGGAGGAGCTCAAGCTTGAAGGTGACGAGGACTTCGGTGTCCAGATCCTCCGCCGAGCCCTCGAGGAGCCCACTAGACTGTTGGCCGAGAATGCCGGCCTGGACGGCGGCGTCATCGTCGGGGAGATCCGCCGGCGCCAGGACGCCGAGAATAACCCCAACATCGGCTTCGACGTCATGGCCGAAGAGTACGTCGATATGCTGGCCCGGGGGATAATCGACCCGACCAAGGTGACCCGCTCGGCCCTGGAGAACGCCGTATCGGTGGCCGGGATGGTCTTAACCACCGAGGCCCTGGTCACGGAGATCCCCGAGAAGGAGAAGACCCCTTCCACTCCGGCGCCTGAATACTGACCGGGGCCCGCAACCGGCAGACGGCTGGGGGCCGGGCAAAGCCCGGCCCCCCATTTTTTTAGGGAATAACTGTTGAAAACAACGGTTGTCGGCGTCGATCTCGCGGCCAGACCCTGGCGCCCGACGGGGGTAGCCATCCTGGTTGATGGGAAGATTTACACTTGCCTCTTGTTGGGGGACGAGGAGATTGTGGGGTTCATTTCCCACCACCGGCCAGACCTCGTGGCGGTCGACGCCCCCTTATCTTTGCCTGCCGGCCGCTGCTGCCTGCGGCCCGATTGCGCGTGCCGGCGCTTCGGGGTTGCCCGCCGGTGCGACCGGGAGCTGGTGCGGTTGGGGTTTCGGGTCTTCTGGACGGCCCTACCCTCCATGGTAGAGCTGACCCGCCGGGGGATGGCCCTGGCCCAGCGGCTGCAGGCCGACGGCTTTCGGGTAATCGAGGTCTTCCCCGGGGCGGCCCAAAAGCGGCTGGGTCTTCCCCGCAAACAAGACAGCCGCCCGGAGCTCACCCGCCGACTGGTCCGGGATTGGGGCCTCATTTTACCGCCGGACCGCCGGCCGACCCACGACGAGCTGGATGCAGCCACCGCCGCCGTAGTCGGCCTTCTTTACCTCCAGGGCTTGGCCGAGGCGGTGGGCGACCCGGCCGAGGGGCAGATCATCCTGCCACGACCCGGTCCAATCCAAGGTGGCATGCAATTTCTTGGGCCACGGCCCGAGCCTGCCGAACCAGGTCGGCCAACCCAATCCCCCGGTAGGATGCCCCCACCAGGAACAGGCCTGGCAGAGCCTTAACCTCGCCGTCCACCTTTTCCAGCCAGTCCAGGTGGCCAACCTCGTACTGGGGCATGCCGTCGGCCCAGCGGTGGACAAAAACCACCTCCGGCCGCTGGGGCAGGGGGGAGACCTGGCAGAGCTCGGCCCAGACCCGGCGCCCCAGCTCTGCGTCCGAAAGCTCCCACCAGGCCGGCCCCCCAGCCCGGCCGACGTAGGCCCGAATCACCGTCCAGCCTTCCCGGGCCGAGCCCGGCCACTTGAGGGATGACCAGGTGGCACCGCCGGTAAAGAGGCCCGCCCGGGCCGGCACCAAAAAGCCGGTCCCCTTTAGGCCCGGGTCGCCCCGATAGGCAAACACCAGGACCCCGACCGACACCAGCCGCTGAATACCGAGCAGGTGAGCCAACTTGGGGGCGGTGGCCGCCAGCAACCCGGCGGCCGCGGGGGCCGGAAGGGCAAGGACCACCGCGTCGGCAGCCAATACGTCCCCGCCAGTCCGGATGAGCCACCGGCCGTCCGCCGGGGCAACCCCTTCCACGGGCGAGCGGAGCCTGAGCCGGGCGGCTTCAAGCCGCCCCACCAGCCCCTCGGTAAGCCTTTCAAGGCCCCCCCGGATCGATTTAAGGCTCCCGGCTTCGGCCGCCTGCCGCCGCACCGCCCCCAGCCCCCGGAGCAGGCTGCCGTAGCGGTGCTCCAGCTCACGGTACTGGGGAAAGAGGGTGAGCAGGCTCAGCCGGTAGACGTCAGCCGAGTAGAGGCCAGCAAAGAGGGGGCCCGCATACCGCTCGGCCACTTCCCGGCCCAGTCGCCGGGCAAAGAAAGCCCCCACCGATTCGTCCAGGTTATCCCGCCGAGGCGGCAGGAAAAGGTCCAGCAGGGCCCGCAGCTTGCCCCGGGGGCTGAAAAGGCCGCTGGTTATGAGGGAACGGAGCCGTCCGGGGAAAGGAATAGGATGAAGCCTTCCGGCCCAGTAGATATAGGCCGGCAGGGGGGCCGGGGAGATGAGCTCTTCCCCAAGGCCCAGTTCGGCGGCGAGCTCCAGAGCCGCCGGTTTTGAGGTCACCAGGGAGTCCGGACCAAGCTCAACGTAGTAATCTTCGGTCCGTAAGGTGGCAACCTTTCCGCCCCAGCGGTCGGCGGCTTCGAATATCCAAATCTCGACCGCCGGGCCCAGAAGTTTCTGGGTAAAATAAGCGGTTGCCAGCCCGCTGATGCCGCCCCCAACGATGACGACCCTCGGACCCCCCATCACCCCCGGCTCAGCCCCCTGACGGCCTGAAGAACCGAGTCGGCCAGGGCGTCCAGAAAGTCCGGGTCGTCATTCAGGGAGGGGACCCGTCCGAACTGCAGGCCGAGGCTTTGGGCCCTGGACCGGGCTTCGATGTCCAGGTCGTAAAGGACTTCCAGGTGGTCGGCCACGAACCCGATGGGGCAGGCCAGGACGGCTGGGGCCCCCCGGCGGGCCAGCTCCTCCAGAGCCTCCAGGATGTCGGGTCCAAGCCACGGTTCCCCGGTTGCGCTGGCGCTCTGGTAGGCCACCTGCACATCCGTCAGGCCGGCGGCCTTGGCGACGGCCTCGGCCGTTTCCCGGACCTTGACCGGGTACGGGTCGTTCCAGCTCAAAATTCGGGCCGGTAGGCTGTGGGCCGTGAAGACTACCGCCGTCCCAGCCGGCAGGTAGGCCAAGGCAGCCCGCACCCGCCGGGCCCAGGCCTCCACGAATTTGGGATGGGTGTGCCAGTCCAGGGCAGGAACCAGGGGGACCTTAAGGCCGGCTTCGGCCGCGGCCGCCCGGGCGGCCTCAAGATACTCCTCGGTGGTCAACCGGGAGGCGTGTGGGGCCAGGGGTAATAGGATGACCACCTCCGGCCCCGACTCGGCCAATTGCCGCAGGCCCTCGGCAATAAAAGGCGGACTGTGCTTCATGCCGATGCTTACACCCCACTGGGCATCGGCGGCCAGGTCGGCCAGGCGGCAGGCCAAGCCCTGGGCCTGGCGAACCGTGATTTCAATCAGGGGGGAGTAACCGCCAATGGCCGCGTAGCGCCGGCTAAGGTCGGCAACCGCCTCGTCTGACACGGGACGGCCGTGGCGAATATGCTCCAAATAAGGCCGGACGTGGACCTCGGCCGCCGAAGCCGGGGTGCCATAGGCCATCACTAGCAGGCCGTATTTTTTAGGCATCTTTCAGTCCTTTCTCCCCGAGGTATCGGTGTGGACCAGGTCGACCAGGGCCTTCAACGTATCCACCGGCGTGTTGGGTAGGACCCCATGTCCCAGATTAAATATATGCCCCGGGCGGCCCCTGGCGCCGTCAAGGACCCGCCTGGCCTCGGCGGCGACGACCCCAAAGGGGGCCAGGAGCACCCCCGGGTCTAGGTTCCCCTGGACCCCGACTTCGGCCCCTAGCCGGTCCCAGGCCGACCCGAGCTCTACCCGCCAGTCGAGGCCGATAATATCGCCGCCGGCCGCCCGCATCAGTTCCAGTAGCCCCGCCGTCCCGGTACCGAAGTGGATGGCTGGAACCCCCGCCTGGGCGATGGCCCGGAACACGGCCGCCGAGTAAGGCAGAACCCATCGCCGATAGGCTTCGGGACCCAGCACCCCAACCCAGCTATCGAAAACCTGGATGGCGTGGGCGCCGGCCCGGGCTTGGGCCGCCGCAAACCGGGCCACCGACTCGGCCAAAAGGCCCATCAACCGGTCCCAGAGGTCCGGACGGCGGTACATCAGGGCCCGGGTCTCGGGGAAGTCCCGGGACGGTCCGCCATCCACCAGGTAGGCGGCGAGGGTAAAGGGGGCCCCAACGAAGCCGATGAGGGGGACCTTAAGTTCAGGGCGCACCAGCCGGATGGTTTCCAGGACGAACTCCAGGTCGGCCTCGGGCTCCAGGGGCCGCAGTCCTTCAATATCCTTTTCGGTCTGCAATGGCCGCAGAAGGACCGGCCCCCGGTTCTCGACAACCTCAAACTCCACCCCCATCCCAAGGTAAGGAAGGGTTAGGTCGGCAAAGAGGATGGCCGCATCCACTCCCAGGGTCTCCACCGGCAAAAGGGTTACCCGGGCGGCCAGCTCGGGATTGCGGATGAGGTCGAAGAGGCTATAGCGTTCTCGCAGGCGCCGGTACTCGGGCAGGGCGCGCCCGGCCTGGCGCATGAACCAGACTGGGGTGCAGTCTACCGGCTGGCGCCGGCAGGCCCGCAGGAAGCGGTCGTTGAACTCAGCCAAAGATGGCGGCAAGCTCGTCGGGGAGCCGGTAAACGCCGGTCAGGATCGGGGTATCCCGCAGGGTGTAGCGGCGGGCTTCAGTGGAGCGGAGAACCATAACCAGCTCCGAAAACCTGATCAGGTCCGGAGTCTCGTAGGCCACAACAAACTCCTGGTCCTGAAGGCCCGTGCAGTAAAGCAGGAGCTGTTTTACCTCCTCAAACTGCCGACCCAACCGGATATGCTCGTTCATCATTCCCTGGCGGGCATCCTTGCTCATCAGGTACCAGTCGGTGGTTTTCGAGAACGGGTATACCACCAGGTAGCGCTCCCGGATCGGGCCGAATGGGTCGATATCCTGGCTGGAACGGCCGCCCGGGGCGTAGATGGAGGGCCGAGTGTAGCCCCAGAGGGTTACCGTCGGCTGGGCCAGGGGCCGAAAGCGGGCCAGGGTTCGGCCCAGGCCGTCGAAGAAGCGGTCGAAGGCCTCCACCCCGTCGGCCCGCACGGAGCACCAGACCATGAAGTCGGCGTCGGGCCGGGCGGGGAAGACCTGGTAGTAGTAAACGGCCGGGGTGGCCTGGCTCAGGGCGGCCGTCAGGTCGGCCCAAAAACCCAGACGGTCTTCTCGGCTGAGGCCCCAATAGTGGGGGGTTAGGCTGCAGGCGATAAACTGAGAAAGGAGCCGTTCAGCCACCTTGAATCCCCCGTCGAGTCAGGAATTAGCCTACCCAAAGTATATCACCCTGTCCGGAAGAACCGTTTGACACCAAAACAAGCCCAAGTCTATACTGGGTTGCAGAGAGGCCGTTGGAGGTTTTGCCAAGATGCCCAACCTGCCCGGCAAGCGTTATTACTGCGAGGTGTGCGGCTCCGAATTTATCGTGACCCGCAAGGGGGACGGTACCCTTACCTGCTGCGGTCAACCGATGAAACTTAAGGGCTAAGGGGAGCAGAACGATGGCAGACGGCGCTGAAAGCGCGGTCGTTACCAAGAACCAGCTTGGCAAGCGCTACCGCTGCGAGGTGTGCGGCACCGAAGTGTTGTGTACCAAGGGCGGCGAGGGCCGGGTCCACTGCTGCGGCCAACCGATGACCCTACAGCAACCTCGCGCCCTTCCCTCTTCGGACTAGCCGGCCTTCCCAAGGTCCGAAGCCTGGGGGTTCAGATGCCCGGAGTCGGGGACGAGGTGCCCGACTTTTACACCGACCAGTTTGTGATGTCCCTAAGCCCCTACGGGGTTACTTGTATATTTTACCTGACCTCGCCGGAGCCTCCCCCACCGGGCCAGCCGCCGGGCCGCCGGGAGTTGGTCCGCCTCCGAATGTCCCTGGAGCACGCCAAGGTGATGGCGATGCTGATGCGCCGCCAGCTAAAAGAATACGAGCACGAATCGGGCGCGACCATCGCCATACCCTTTGCCCTTTACCGGGATCTGGACCTCAGTCCCGACGACTGGTAGCCGGCTCCCATAGCCGCCGGACGATGGCGGCGTGACGCTCCGAACCCTGCCAGTCGGCAAAGGCTTCCCCGGGTTGAATTTTGGCCACGGCTTCATCCCACGAAAGGCCCGCCGCCCGGGCCCGCTCCACTTCGACCTGGACCCCCTCAAAATATTCCCGCAGCCGCCTGATGACTTCCCGGCCGCCAATCGGTCCGTGGCCCGGCACCACCAGGCGGACCGGGAAGGCTTCTAGGGCCGAAAGGCACTGGACCCAGCCGGCAATGTTGGCCTCAGCAGCCGTGGGGAACCAGCCGTTAAAAATCAAGTCACCGGCAAAGAGAACCCCCTCGTCGGGGACCCAGACCACCAGGTCGCCGGGGGTGTGAGCTGGCCCCAGGTGGCGGACCTGCACTTCCAGGTCCCCCAGGAAGAGGTTGCAGCCGGACTCCACCGTCAGGTTCGGGGGCGTAAGCCGAACCTGGTCGAATTCCCGGGCTAGCAGGGGCTGGCGCCCCCGGAAGAACTTGAGCTGCTCGGCCCCAAACCGTAAGAGCCCCTCCCGAGTCCGGGCATGGCCGACGATGGCCGCGGACCCAAAAACCTGGTTTCCGAAGGTGTGGTCCCCGTGGTAGTGGGTATTTATTAGAAAACCGATGGGACGGCTACTTAGGCCCTGGATCCGCTGCTGGAGATGGCGGGCGGCCGTCGGCGTAAGCAGGGAGTCGACGACCGCAACGGTTTCGTCCCCCAGGATGAACCCGGCGTTCGTCGCCCCGGCAGTTCCCACCCAGGCGTAGACCCTGGGGCCGAGCCGTTCCAGGGCCACCGGCTCGGCCCCCTCACGATACCTCCAGGATTTTAAGCCGCCTCACACCGCCGGGCGTCCGGACCTCAACCACATCCCCGGCTCGCTTGCCCATGAGGGCGGCGCCCACCGGAGATTCGTAAGAGACCTTACCGGCGAGGACGTCGGCGTGGGCAGCCCCCACCAGAATGATCTCCTCGACCTCGCCCGACTCGTCCTCAATTTTAACCCTCGACCCGATGTCGATCACGCCGCCGGCTGCCTGCTGCCGGTCGGGCACGACCCGGGCGATGGCGAGGAGCCGCTCCAGCTCCCGGATCCGGCCCTCAACGAACGCCTGCTCCCGCTTAGCCTCCAGGTAGTCGGGGTTATCGAAGATGTCGGTGCCCTCGGTAACGGCCCTGAGCCGTTCGATAACCTCCTTGCGCCTGACCTCCTTAAGATATTTCAGCTCGGTTTCCAACTGTACCTTCTCACTTACTGTGATAACAGGCCTATCCATCAGTCACGCTCCTCAGGGTCCGTAATGGTTAAAGGGGGAGAAGCACCCCAGATTCAGTCACCGAGCACGCCTATCAGTTTTATAGAATAGAAAAATGACCGTGTCAAAGGGACTCCTCCGCCCCCTATTCTTCGGTGACGACGATGCTGCGGATGGTGTCGCCGGCGTAATGGGGGTTAGCCTGGGGGTCCCGGGGGGTGAGACTCTTCAAGACATCCAGGCCGGAAACCACCTGACCGAAGACGGTGTATTTACCGTCCAGCTCCGGCATGGGCCGGTACGGAATGAAGAACTGGCTGCCGCTTACCTTGCCGTCCTCCTGGGCCATGACCAGCGCTCCGGCCACCACCGGATGTGGCGAGGCCTCCGGCTCCAGGTAGTAGCCCGGACCGCCCCTGCCGTCCCCGACGGGGTCGCCACCCTGGGCCAATGAATCTTTAATCACTCGCGAGAAGGTTGTGCCGTTGTAAAAGCCTTCCCGGGCTAGGAAAACGAAGTTATTGACGGTCTTTGGGGCGTCCTGGGCGAATAAGACCGCCCGGATCGGGCCCTTGTCGGTCTCGATGGTGGCGTAGTAGGTCTTAGCCGGGTCGATGACCATGGGCGGGGGACCTGAATAGGTCTGGCGGGGACCAAGGGTCGGCACCGGGGCGGCCGTGGGACCGGTCACCTGGTCCTGACCCCTGCCGAAAAGGGACTGGACCTGGGGCACAACTACAAAGATGACCACCAGGCTTAAACCCCAGAAGAGCAGGGTGGTAATGAAAAATGACCGCCAGTCGAAGGGGCGCCGGGCCGGCTGGGTGCGGCCGGCCCCATTTGAGGCGGCCGGCTTGGGCGCCGCGGCGGGAATGCCCCGCTTCAGCCGGAGTTTCTCCCGCTGGCGGGCAGCTTCGCGCTTGGCCCGTTTGGAACGGGACACGAACCGGTTCCTCCTAAACCAATAAAAACTTTGAGGCGTCCGCTGCTTTCGGACGCCTCGTTGGGGTACCCCCGGCGGGACTCGAACCCACGCCACCGGCTCCGGAGGCCGGTGCTCTATCCAGCTGAGCTACGGGGGCGTTTCCGCCTATATTATAACATGGCCGTTCAAGGGCCGCACCCCGGGATCCTACAACCGGCCAGCCTCTCCAGTCATCTTCACGGTTACCACCGCGTAATTACTGGCCCTCCCGTAGGCCGGCACGGCCGTCCGCGCCTAAAGGCCGCCTCATTGCCGCCGGCGTCCTGGGAAATGTTATAATCCCCTCTGGCAACCCTTGAACCGAAAGGAGGTGAGAGCAGACCGATGGGTTCCGTCCTTAAGTGGCGGCGCCGGAAGATGAACCGCCACCAGTACAAGAAGCGTCTCCGGAAGAACCGCTACAAGAAGAAGAACAAGTAATCGGTCCCCGCTAACCCTAGCCGCGGCTTACCCTGACCTGGCATATCAACCTGGGCCAGCGAAAACTTTTAAGTCGGGTGGGATTAACCTGCCACCTGGGAGGTCCATGGCCATAGGGTGGGGGTAAGACCTGGAGCAATCCGGTTACCCCCGTCCGGGACACCAGCCCGCCGATCTTTAACGACAAAGGACCGATTACCGCCGACCCCAACGACTCCCGTTTCGTTTACACCGTCTGGGATCGGCTCATTTTTTCCCTCCGAGGCGACCCGGGGCCGGGCGCCGGAGCGGGCCGTCGGTTTCCAGGGCCCACCTGGTTTGCCTGGACCACCGACGGCGGCCTCACCTGGACTGCCCGGGTCCAGGTCGACAAGGCACCCCTCAATGTCCATGCGCTTCAACCAGCTCCATCCTAGAAACCGATTACTGGTTTATCCACTGCCACCCGGGCACCAGCAACTGCCTGAAGCCGGCAAACTGGGCCGAAACCCACCTTGCCGGATTTTTTGATATGCGGGGTGCGCCCTTTGCCGGGGGCTATGTCGTGGGCGACTACCAGGGCCCGGTCAGCGCCGGGAAAATCCTCCCGCCGTTCTTTGTCAAGGTGTTCGCCGAAGACTGATTCGGGTATAATCCATGAGCTGCCGATGGGTCTGCTCTTCGCCCTGGCAACGGCCGTCCTCTGGGGCTCCGTCGCCGTAGTCGCCGCCCGGGGCATGGACCGGGTGAGTCCCTCAGTGGCCAGCTTCGTCTCGAATTTGGCGGCCCTGCTGGTCTTCCTGCCGGTGGTGGCCGCCGCCGGCGAGCTTAAGGGGCTGGCTTCCGACTGGCGACCCTGGGTGTATTTCGGGGCCGCCGGCATTTTCAGCTACGTCCTGGGCCGAACTCTCTATTACCTGGCCATGGCGGAGATCGGCCCCAGCCGGGCCACCGCCGTAAGCGGCGTAGCCATTCTGGTCGCCCCACTCCTGGCGGTTATCCTGCTGGGCGAGCCCTTGCGCCCGGCCATCGTGGTCGGGGTGGGACTGGTGGCCCTCGGCGTCTATCTGGTCGGCAGGTCGATATGAAAGGTCTGGTCATCAGCCTCATTGGGGCCGTGGTCTGGGGCATCACCCCAACGGTGGTAAAGCTCGGCCTGGCCACCGGCCTTTCGCCCCTGGCCGGGACCTTCATTTCTATGGCGGTAGCCGTCCCGGTCCTTGGGCTGGTGCTGGGTGCCCTGGGCCAACTGCGGGAAGTCAGCAAGTTCGACCTGAAAACCCTGCTCCTGGTTTCCCTGGCCGGAATCGGGGCGATTCTGGGGGTGGTCTGTTACTACCAGGCCCTGAGCCTGGAGCCGGTGGCCCGGGTGGTGGCCGTGGCCAACACCGCGCCCTTTTTCACGATGCTGGTGGCCCGGCTTTTCGACCCAAGGGAACGGATAAACCGGCCGGCAGTCGTGGGGGCCACCTTGATTTTCCTAGGCCTCACCCTGGCCGTCTTTGGTTAAAGGCTGACGGCCGGCCGACCAGAGCAGGGCGTCCTCTTCGGGGGGGCGCTTTTCCAGCTCCAGGACCTTAAGCCTGAAGAGGGCCTCTTCGAGCAGCCGGCGGTTGGCGGCAATAAGGTCGGCCGCCAGCCCCACCAGGCCGACCTGAAAGGCAATAACCAGCAGAACCCCCGAAAGGATCAACGACTGAATGTGACCGCCGCCCTGGCCGATAGTGAAGAAGTAGAGAAACCGGCCGATGCCCACCAGGCCAACGGCAGCCAGGACCGCCGCAGCTATCCCAAAGACCTTGAAAGGTTCGTGCATGGCGTAAACCCGGATCAGGGTCAGGCCCGACTGAACCAGGTAGTCGGCCAGGCCCCGCATCAACCGGGAGGGGCGGGTCGGGGGGTTGGTCAGGATGGGCACCGACTCCACCGCCAGCCGGTGATGGCCGGCCTGAATAAGCGTTTCCAGCGTGTAGCTGTAGCGGGAAACCACCTGGAGCCGCAGGGCCGCTTCCCGGGAGTAGGCCCGGAAGCCGCTGGGGGCATCCGCCACGGGCAGGCGGCTAAGGGAGCTTACAATCCGGCTGCCCAGCTGCTGAAGCAGGCGCCGTAGGCCCCGAAAGTTGGGGTTAATTTTGACCTGGCGGTCGCCGATGACGATATCCGCCCGGCGCTGGAGGATGGGCTCGATGAGGCGGGGAATTTCCGCCTGGGGGTATTGGTTGTCGCCGTCGGTGTTCACGATGATGTCGGCTCCCAGCCGGAGGGCGAAGTCGAGGCCGGTCTGGAAGGCGGCCGCCAGGCCCCGGTTCGCCGGGTGGCGGAGGACGAAATCGGCCCCGGCGGCAGCCGCCACCGCGGCCGTCCCGTCGGTGGAGCCGTCGTCGATGACCAGCACCAGGACCTCGTCGACGCCCGGGATCTGGCGCGGGATGGTGCGGATGACCTCGGGGAGGGTCTTCGCTTCGTTATAGGCCGGGACCTGGACAACGAGCCGCATACCGCCGCCTGTTTGAAATTATAGTCCGCTCAGCCCCGTGTTGCCCCGGACGGCTGTATAATATATCGACAACCGAATATTGCCAAAGCAAGGGCCAACGGCCCTTGCAGGCCCCAGCGGGAGCCCGGGGGAGCCGGGCTGAGAGGGCAACCTGGACCGGGCACCTTTCCGGTCCGCCGTTGCCGACCGTCCGAACCTGATCTGGGTAATGCCAGCGGAGGGAGTGGGCCCCCTTCAGCTCACCCCTTTGCCGCCACCTGATCAGGCGGCGTTTTCGCGTCTGGGTCCCCCATCCCGCCCACTAAATCCCTGAATGGAGGTTTACGGTCATGGCGGTTCTTGCCGAGCAGGCCCGGGAATTCGGAATCCAGCCTATCCCCGAGCGCTTTCGGGTTCTCCGATTCGCGGACAACTTCGTCCTGTGGTTCGACCTGGGCGTAAGTTTTCTGGTCATGGTGGTGGGGATGTTCTTGGTCCCCGGCCTCAGCCTGCCCCAGGCCCTTCTGGCCATCTTGGTCGGGGCTGTTATCGGCAACTTTCTGCTGGGGATTGCAGCCACCATCGGGGCCGCCACCGGCATTCCCACCATGGTACTCATGCGGCCGCTGCTAGGGCTTCGGGGGTCGTATCTGCCGACCGTGCTTAACGTCCTGCAGCTGATCGGCTGGGCCACCTTTGAGGTTATCGTCATGGCCCAGGCGGCCAATGCGCTGAGCGTTCGGCTCTTCGGTTTTGACAACTATCTTCTTTGGGTGGTCTTCTTCGGCGTCCTCACTACCCTGATGGCCATCGGCGGCCCTATCGTGGTGGTCAAGCAGTACATGGAGAAATTCGCTTTCTGGGCCGTCCTGGTTACTACCGTCTGGCTCACGGCCGCGGTCCTGACCAACTATGACATCCGGGAATGGTGGAACCGCCCCGGGACCGGGGAGATGAGCTTCTGGCTTGCCGTGGACCTGGTCATCGCAATGCCCATCTCGTGGTTCCCCCTGGTGGCCGATTACAGCCGGTTTGCCCGAAGCCTCCGGGAGGCCGGCTGGGGCACCGGCGTTGGCTATTTTATCCCGCATGCCTGGTTCTACGCCCTGGGTGCCCTTCTAACCCTGGCCGCCGGGGTTGCAGCAGACCCCAATGCCCCCATTGCGCCCCTCATTTCGGCCATCGCCGGGCTGACGGCCGGCTGGGTGGCCCTGCTGGTGCTGCTGGTGGACGAGACCGACGAGGGCTTTGCCAACATTTACTCGACGGCCGTCTCCCTCCAGAACCTCTTCCCCCAAGTGGGTCAGCGGACCTTTGCCCTGGCCGTGGGCCTGGTAGTCCTGATTCTGGCAGCGGCCATCCCCTTAGTCCAGTATGAGAGCTTTTTGCTCCTCATCGGGTCGTTCTTTGTGCCCCTGTTGGGGGCCCTGCTGGCCGACTACTTCGTCCTACGCCGGCGCCGGTACGAGGTGGCGGAGGTTTACCGGGTCGGCGGCCGCTACTGGTACTGGGGCGGCTTCAACTGGTTAGCCGTGGCTGTATGGGCCGTCGGGGTGGCCGTTTACCTGGGCATATCGGGCTTACCGACCCTCGGCCTGCCGGGCATCGCCCCTTGGCTCCGGGCCACCCTGCCCAGCCTCGCCGTATCGTTCGTGCTTTACCTGCTCCTGGGCCGGCTGGCGGCCGCCAAATCCTAACCCACTACAGGGCCCCGGCCAGGTCGGCTACCACCCTGTCCACCGGCGGGTAAGGGTAAGTGTAGCCCGAGACTACGTCCACGACGGTGGGAACCTCCCGGCTCGCCCGGAGGGCCTTTTCGATGACGGCCGGCAGGTCAGCCGGGTCCTCCACCCGGAATCCGGCCCCCCCGAAGGCCTCGGCGTAGCGGGCAAAGTTGGGGGTATAAAGTTCCGAGGCGTAGGCTCGCTCGAAGCGGTCCTGCTGCATTTTGTAAATCATCCCGTACTGGGAGTCGTTCATGATGAGCATCAGGATGTTGGCCCCCTCTTGGAGGGCGGTGGCGAAGTCGTTATCGGATATGAGGAAGCAGCCGTCCCCCGTGATCCCCACCACCTGCCGGTTGGGAAAGACCAGTTTGGCGGCAATCGCGCCCGGCAGGGCAAAACCCATCTCGGCCCAGCGACCCACTGTTTGAAGGCTGTCGGGCCGGCGGATGCGGGCCAGCTGGTTGGCCCAGACGCTGTGGACGCCGACATCGGTGACCACCAGGGCGTCCTCCTCCAGTCGGTCGAAAAGCTCCCTCACAGCCAGGCCGAAGTGGATAGGCCGAGCCTGCCGGTAGTTTTCCAGTTCGGCCGCCAGGCCCGCCCGCAGAGCCTGCCGGTAGCGGCCGATGAGGCCCACCAGGCCGGGTTCTGGCTGCCGTTTGAAGTCCCCCAGCTCCCTTAAGAGGGCCTGCAAAAAGAGGCCGATATCGCAGACCTGGGCGGCCGTGGCCCGCCTGGGCAGGTTCGGGGCGTCATCGAACCCGATGAAAATGTAGTCATTGGGGGCCGCCTCGCCGATGACCTCGGCCTGCTGGGTGCCCACCCGCAGACCAAGCGCCAGCGCGGCATCGGCCTTGCGGAAAACCGCCGCCGGGAAGGGGTCCCGGCCGAAGGCGCCCAGCACCAGCACCCCCACGTAAAGCGGGTGGCTGTCGGTCAGGGCACCGTAACCGTCGCCGGTAACCACGACCGGCGCCCCGACCCGGCTGGCCAGCTCCCCCACCTCCGCCTGGGCCCCGCTTCGGACCACCCCGACCCCGCAACAGATCACCGGACGCCGGGCCCGCCGGAGGATTTCGGCAGCCGTCCGGACGACCTGGGGGTCGGGCCGCCGGTGCCTAACCGGGGCCGGCCGGTATTCGGGAAACTCGGCCGGGTCGGACTGGAGGATGTCCCAGGGAATTTCCACGTGAGTCGGACCGGTCCGGCCGGAGCGGGCAATGGCAAAGGCCCGGCGGAGGGCGTCCGGAAGCTCCCCCAGACGCTTCACCCGGTAGGACCACTTGGTGATGGGCCGGAACATTTTCGCCGTAAAGTCCGGGTCGTCAAGGGCGTGAAGGCCTTCCTTGTAATCGTTGGTGAGGGGCGAGCCCGTAATACTTACCAGGGGCGTAGACGTCGCGTAGGCCTGGGCCACCGCCGACATCGAGTTAATGGCCCCGGGACCCGCCGTGGCCAGGTATACTCCGGGGCGCCCGGTGAGCCGGCCGTACATCTCCGCCATCCAGGCGGCGTTATTTTCGTGCTTGCAAGTAACGTGCCTGATGCGGTCCCGAAAGTCGGCCAGGCCGTCGTAAATGTCCAGAATATGCGAACCCGGAATGCCAAAAACCAGGTCGACCCCCTCGGCAACAAGGGCCTCGGCAATGAGCCGTCCGGCCCGCCTCGGCCGGTAAGCCACCCCCTTGTCGACCTGAGGCTCAATTCGGGCCATCCTGAGCAACCTCCTTCCGAAAGTACTACCGGATATTAACCCCAACCCGTTATCTTGGTCAAAGAATTGCGACAAACGAAAAAGTAAGCCATTGGCGGCAGGTTGGCGGAAAGATGCATAATTCATTGAATTCAACCGTTCGGAGGCCGTCTGTGAGCGAGCTCTGGTCTAAGGTTTCGGATTACATTGACAAGAACCTGGATAAGGCAATGGTTGAGCTTAAGGAGCTTTGTGCGCAG
>PSKS01000048.1:0-17981 GCA_040289115.1 Chloroflexota bacterium
TAGAGGCTGACGAAGAAGGGCACCAGCAGGCCCACCCCCAGCCAGATCAGCCGGCGGCGGCCACCAGGCGGGGCAAGGGTGCCCAGGACCCAGGCGGTAAAAAGCCAGGCCCCGGCCTGCAGGGCCGACCAGACCCAGAGTCCGGCCGCCGACAGGCCGAGGAGGGGCGCGGCCACCAGGGCGGTGAGGGGCGGGTAGCGGTAGGGGGGCGCGTACCTGGCAAAGCCCAGCTCGGCCGCCACCCGGGCGTAGTCCGGCTCGCCCCAGGCGTAAACGTTCTCACCCCGAAGAAACCCGTAAGCCGCCATCACGTAGACGGGGTAGTCAACGGCCGTCTGCCAGCGGCCCACGATTAGCACTGCCGTCAGACAGGCGCCGGTCAACAGGACCCAGACTGCCCCGTCGGCCCTTTTCGGGGCGGAGAGGGTAAGCCGCCACTTCACCGGAGACAAACTTTTAGCCTTGGGCGCCCTTTAAGTATAACGGGGCACAAGCCCCTGGGCCGAACTTTGTGCATCCTGCACGTAGACCCCCAGCTGAGGTCAGGTTAAAGTTTGTCTGGAAAGCCAAAAAGGAGGAAATCGATGAACCCAAAGGTTGCTTCCGAAGCGGCGGTGGACCTCGTGGGCCGGGCGGTAGTCTCCCTTCTGCGGGGGAATGGCGACGAGGCTGAGCGGCTGTTGCGAAGGGCCCTCCGCCTGGC
Source organism: Chloroflexota bacterium (assembly GCA_040289115.1). Classification (GTDB taxonomy): domain Bacteria; phylum Chloroflexota; class Dehalococcoidia; order JAUQQI01; family JAUQQI01; genus JAUQQI01. Next base: position 704 of record PSKS01000048.1, read on the forward strand.
CCCCAACTGGGCGCTGGGCTACGCCTACCTGGGCACCGTTTTGGGGGCCCGGGGAAAGAAGGGGGCGGCCCGAAGGCTCCTGGAGCAGGCCGTAAGGCTAGACCCTGGGGATTTCCTGGTTCGGCTGCAGCGGGCAAGGTACTTTCTGGGAGACGGAGCCTACCGGGAGGCCTTCATCGAGCTGGCCGTGGCCCTCTGGAAGGCCCCGGACCCAGGAACCCGGGCCCAAGTTCGCGGCCTACTCCGGCAGATTCTGAGGGTGGTGCAGGCAGACCTCTGGGCTGAGGAGGGGAAAGGGAGGTCCCATGGTGACCCTAGCCCTCATTGCCCACGACGGTAAGAAGGCTGACCTGGTGGCCTGGGCCACCTTCAACCGGGAAATCCTTGCCCGTTGCCGGCTGGTGGCTACGGCTGGGACGGCGCGCCTACTCCGGAATAAGGTGGGGCTGGAAGTGGAGCCTTTACGGGCCGGGCCCGAAGGCGGTGACCTCCAGGTCGGCGCTCGGGTTGTGGAGGGCCAGGTAAACGCCGTCATATTTCTGGTCGACCCGATGGACAAACATCCCCACGAGCCCGATATCGAGGCCCTCTTGCGCCTGTGCAATGTCCACAACGTTCCCCTGGCCACCAATGTGGCCACGGCCGACTGCCTCATGGTTTGGCTGACCCAGAGGCAGGATTTTGTTAACTTAGAACAAAAAGACCCTCGGGATTTGTGCAATTTACATTAGATTTTTTGCCCAAAAAACTAGGGGCCGAATTGGTGAAGATGGCTATAGGCTTACGCGTTTAGAGGGTACAAAATCTGCTTAGAAAGCTCCGGGCGCCGGCGCAGGTGGGGCTTTCAGGAAATCCATAAGTTGGGAGGTCAAGGTATGTCTGAGATCAATGCCGGAGACACCGCCTGGGTTCTTGCTTCGGCCGCCCTGGTGATGTTGATGACCCCGGGTGTGGCCATGTTTTACGGCGGTCTGGTGCGGGGCCACAACGTCGTCTCCACCCTGATGCACAGTTTCTTTATCCTCGCCCTGGTAAGTGTGCAGTGGGTGGTTATCGGTTACAGCCTGGCCTTTGGGCCGGACCATTTCGGTATTATCGGGGGCTTAGACTGGGTGGGCCTGCACCGGGTTGGGGCCGAGCCGAACCCGGATTATGCCCCGACCATTCCCCACCTGGCCTTCATGGCCTTCCAGATGATGTTTGCCATCATCACCCCGGCCCTCATAACGGGGGCCTTTGCCGAGCGGAAGCGGTTCAAGGCCTTTGTGCTCTTCAGCATTCTCTGGGCCACCCTAGTCTACGACCCCATCGCCCACTGGGTCTGGGGGATGGGGGGCTGGCTGCGGGGCCTTGGAGCCCTGGACTTTGCTGGGGGAACCGTGGTCCACATCTCTTCGGGCGTTTCGGGCCTGGTGGCCGCTCTGGTGCTGGGCCCCCGCCTCGGCTTTGGGGAGAAGCCCCTGGAGGGCCACAACCTGGCCCTGACGGCCCTGGGGGCGGCCCTGCTCTGGTTCGGCTGGTTCGGGTTTAACGCCGGCAGCGCCCTGGGGGCGGGGCCCCTGGCGACCTCGGCCTTCGTCGTGACCAACACGGCCGCGGCGGTGGCGGCCCTGACCTGGATGTTCACCGGCTGGCTCCACCAGGGGCGGCCCAGCCTGGCGGGCCTGTGCGCCGGGGCCATCGCCGGCCTGGTGGCTATCACCCCGGCCAGCGGCTACGTGGAGCCGGGGTCGGCCATCGTCATCGGCCTGGTGGCCGGGTTCGTCTGCTACTGGGCGGTTTACTTTATGAAGAGCCGGTTCCGGGTGGATGACGCTCTGGACGTCTTCGGGGTCCACGGAATTGGGGGCCTTTGGGGCGCCCTGGCCACGGGCCTCTTCGCCACCACGGCGGTAAATGCGGCCGGGGCCAACGGCCTCTTCTTCGGCAACCCGGCCCAGCTCCTCTACCAGGCCATCGCCGCCGGTTCCACCTTTGTTTATGCCGCCGCCATGACCTGGGTAATCCTTAAAGGGCTCGACCTGGTGGTCGGCATCCGGGTTGAGGAGCAGGAAGAGGAAGTGGGCCTGGACGTAAGCCAGCACGGGGAACTGGCCTACCGGCCGTAGGGTCGGGGTTTTGTCCGTAGTTCCCGGCCGGCGGGCGATCCCGCCGGCCGGCGTTTTTTGGGGCCTTCAGCCCTCGGCTTCTTTCTCGGCCCGGGCCTTGGCCGCCTCGGCGATGATCTGCTGGGCCAGGTGGGGTGGAACCTCCTCGTAGTGACTGAACTCCATCTCGAAGGTGCCCCGGGCCTGGGTCATGGACCGGAGCTCGGTGGCGTACCGGCGCATCTCGGCATACGGCACCAGGGCCTCGATGGTAGTCTTGCCGTCGGCCGAGGTCATCCCCAGCACCCGGCCCCGGCGGGTGTTGAGGTCGCCCATCACGTCCCCGGTGTAGTCGTCGGGGACGGTAACCCGGACCCGCATGATAGGTTCCAAAAGGACGGGGCTGGCCTGGGCCATGCCCTTTTTAAAGGCCTCCCGGCCGGCGATCTGGAAGGAGATATCGGAGGAGTCCACCGGGTGGTAGGACCCGTCGTAGAGGGTCACCTTGACGTCGACAACGGGGAACCGGGCCAGGACTCCTTCCTGGAGGGCGGCCCTCACCCCCTTCTCCACCGCCGGGATGTACTCCTTGGGCACGGCCCCGCCGAAGATGCGCTCGTGGAACTCGAAGCCGGCGCCCCGGGGCAGGGGCTCCAGCTCCAGGAAGACGTGGCCGTACTGACCGCGGCCGCCCGTCTGCTTCTTGTGCTTATGCTCGGCCTTCACCGGCCGGGTAATGGTCTCCTTATATGGGACCTTGGGTAGCTCGGTGCGGACCTCGACCCCGAACTTGCGCTTGAGCTTGTCCACTGCGACATCGATGTGGGACTCGCCCATGCCGCCCAGCAGAACCTCGTTGGTGTCGGGCTCCCGCCGGATGCGGAGGGTTGGGTCCTCTTCCACCAGCCGGGCCAGGCTCGGTCCGAGCTTGTCCAGGTCGGCCTGGGTCTTGGGGTGGACGGCCGCGTAGTAGGAGGGCTCGGGGAAGTTGATCCCCGGCAGAACGTACGGACGGTCCTTGGTGCAGAGGGTGTCCCCGGTAGAGGTTTCGGCGAGTTTAGCCACGGCGGCAATGTCCCCCGCCACCACCTCGGTTGTGGGCTCCTGGTGCTTGCCCCGGAGGAAGAAGAGCTGCCCGATGCGCTCCTCCCGGCCCTTGGTGGCGTTCCAGACGTGGGAGTCGGACCGCAGAACCCCGGTGTAGACCCGGAAGTAGTTGAGGCGACCCACATAGGGGTCGGCCGTTGTCTTGAAGACCAAGGCCGTCAGGGGGGAGGTGGGCAACGGGTCGAGCTTCTCATCCTGGTCGGTGGCCAGGCTTCGGGCTGTGACCGGCCCCAGGTCTACAGGCGAGGGCATCACCTTGACCAGGAAGTCGAGGAGGGGCCCAACGGCCCGGTTCAGGAGGGCGCTGCCGACCAGAATGGGCACGACCTGGCCGGACCGGACCGCCGCCATGAGGGCCCGCTCCAGCTCCTCGGGGCCGAGCTCCTGACCCTCCAAGTACTTATTCAAAAGCTCGTCGTCGGCCTCCACCACCGCCTCCACCAGCTTCTCCCGGTACTCCTCGACCTGCGCGGCCAGGTCGGGGGGAACCGCCCCGCCGGCGGGGTTTTCGCCGTCGTAGGCCCGGAGGCTGACCAGGTCCACCACGCCCTTAAAGGCGGCCTGGCTGCCGATGGGGAGCTGGACGGGGATACAGCGACGGCCGAACTTGGCGGTGAGGGAGTCGAGGGTCCGCCAGAAGTCGGCGTTCTCTCGGTCCATTTTGTTGACGAAGACGACCCGGGGCAGGCCCCGCTCATCGGCCATCTTCCAGACGGTCTCGGTGCCCACCTCGACCCCGGCCACCGCGTCGACAACGATGACGGCCCCGTCTACTACCCGCACGGCGCTGATGGCCTCGCCGATAAAGTCGAAATAGCCCGGGGTATCGATCAGGTTGACCTTAAGGCCCTGCCACTCGAAGGGGAGGAGGGCGAGGTTGACGGAGATGCGGCGGCGGATTTCGTCGGGGTCGTAGTCTGAGGTGGTGGTGCCTTCCTCGACCCGGCCGAGGCGGCTGATGACGCCGGCGGTGTAAAGGACCGCCTCGGCGAGGGAGGTCTTCCCCGAGCCCCCGTGGCCGAAGAGGCCGATATTACGGATCTGGTCGGTGCGATAGGCTTTCATCGCCAGGTACTCCCCCGCAGTTTAACCCAGTATTCAATTTTAGTTGGGGCCGAAACCCGGCCGCAAACGCCCCTTCGTTAAAGGTCGGGGTCGGGCAGGGGATGAAAGCGCCGGTGGGCCTCCCGGGCCGCCCGGTCATGCAAATTGACATAACGATTAGTGGTTTGTAAGGACTCGTGGCCCAGGAGGACCTGGATTGCGGCGGGGTTTGCCCCTTCCTCGGCCAGGTAGGTGGCGAAGGCGTGGCGGAAGGTGTGGGGGGTGATGGGCACGTTGATTTTGAGGCGGGCTAGGTAGTACCGCAGGCGGGCCTCAACGTAGTTGGGGGAGATGCGGGGGTCCCGGGTTTCGAGGCGGCGGCCCCGGTAGGGAATAAAGAGGGCCGGGAAAGGGTCGGTTCGGGTGGCCAGGTACCGGTCCAGGTGGTGGCGGGCCCGGGGTGTGAGGTAGACAAACCGCTCTTTCTTGCCCTTGCCCCGAACGAAGACCTCGCCGTCGGGCCCGAGCTGGTGGCGGTTGAGGCCGCAGAGCTCCGAGATGCGCAGGCCGGTGGCAAAGAGGACCTCGAAGATGGCCCGGTTTCTTAAGGCCACCTTCGGGTCGGCCTCCAGGTAGGAGGGGGCTTCGATGACCCGGAGCAGGTCGGCCAGGTCTGGGACCCTGGGGTGAGGCCGCTCGGCCCGGGCGAGCTTGACGGCGTCGGGGGGGATGGGGACGGGTCGGTCGATTTCGACCAGGAAGCGGAGGTAGCTTCGGAGGGCCGAGAGGGTGCGGTTGACGGAGCGGGCCTTAAGGCGGTCCTTCTGGGGGCGGTCCTCCAGAAGGCGGACGTGGTCGGGGTCGGCCAGTGCTGCTTTAAAGCGGGTTAGGGTGAGCTTATCGACCCGGTGGAAGGGGAGGCCGCTTTGGGCCAGGAAGCGGGCGAAGAGGAGGAGATCCCGGCGGTAGTTGTAGACGGTGCGGGGGGAGTAGCCGTTGGCCCGGAGGTGAAGGAGGAAGTTTTCCAGGTCGGGCAGGGTCTGGGCGGGGTCCACGGTCGGTCCTCCTTAAAACTGCGTATAATCAGCATTAGCCGTAATTAATCATATAACCGACCCGGTCCCCGGCCCACCCCCTTTTCCACAAACCCTAAGTGACCCGCACCCAGCCCCGCCACGGCTCCCGAAGCCGGCCAAAACTTCAAGGCCAACGCCGGCAATCCCTTCACCCGCTCTGCGGTGCCGTCGCTCAGGAAGCCGCCGAACCTTGCGCCGGTCGATTCCTTGGACCCCAGGTTTGGCCGCCTCTATCCGCACACCCCGAACAGCCCGATGTCAAGGCTGACCCGGAAAGCTTTTGTTTTCATTGAATTTTATGTAAAATAACAGCGGTGGTCCGGGGCCGGATCGGGTATACTACCTTCCGGACGGAACCAACTTTCAGGGAGTGTAAGGCAGATGCCCCGAACCAAGTCGGCCTTAAAGCAACTTCGCAAAAGTGAAAAGCGGCGGCTGCGCAACCAGGCGTACAAGTCCCGGGTCAAAACCTTCATTAAAAAGGCCCTGGCCGCCATCCAGGCCGGTCCCCGGGATGCGGCCGAAGCCGCCGTCCGGGAGGCGGTGAGCATCATCGACCGGACCGCCGAGCGGGGGGTTTTCCATCCCAACAAGGCCGCCCGCCTCAAGTCGCGGCTTATGGCCAAGTTTAATGCCGCCTTTGGCCACTAGCCCGTGGGTCAGGTCCTCCCCTTCGTCGGCCTTAGGTACGACCCGGCCCGGGTCGGTGGGCTTGGTAACGTCGTGGCACCCCCCTACGACGTCATCCCACCCGAGGAGGCCCCGAGGTACCTCCACCGGAGCCCCTATAACATCGCCCGGGTCGAGCTTCCCCGGCTGACCTGGCCCGAAGCCCCGGAGCCCTACCGGCTGGCCGCCGCCGAGTTGGGCCGCTGGCAGGCCGAGGGAATTCTACGGCGCAACCCGGCCCCGGGTTTTTACGTTTACACCCTGGCCTTCGAGTGGGGAGGCCGCCCCTTCACCCGGGTGGGTTTGGTGGGGATGGTCCGTATTCCCGACCGGCCGGACGGCTCCGTCCTGGCCCACGAGCGGACGGTCCCGGCCACCGTGGCCGACCGCCTGGAGCTTCTCCGGACCACTCGTACCAACACCAGCCCCCTCTTCGGCCTGGTCCTGGACGATGGCGCCGCCCTCGGGGCGGAGCTTTCCCGCCTAAGCGCCACCCTTGAGCCAGTGGCCGAGGTGGCCGACGGGACCGAGCACCACCGGCTCGCTTACCTAGCGGAGCCGGCCGCCCTTCGTAGGCTTGGGTGGCTGCTGATGGGGGCCCAGGTGGTGGTGGCCGACGGCCATCACCGTTTCCGGGCGGCCCAGCTCTTCCGGGATGAGAACCGCCGGCGTCTAGGGGAGCAGCCCCGGGCCGCCTGGAACTACGTGCTGATGGTTCTCTACCCGGCGGTTGACCCCAGCCTCATTATCCTGCCCACCCACCGGCTAATTCCCGACGGTCCCGGTCCCGACCAAGTTCTCGGCCGCCTCGAACCCCACTTTGAGGTGCGGCCCTTTGGGGGGTCGGCCCAAGAGCTGGCATCGGAGCTGGAAGCTTGGGACCGCCCGGCCTTCGGCCTCTACGGCCCGGGGGGCCTTTACCTACTGATTCTCCGGCGCCGGCCTGAGCCGGGGTCCGGCTGGCCGGCGGACCGGCCGGAGGCCTGGCGGCAGGTGGATGTGGGCCTGGCCCAGGTCCTCATCATCGAGGGGGCCTTTGGGGTCGATGACCCCGGCCGGCTGGGCTACACCCGGGAGCTGGCCGAGGCCGTGGGGCAAGTGGACGCCGGTCGCTACGGCTGGGCGGTGATTCTGCGGCCGCCCCGGGCAGAGGAGGTGGTGAGCCTGGCCCGGGCCGGGGTGGAAATGCCCCCAAAATCAACCTATTTTTACCCGAAGCCCCTCTCCGGACTGGTCCTGGCACCCCTGGACCAGGAGCTTCCGGACGCTCTATAATTTTTAAAGTAAACTTTAATTCGGGTCGGGAGGCTTTGTAAATGGTCGACCAGATCCCGGGGGTTCACCACGTTACCGCCGTCGCCAGCGACCCCAACATCACCATTGATTTTTACACCCGGGTTCTCGGACTGCGATTGGTGAAAATAACCGTCAATTTTGATGACCCCTCGGCCTATCATTTCTACTTCGGCGACGAACTGGGCCGCCCGGGGACGATCCTAACTTTCTTCGTCTGGCCCCGCGCCTTTCCGGGCCGTCGGGGGGTTGGCCAGGTCACGGCCGTCGCCCTTTCCGTTCCGGCCGCAAGTTTTGATTACTGGCAGGGCCGGCTTGAGGCCCACGGCGTCCGGCTCGAGCCCCCGACCGAGCGTTTTGACGAGAGAGTCCTGGTTTTCTACGACCCTGACGGCCTGCAGCTGGAGCTGGTGGCCGGACCCGAACCGGACGACCGGGAGCCCTGGTCCGGGGGGCCGGTGCCTGCCGAGCATGCCATCCGGGGGGTCTACGGGGTGACCCTGACGGAGGCGACCGCCGACCCGACGGCCGGGCTGCTTACCCAGATTATGGGGTTTAAGTTCCAGGGTGCCGCAGCCGGCCGGTACCGGTATACCGCCGGGGCGGGCGGTCCGGGGGCCATCGTGGACGTGGAGGTCCGCCGAGACCTTTTCCGGGGGCGGGTCGCGGCCGGGACGGTGCACCACGTGGCCTTCCGGACGGAGAACGCCGAGACGCAGCTGGCCTGGCGGAGCCGGCTGCTGGCCGCCGGGTACCAGGTTACCCCGGTGCGGGACCGGCTTTACTTCCGCTCCATCTATTTCTTTGAGCCGGGCGGGGTCCTCTTTGAGGTCGCCACCGACCCGCCGGGCTTCACGGTGGACGAGCCGGCCGAGGCCCTGGGGGCCGGCCTGCGGTTGCCGCCCTGGCTGGAATCCCGACGGGCCGAGCTGGAGGCCCTTTTGCCACCCCTCCACCTGCCGGGCCAGCCCACCCCTACCCCGTAACATTGTTTCGGCCGGGACCTTTGTTTGGGGTAGTTGTCCGGCCCAGTCTCAGAATCCAGGGCGTAGCTTGAGCGTTCGGGCAGGAGCAGGCTTTCCGGATCGGGACGTTTCTTAGCTTGCGGTTCCCCGTCACAGCCTCGACTGCTGGATGAGTCGGCTGCGCTCAAAACCTTCTCATAGTTGCAGCTTTACGCTGCCACCCACCCCAGTCCGGTTCGCCGCCTCCGGGACCACGCCCCGGCCGACCATGGCCGACCCCTGGCCGGCCCGCCCAACTCACCCGAAAGCCTGCTGCCTGCCAATTTCAGGGCCGGGCCCTTCGGCCGCCTGGAATGGACCCTGGACGGGCAGGACTATTACCTGCAGTTCTTTCCGCCTTCCCTCCAGCGGCCGGAAAGCCCCCCGGAGTTCATTCTTCAGGCAATGGCCCACGCCGGGGTCGACCGGGTCGTCCTCCAGAACGCGCACCTCTACGGCCGACTGGATGAGTATTTCGCCGAGGCCGTAAGGCGCTACCCTGATAAATTCATCGGGTTGGCCAGTGTTGACGAGTCCAGGGCCGATACCGGGTTGGAGGTCAGCCGCCTGCGCCGTTCGGTGCGGGAACTGGGCCTGCGGGGCCTTTACTACGCCAACCGGGGCCTCTTTCTTGAGCGCTACCGGCGGGGGTTTTGATGACCCGACCTTTGACGGCTTCTGGACCGAAGTTCGCCGCCTGGGAATCCCCGTCTTTTGGGAGATCCAGGCCATCCCCGAGCCCACCCAGGAAAACCTCCTAAAGGAGGTCGAGCGGCTCAACCGTTGGAACGTGGAGCGCAACTGTACCTACCGCCAGTCGCTTGAATACCTGACGTTAAACCTGGACTTTTTGACCCCGTCGGAGCTGGACCTAATCCTCGGGGGCAACGTCCTGCGACTTTTTAAGGCGTTTTGAGCCCTGCCTTTTGATTACGGGGCGACCGTTAGGATGAGGGCAGAGGGTCTGGACGGGTCATGGAAGACCTGCTGGACGGCCACCTGAGCCTCGGCCTCGAGCCCGAAGGGCCCGCCCCTATTCAGGTTCCGGTCAAACCTGGGAAAATTGCTGGAGGAGACCTCCAGCCTTACCCGATGGCCCGCCCGGAAAACATGAGCCGTATACCAGAGGTCGACCTCTATCCCGTAGACCCGCCCGGGCTCCAGCAACTCCTCCCGGTCGGTCCCGTTGCGGTGACGCAGCCGCAGGATACCGTCGCTAATGTTGATAGCCCGTCCATCGGGGTAAACGTCCACCAGCTTGGCCGTAAAATCCGTGTCCGGCGCACTGCTGGTCACATAGAGCCTAACCTTGACCGGCCCCAAAACCTTAAGCTCTTTCTGCAGCGGACCGCTCGTGTAGACTAGAACGTCTGGCCGGGCCTCCACCTCCCGCTGATCATAGGCCCCACCCGGAAGGTAAACGTCACTGCAGCACAATCCCCCGCCCCGGGTCGGAACCGGATTTTCCGGGTCGTAAACGAACCGGTCCGGGGGCTCCTCACCGGGCGCCTCGGCCGAAAGCACCCCGTCGCCCCAAAGCCCGTTGGCCCGGCCCCCAGAGTGCAGATAAAGTTTTAACTCTTCTGCCCCCGGCGGCGGAAAATCCTCAAAGTCTTCCCACAGGTTTCTACCCATGATGAAAAGCCTTACCGGTGGCTCCCGGTCCACCCCGTTGTCCACACCTTTGAGCCAGCGGTCAAACCAGCGCAGCTGAAGCCCCATCAGGTCGACAACCTGCGAGGCCGCCTGAACCCCGAAGTTGACCTCCCCCACCAGGTTCCCCATCCAGAGCAGGGACCGGGTCACATGGGCCCAGGGCCCCACGATAAGCCGGCTTTTGCGGGCCGCCTCCGAGCCACCCCGGGACCTCAGGCCCAAAAAGTTTCTGACCGTCCCGTAAAGAAAGATGTCGTACCAGCCCCCGATGTTTAAGGCCACAGCTTTTACCCGGTCGTAGTGGGCCTCAATGTTTACCCGCCGCCAGTAGTCGTCGTAAAGGGGATGCGCTAGCCACTCCTGAAAGTAGTCGACCCCGGCCAGGGGCGGGAAATCCTTAAGGGGCAGGTGCCGAAACCACCGGTCCAGCTCGTCCATCGCCCGGATAAGCCGGCCCACGGCCGCCTCGTCCCCCGGCCGCTCTTTAAGAAGAGTGTCCAGAGCCAGGAAATTTACTGCCCACGAGACGATAAAGCCCCACTCGAAGGCCCCGCCCTGGTAAAACCAGCCCTCGTGGTAATTTGAGGCCGTGATGTTCGGGGCGATGGCCAGCAGGTGGGGTGGCGAGGCGATGGCGGCAAGCCACTGGGTCGCCCCCACGTAGGACGCCCCAGCCATCCCCACCCGACCGTCCGACCAGGGCTGGGCGGCACACCACTCGACGGCGTCGTAGCCGTCGTCTATCTCCTGGTGAATGGGCCTAAATTTGCCTTCGGAGGCGTAGCGGCCCCGGACGTCCTGGACACAAACCACGTAGCCGGCGGCGGCCGCCCGGACCGGGTCGAACATTATCACGTTGGTGAGCAAAGGGTCGGCCTTGTTGTAGGGCGTCCGGACCAGGATTGTCGGGAAGCGACCGTCGGCATCGGGCCGGTAGATGTCGGTGGCCAGGGTGACCCTGTCTCGCATGGGCACCGCCACGTCCTTCTCGACCAGAATCCGCATGAGGACTTCCCCTTTCCGCAGGTATTGAGTTAATTATAGTCTCGCACCAGAAAACCGTCCAGGGATGGCTTTGTCTTGTAAAGCTTCTGCGGCGGCGAGACTTTAGTCTTGCAAGTGCAGATGGTGCTTAAAATACAGACAAACGGTTGTCCTATTTTGACGAGGAGGTGGTCTGATGTCAGCTTGGGCGACAGACCTGCAGGCCTCGGGTCCCGTCTATCCGCCCTTTTTCGGCCCGGCCCCGAACGTCGACCTGCTCCGTCGTCTACATCGGCGACCTGGCTGGGCTGCACTTCATCCGGGCCGATTCTGATGGCCTTCAGATCGGGCCCCTTACCACCCACAGTGAGCTGGCCACCTCGGCCCTGGTCTGGGAGCGAGCCCCGATCCTAGCCCGGGCGGCCGCCCAGATCGCTGGCCCGGCCGTCCGCAACCTAGCCACCGTCGGCGGCAACGTTGCCCGGGGCTACGCACTCTCCAGGTCACGCTGACCTCCTGCGCGGTCTTGGTCGTTGCCGACGCGTCGGGATGTCCTGACCTCTGCCTCTGCAACTCGCGTCCTGGCCCATTACCTCCCGGTTCAGGAGACGCTATGATTTAAGCAGCAATCTCTGTAAGTTCGGAAAAATTTATGGCAGTGGCCCGGCCGGCACAGCTGGTTTCACCGGCCGGGCCGGCAGCCGAGACCTTGACTTAAAAACACCGAGGGACATCCTTCCGGAAACTTGACACAGGTTTTGCCTGGATAGGGCGTTATAATTTATAATGCTCCCAGTGGGTGGGGGTTAGGCCCTGGCCCAAACTTAAAGTGCTCCCACGTGGTGAACCATGTACGCGATCGTTGAAACCGGCGGCAAACAGTACCGGGTCCAGCCCGGCGATACCCTGCTGGTGGAGCGGCTTGAGGCCCCCGTAGGCGGTCAAGTGGACCTTGACCGGGTTCTGTTGGTGGTGCCAGACTCCGGCCCGCCCCTGGTGGGGCGGCCCCTCGTTCCCGGGGCGCGGGTTCGGGCCCGGGTCATGGCCCAGGAGAAGGGCCGGAAGATTATCGTTTTCAAATTCAAGGCCAAGACCCGATACCGGCGCAAGCACGGACACCGCCAGCGGTACACCCGGCTGGCGGTGGAGGAGATCCAACTGGGTGAGGTGAACCAGAATGGCCCATAAGAAAGGTGGCGGAAGCACCCGAAACGGCCGCGACAGCATTTCTAAGCGGCTGGGCGTAAAGCGTTTTGACGGTCAGTTCGTCCGGGCCGGCGAGGTTCTGGTCCGGCAGCGGGGCACCAGGATCGTCCCGGGCCGGAACGTCGGCCTCGGCCGGGATGACACCCTCTTTGCCCTTAAGGACGGGTTTGTCAAGTTCGACTTCTACGCCCGGGACAAAAAGCGGGTCAACGTCATCCCAGCCGCGGTCTGACCCCATGAAGCCGAAGATCCATCCCCAGTACTACCCGAATGCGCAGGTAATCTGTGCCTGCGGTAACACCTTCACCACCGGCTCCACCAAGCCGGTCCTCCGGGTGGAGGTCTGCAGCCGGTGCCACCCCTTCTTTACCGGCGAACAGCGCATCGTGGACACAGCCGGACGGGTGGAGCGTTTCCTCCGGCGGTACGGCCGGGAGCAGGAGCAGGGGGAGGGCGGTCAGGAGTAACCGTCTCCCGGTAGCTTCATGACCGCCCAGTCCGGCGCCCCGACCCGCCCCTTTTACTACGGCGGGCAGGCCCTCATCGAGGGGGTCATGATTCGGGGCCGCACCCACTGGGCCGTGGCCGTCCGCCAGCCCGACGGGGCCATCTTCGTCCGGGCGGAGCCCTTAAATTCCCGCCTTACCCAGGGCGGCTTTGCCCGGCTGCCCTTCGTTCGGGGAATCCTGGTCCTGTACGAGACCCTTTACCTGGGGATAAAGGCCCTTACCCTCTCGGCGGCGGTGGCTACCGGCCAGCAGGCCGAGGTCGGTTCGGCCCTGGTTTGGCCGGTGCTGGTCAGCTCTTTAGCCGTCGCCTTAGCGGCCTTCTTTATAGGGCCGGCCCTCCTCACCCACTGGCTTACGGGCCTTTTGCCCGGCCCCGTCTTCGTCAACCTGGTGGAAGGGCTGGTGCGCCTCGGGTTGCTCCTGGGGTATATTGTCGCTATCGGCCGGCTTCCCGAAATCCGGCGGGTCTTTGCCTACCACGGAGCCGAACATCAGGCCATTCACGCCCTGGAAGCCGGGGTGCCCCTCCGACCGGAGGCGGCCATGGCCTTCAGCACCGCCCACCCCCGTTGCGGAACGGCCTTCCTTTTGACAGTGGTGGTTCTGGCCGTTTTCGTCTTCGCCTGGCTTGGTGACCTGCCTTTACCTTTAAAGCTGCTTTCCCGGGTAGTTCTGGTCCCCCTGGTGGCGGCCGTAGCCTATGAGATTATCCGTTTCGGAGCTGCCCACACCCACAACCCCCTGGTTAGGGCCCTGGTGGTCTCGCCTGGGCTCTGGCTCCAACAGCTCACCACCTGGAAACCGGACCCCGACCAGGTGGAAGTGGCCCTGGCGGCCCTGCAAGCTGCCCTGGAGGCCGACGGGCGGGCGGCCGCCGGCTAATCGGGTCGGTACCCAAGGCGGGCCAGGAGGTCCCTCGGGTTCTCCTCTAGGACGGTCTGCAGCTCTTCAGCCTCCAGGCCGGCGCCAAGGGCTACGGTCCGGGCGAACTCGGGGGTAAGTAGGTCGCCGGGGTCGTGGGCGTCCGAGTTAACCAGGAGCCTGGCCCCAATCCGGCGGGCAATCCGCACCACGTGGCCGTTGGCCAGGCAGTGGCCCTTCCGGGCCGAGACCTCGATGAAGACCCCGTGGGCGGCGGCCAGGGCCGCCTCCTCTTCGGTAAGCAGACCGGGGTGAGCCAGAATGTCCACGTCGGAACAGCTTACGGCCGCCCGGTTCGTACCGCGGATAACCGGCTCCACCGGCGTCTCCCCGTGGACAACCACCAAGGCCCCCAGGGCCTTGGCCCGGCGGGCCAGCTCAGGGATGGCCGTCGGGGGCAGGTGGGTGAGCTCCACCCCCGGGACGGCTAGAATCCCCCATTCCCGTCTCACCAGCTCGCAGTCGGCCTTAAGCCTTTCGACCACCCATTCCAGGTTTCCCGGGCCGGCGTGGTCGGTTAGGCCGATGGCCCGGTAGCCCCTAACTGCCGCCCGCCGGACCAGCTCCACCGGCGAAAGGGAGCCATCGGAATAAAAGGTCTGGGTGTGGAAGTCATAAACCAACCCTAACCCCCTAAGGTTGCGGTGACGGTCAGCTCCTGGCCCCGCCGCCAGACCCGGAGCTCCAGCTTATCCCCGGGCCGTTTCGACCGGATAACCTCGACGAGTTGGGAGGCCGTTTCCACCCGCTGGCCTTCGGCCTGGATGATTATATCCCCCGGCCGGATTCCCGCCTGGTCGGCCGGCCCCCCTGGTACCACCGAAACCACCGGGACGCCGGTAGGGATGCCGTAAACCCGGGCGAGGAACGGGTCGATGGTTTCGCCCAGGGTCACGCCCAGGAAGGGCTGGGCCGGGCCGGTTGGGGCGCCGGTAGCGGCCCGGGTCCACTGCTGGAGCCGCTGCTTGGCGGTGTTAACGGGTATGGCGAAGGCGATCCCTTCGGCCTTTTCGCCCAGGGTTGGGTCGATGGCCGCGGCCGTGTTGATCCCCACCACCTCCCCCCGGAGGTTGACGAGGGGCCCGCCGCTGTTGCCCGGATTTATCGGGGCGCTGGTCTGGATCATGTTCTCCAGGCCCCGTCCCCCCGGACCACCCCGGACGTTGCGGTTGGTGGCGCTTATGACCCCGAAGGTTACGGTCCGGTAGTAGCCGAGGGGGTTGCCGATGGCGATGACAAACTGGCCGGGCTTAAGCTGGTCGGAGTCGCCCAGGGTGGCCGCCGGCAGCCCCTGGGCGTCGATTTTCACCAAGGCCAGGTCCACCAACTCGTCGGCTGCAATCACCCGGCCTCGGAAGGTCCGGCCATCGGGCAGGCCCACTGCCAGCAGCCGGCTGCCCGCCACCACGTGGGCGTTGGTGAGGATCTGGCCGTCCTGGGAGACGATGACCCCGGAGCCGAGGCCGCCCTGGTCGGTGCCGATGCTCACCACTGAGGGGGTCGTCCGCTCCACCGCGGCGATGACGGCCTGCTCCAGGTCCGTGGCCGCAACGGGCACGGTCTGGGTAGCCCCTGGGGGTGGATAGGGGGCTGCCGTCGGGGTCGGGCCCGAGTTGTCACGCGGGAAAAACGAGCAACCGTTTAGGACAAAAGAAAAAGCGAAGAGTAAGAGCAAAGCTTTGCGCATAGGCCGTCTCCGTTTGTTGGCAGCTCTATTGGACCGAAGGGTTCTCCGGCTCCGCGCGTCGGGCCCCGTCTTCGGCCGGCGGGGTTGAGGGGGCCCCTAGCGGCGCGGTGTCGGCCAGGGGGCTGTCCGCAGCCTGGGCCGACGGTGCTTGGACGGCGGGCAGCTCGGCCCGCGGGGTTCCCTCGCCTTCGGTCCCGGCGGTCGGAACCGGTGATGAGGGGTTGGAAGACCAGGCGGGGCGGTACTCGGCCTCGGCCGGGGATGTCGGCGTCTCCCGTTCGGCGGCTTCCAGCTCCCGCATCACTTCAGCGGCAAGGCGGCTGTAGGTGGCCCGGAATTCCCGGATAAACCGGCCGACCTTGATGGCCGTCTCGGGCAGCCGCTCCGGGCCGAGGACAATGAGGCCGACCACCAGCAGCATCAGGAGCTCAAGGGGTCCGACGCCAAAAAAGTCCATGCCGTCTCTATAATAACCCGCGGCCTGGGCCAAGTCAACCGCCCGTACCTGACCTTCAGAGAATAGTTCGGACGGTCGAAATCCCGGCCGTAGGACGGACATGCCCTTAAGGCTGCCAAGCGGAAGACCGACCGGCAAAAGCTCGGGGGGTAGCCGAGCCCAAACAGGCCGACGTAGGGCGACCAGCTGAGTCGTATGCTGGTCGGGCGATACCCCTCGGCATATGCCCTCACCTCTGTGGTGAACCGCGAACCGGACCCAATGGCGAGGCCTTGTATCAGCGGGCTCTGTCCCAAGGGGTGTTTATGTCAATAATAGGGTCGCCGGTGACATCGGCCGGCACCGGGCCGTTCGGGGTCGTCCTCATCGGCTAGGCCCTGGTATTGTTGGTCGGGGAGGCTCGGCGGGAAGGGCTTAGCTTCGCGATTGCGGCCCCTTCGTTCTGCTCAAACCGGGATCCAACCTGGGGGGCAGTTCTTGGAACCCACCCATCCCATCGGCTGGGCTCGACTCCAGGAGGCCTCCCCGTGATGCCCCATTTCCCGTGTCGACTTCAGTCCCAGGTCCCTCCGGCCCGGAAAATTGACAATAAAAATCCGAGGCCTTTAGACTGTTAAATGGAGCGCAGCTTATGACGTTCTTTAATCCCCAACTGGAACCCATCGACAATCCTGGCCCGGTTTCGGGGGTCGAACCCGCCGAATTCGGGGCGCCCGACGAGGAGGCATTGGATGCCTACTCCCGGGTAGTGATCGCCGCCGTGGAAAGGGTGGGCCCCTCGGTGGTCCACGTGCAGGTCCTGCGGCCCGGGCCCCGAAATTCGGCCCAGACCGGTGCCGGCTCCGGGGTCATTTTAACCCCAGACGGGTATATCCTTACCAACAGCCACGTGGTGCACGGCGCCAGGCAGATCCGGGTGGCCCTGGTGGATGGCCGGGAGTTTCCGGCCCAGCTGGTTGGGGATGACCCGGCCACCGACCTGGCCGTCATCCGAATCCCCGCCAACGACCTGCCAGCGGCCCCCCTGGGGGATTCGGACAAGGTTCGGGTGGGGCAGCTGGTGGTCGCCATCGGCAACCCCTTCGGGTTTCAGTTTTCGGTTACTGCCGGGGTGGTCAGCGCCGTGGGCAGGTCCCTTTACACCAGTGCCGGCCGTCCGGTCGATAACGTCATCCAGACGGACGCTGCCCTCAACCCTGGCAACTCCGGCGGCCCCCTGGTGGATAGTCGGGGCCAAGTGATCGGGATAAACACGGCCGTTATCTTCCCGGCTCAGGGCCTGGCCTTTGCCATCCCCATCAATATGGCCCGCTGGGTTGCAGCCCTCCTCATCCGGGACGGCCGGGTCCGTCGGGCCTACCTGGGCATCACCGGCCAGAACCGGCCGCTACCGCCCTGGGTCGTCCGGACCCTGCGGCTTCCCGCCTCCCAGGGGGTGGGCGTGCTGGAGGTGGCTCCGGGCAGTCCGGCGGAGCGGGCCGGGCTCCGGCCGGGGGATACCATTATCGGCCTGGACGGCCAGGTGGTCCGTCGGCTTGAGGACCTGCACCGGGCCCTAACGGGCGAGCTTATAAACCG
>PSKS01000049.1:0-17811 GCA_040289115.1 Chloroflexota bacterium
CAGGAGGCCGAGGCCGGCCACTCTCGGCTTACCCTCCGCTACCCCATCTCGCCGGCCGGGACCTTCTGCACGGTGACGGCCGAGGCCCGCTGCCGGGCCGGGCAATGCCGGGCCGGCCTTGGGGTTGAGGTGGTGGGGATGACGGTTTGCCCCTGCGGCCTGGAGCTGGCAAGGCAGTTTGCCCGCCGACGCCTCCAGGCAACCGGGCTTCCGGCGGATGACCTTCTCGACCTCCTGCCACTGGCCAGTCACGCCCAGCGCGGGCGGCTGAGCCTGTTTGTAGGTGCCGAAAGGCTGCCGTCCCCGGAGGAGCTGGCCGACCTGGCCCAGGCCGCCCTGAGCGCCGGAACGGCCGACACCTTAAAGCGGCCGGAGGAGCTTTTGACCATCCTTAAAGGCCACCGTCGGCCCCGCTTCGCCGAGGACGTGGTGCGGGACCTCCTGGCCCGGGTCGGTCGGGCGTTGACCTACCTGCCAGATTCGGCCTACGTGGAGGCCCGGCTCACCAACGAGGAGTCTATCCACCCCCATGACATCACCGTGGTGTGGGCCGGAACGATGGGGGCGCTCCGGGGTGGGGCTTGGCGGCCCATCACCCGGGAGAGCTGGTTGGATGGGACGGCCGATGTTTGAGTGGGGCGTCCGGACCTATGTGATGGGAATAATCAATATGACCCCGGACTCCTTTGCCGGGGACGGGCTGGGAACCAACGTGGAAGCGGCCCTGCGCCGGGCCCGGGAGATGGTGGCCGCTGGGGCCGACTTGCTGGATGTGGGGGGCGAGTCAACCCGTCCGGGGGCGGAGCCGGTCCCGGCTGAGGAAGAGATGTACCGGGTGCTGCCGGCCATCGAGGGCCTTGCCCGGA
Source organism: Chloroflexota bacterium (assembly GCA_040289115.1). GTDB lineage: Bacteria > Chloroflexota > Dehalococcoidia > JAUQQI01 > JAUQQI01 > JAUQQI01. The sequence goes on from PSKS01000049.1 coordinate 867, forward strand.
ATCTGGACTGCCCCATCTCGGTGGATACCTACAAGGCGGAAGTGGCCGAGGCCGCAGTCTGGGCCGGGGCTAGGATGATCAACGACGTCTGGGGGCTCCGGATGGACCCCCGCATCGCCGAGGTCGCCGCCCGGACCGGGGCCTATCTGGTCATAACCCACAACAGCCGCCCAGCCCCGACAGCGGCCTGGGATTACGCCCCGGTCGAGGGCGGGCTTATGGACCGCATTGTCGCCGGCCTGCGTCAGGCTATCAACCTGGCGGTCAGGGCCGGGGTTCCCCCGGAGCGGATCATCGTCGACCCCGGGCTCGGCTTTGGCAAAAGCTGGCAGGAAAACCTGCTCATCCTCCGCCACCTGGGCCGACTCCGGGAGCTTGGCCGGCCGGTCCTCATCGGCCCGTCCCGCAAAAGCTTCATCGGTCGGGTGCTGGGGGTAGAAGTTCAGGAGCGGCTGGAAGGCACAGCGGCCGCGGTGGCCATCGGCATCGCCAACGGGGCCGACCTGGTCCGGGTCCACGATGTCGGCCCGATGGTGCGGGTTGCCCGGATGGCCGATGCCATCGTGCGCTGGCGGCTAGAAGGCTAAATCTTACTCTGCCAACCAGACGTTTACCAGGTCCTGATTAATGTAGTGGCTCGGGGTGATCTTCCAACCTTTAAGCTTGGCCCAATGGACGATGATCCGGTGCTGCCACAGGCTTATCATGTGGTAGGCCATATCCCCCAAAACCCGCCGTTCGAACTCCCAGACCAGCTGCTTACGTCGCTCCGGGTCCAGCTCCCGGCTCTGGCGGTCGTAAAGGTCGTCCAGGACCGGGTCCCGGTAGCGGGCGTAGTTTACCGGGCTCCGCTCGGGTGAAATGAAGCTTAAAAGCTGCAGGTCGGGGTCGTCCATGAAGTCACAGTTAAAGTAGAGCATCGCCTCAAAGTTGCCGGTGCGCAGGTCCTGGGTCCAGGGGCCCGTCTCCAGAAGCTGGTGCTCCACCCTTAGCCCAATCTGCCGCCACTGGTCGATGGCGTAGATGCCTAAAGTCGGGTAAGGCTCGATGTTGCGGCTCTTCAGGACGAACGAAAAGCCTTCGGGGATCCCAGCCTCCCGCAAAAGCCGACGGGCCTCCTCCCGGCTCTTGTTTATGTCCCGCCAGTAGCCGGGGATCTTTTCCAGCTCCGACTCGGGCATGGCAAAGGGCCCGCCCGGCCGCATCAGGGCCCCAACATGCTTAAGGAACGTGAACTGGGATAGATATTGGCTCCCGCCCCAGCGGTCAATGGCCAGGGTAAGGGCCCGCCTAACCCGCGGGTCGTCGAAGGGCTTCCTCTCGTTGTTAATGACCATGGGCAGCATCGCGATCCACGGGCTCTCCTGGACCGCCACCTTGTCCCCCAGGGCCCTCACCAAATCATCTCGCTCCGTGGGGAAGACTGTTCGAAAGTTTACGAGGACCTGGCCGCTCCGGATAGCGGCGACCATGGCGGAACGGTCCGTCATAAAGACGGCCCGGAAGCCGTCCAGATAAGGCCGGCCCTTGATGAAGTAGTCTTCATTTTTTCGGCCCAACACGTGGGAGCCGGGAACATACTCGACGAACTTAAAGGCACCCGTCCCCAGCACGTTCTTCTCGTACCAGCGGGGATCCTTCTCGACGATTTCAGCCTTGTAAATCCAGTTCCAGGGCGAGGCGAATCCGGCCGTAAGCATGGAGGCCGAAGGGTACTTGAGTTTAAACCTGACGGTGCGGGTGTCGGGGGCTTCGATGGATTCCACGGCCGCATAGAGGGCCTTCCGGGCGCTGATTACCCCCTGGGGCGGGAAGATAATCTTGTTGTAGGTGGCCACCACATCCCGGCTGGTGAGGGGAGTGCCGTCGTGGAACTTTACCCCGTCCCGGAGCTTGAACTCGTAAACCAGCCCGTCCGAGGAGACCGACCACGACTCGGCCAAATCGCCCACCACCTTCGGGTAGTTGTTTTGGTCAAACTTTAAAAGGGTGCTGTAAAAGGGGGCAAAGGGGTGAAGCAGCGCAAAGGTGGTTTCCCGGTGGGCGTCGAGGGAGGGCGGCTCAGCTTCAACCGCAAAGACCAGCTCGCCCCCGTAGCGGGGCTGTTCGGCCGGCTGGGCGGGCGCCGGCTGGGGGGCCTGGGGCGTCGGGGCACACGACCAGAGCCCAAGGCCCAGGGCCGCAGCCGCACTCCCGGCCAGAAACTCCCGACGAGAAACTTCTAAGTTGCGGAGCTTAGGCCGACCTGCCATCTTTCCCTCCGAGGCCAACAAGTTCTGCGGACACGATATTCTAAGCCCGCTCCCCGTCACCGGTCAACTTTCAATCCGCCGGGACAGCTACCTCCGGCCCGACCGGCTGCCAGTCGACCAGACCCCTCACCAGGCCTGGGGCCAGCCTTATCGGCCCGTTGAAGACCCGACTCCGGGCGTAGGCCGCCGCCACCCCAAGCTTCCGGTAGTTACCGGCCTCCACGGCCAGCCGGTCGGCCTCCCAAAAGAGTAAAACCGTCACCGCCAGGTGGGTGAGCTGCCTGGCAAGCCCCGGAGCTTCAAGCTCCCGGGCTTCCGGCTCCATTTCTGGCAGGCGTCCCAGGTCGGCCTGGAACCGCCCGAGGCTGGCCTGGATGGACCCGGCCAGGTGCCGGACAGGCGGGGACTTTAAGCTAAAAAGCCTGGTTTTCAGCTCCTCCAGGAGGGCCTCGCCGGCTCCCTCCCGCAGGATTGCCCGCAAAACGTCCAGGGCAACAATGTTGGTAGTTCCCTCCCAGATGGAGCCCAAGTAGGCGTCCCGCAGCAGCCTGGCCAGGGGCCACTCCTCGATGTAGCCGTTTCCGCCGAGCAGCTCCAGGGCCTCGCCGACGACCTTACGGGCCCGCCTCGTCACGTAAAATTTGGCCAGGGGCGTTACGATGCGTCGGAGCCGGGCGGCCTCAGCTTCCCCAGTATCGGCCCGGTCCAGCAGCCAGGCCCCATAGAAAACCAGCGCCGCACATCCTTCGACGTCCAGCAGCAGGTCAAAAAGCTTGTGCCGGACCAGGGGCAGGTCGGCCAGGGTCCGGCCGAAGGCCGTCCGGCGCCGGGCGTAGTTAAGGGCTTCGAAAAATGCCCGGCGCATCAGCCCAGCCGATCGCAGGGCATTCGAGAGCCGGGAAACGTTTATCATCTCGGCCATCTGCTTGAAGCCGCGCCCCAGGTCCCCCACAGGCTCGGCCACCGTCCCGTCGAAGGTCACCTCCCCGGTGGCCATGCTCCGGCTGCCCAGCTTCTCCTTGAGGCGCTCGATCCGGTAGGAGTTTCGGGTTCCGTCTGGCAACCACTTAGGCACCAGGAACATCCCAAGGCTCCGGGTTCCGGGTTCGGCCCCTTCCGGCCGGGCTAGGGTGATGATAACTTCAGCCGAAACGTTGCTGCAGAACCACTTGTGGCCGTACAGCCGCCAGACCCCGTTCTCCAGCCGGGCCACGGTCTTAATCGCCCCCACGTCAGAGCCGGCCTCCTTCTCGGTTATAAACTGGGCGCCCTGCCAGAGGTCGGCTAAAGAGGTGGCTGTAAGGCGGGGCAGATAGCGGGCCTGCTGGTCCGGACTGCCAAACAGCCTGATTATGCGGGCCGTTGAGTCGGTCAAAGAGACGGGACAGATCAGACCGAACTCCGCTTGAACAAATAGATATTTAAAGGCATATTTGACCACGTGGGGCACAGGTCTGGGCCAGCCCAGCACCCCAGCCCGGTGGGACATGGCGGCCAGCCCAAACCTCTCGAAGGCAAATCTCTCCAGCTCCCGGTAGGCCGGGTGGTAGACGACCTCATCGACACGGTTACCTTCCCGGTCAAAGGCCCGCAGAACCGGCGGATGCTGGTTGGCCAGCGTCGCCAGCCGGTCCAGTTCGCCGGCCGCCAGCCCGCCCAGCTCCCGGAGGTGAGGCTCAGCCCGGGCCGCATCCTCTGGGTCGGCCCAGAGGCGCAGGAGAAAGGCCAGGTTAGGGTCGGCGGCGAAGAAATTGTCGGGGGTCAACCCGGTCGTCACGACGTCCTCCCTGGGCAAAAAAGACTTGGCAACCCTAAGTGTATACTCCATTGCAGAACCGTACGTTAGGAGGAACCGATGGTCGACCTGGTCGCCGTGCCCAAATACGAGGGTCTGCCCCGGCTGCCCACCGGGGAACGCCACGCCTGGGACGTATTTGGCCGGTCGGACCAGCTAGGAACTTTAAACTTTCTAACCCCCCGGGAGGTCCTCAAGGCGGTTCGAACCGTGTCGGCCGGCCGGGTCATAAACCTTTCCCTCCCCCTCAATCGGCCTGACCCCAGCCTGGTCAGCACCCGGCAAATCTATCGTCACTATGTTTCTACCGGCCGCTTAGCCCGTGACGACTGGTTGGACGGCTTTTATCCCCAGGCTTCCAGCCAGTGGGACGGCCTTCAGCACATCCGCTACCGTCAGTTCGGTTTTTACGGCGGCCGGGAAGACCCCGACCTCGACCGGGGGGAGCTGGGCATCGACGTCATCGCCCGCCGGGGCATCGTGGGCCGGGGGGTGCTGGTCGACGCCGCCGCCTACTTCGAATCCGCCGGACGGCCCCTGGAGCCCACCGGCCGGGTCGCCATCGGCCCCGACGACCTGGAGGCCACCCTGGCCTGGGAGGGGGTCGGCCTTGAGCCCGGGGATATCCTGCTCCTCCGCACCGGCTGGCTCCGCTGGTACCTAGGCCTGGACGAGGCCGGCCGAAGGGCCCTGGCCGGGGGGCTCGACGGGGGCACCCTGGCCACCCCCGGCCTCGACCCGGGGCCGCGAACGGCCGCCTGGCTCTGGGATCGGCGGGGGGCGGCGGTGGCCGCCGATAACCCGGCCGTCGAGGCCCTGCCCGTCCGGCGGGAAGAGGGCTTCCTTCACCAACGGCTCATCGCCCTCCTGGGCATGCCCCTGGGGGAGCTTTGGGACCTGGAAGAGCTAGCGGCTGCCTGCCGGGCGGAAGGCCGCTACTACTTTCTGCTGGTCTCGGCGCCCCTGAACATTCCCGGGGGCGTCGGTTCGCCCTGCAACGCCTACGCCGTCCTGTGAGCGGGGAAAAACTCGTCGCCCGGTTGGCTCGGGGCTTCGGACTGGTCCGGGAGTCTATTGCCCGCCTGAAAACTCTGGACATTCAGGACCCAGCAGCGGCCGACGCCGCCCGTTACCGCCTCATTGTCGCCGTAGAAGGCGCCACTGACGTCGCCATTGCCATCCTCGGCGAGCGGGGTGGGCGGGCCCCCGAGTCGTACCCCGATGTCTTCCTGGCCCTGGCCGAGGCGGGAATCATTTCAGTTGGCCTGGCCGACCGGCTGGCCACCGTTGCCCGCCTTCGGGACCGGCTGGTCCATGCCCCCGACGAAGTCGGTTCCACTGAGCTGGAGACGGGAGTGGAGCTGGCCGGCCGGAGTCTGCCCGAATTCCTCGGCCAGGTGGCTGGCTTCGTCGGCACGGACCCGGCGGATGGAACCGGGGGAGTTTAAGCTCTTTAACCTTTCCCAGGCCGAGCGGGACCGGCTCACGGTGATGCTGGCCAGCTTCTTCCGCGGCCGGCAGGAGGTGGAGCTGGCCTTCCTCTTTGGGCCCTTTGCGGCCGGGCGGCCCTTCCGCTGGGTGGACGTTGGAGTGACCTGGACGCCCGAGGTCGCAAACCCCTGGCGGGCCGCCGGCCTGCTGGAGCGGGCCCTGGCCAGGACCTACGGCCTGCGCTGGCAGGTTCGGGATCTGGAGGCCGTCGGACCCATCCGGGCCTGGGAAGCCAGCGGGGGCCCGCTCATCCACGCCGCCGATCCGGACCGGGCGGTGGGGATCTGCCGACGGAGCTGGCCGGCCGCCTGGGATTTCCTGCCCAAGCTGCGCCGCTGGTTCGGCGCAGGATCCTGAATTTAAGGCCCCAAAACCCCAATCCAAGGGACTGCCCCGGGCGTATTAAGAAATGAGAAGGGTGGTGAAAATGCGTGTCGCTCAGGGCGGCCAGCCCGCCTCACCGGCGGCCAGGGTTTCCGGATTTGAACTGGCAATCCTCTGCACCCTGGTATACGCCGACCTGTTCGACTATCCCCTTACGTCCACCGAGGTCCACCGCTACCTCATCGGCCTTCCCGCCCCGGCTGCCCAAGTCAAGGAGGCCCTCGGCGGGGGGATCTGGCTGGCCGACCGCATCCGGCCCGCGGGCGAGTTCTGGGTCCTTGCCGGCCGGGAGCACCTGGCCGACCTCCGCCGGTACCGGGCTGCCGTCGCCGCCGGACTCTGGTCCCTGGCCCTCCGGTACGGCCGGATAATCGCAGCCCTGCCCTTCGTCCGGATGGTAGCGGTGACAGGGGCCCTGGCCCTGGACAACGTGGAGCCCGGCGACGACATCGACTACCTGGTGGTGACCGAGCCGGGGCACCTCTGGGTCTGCCGGGCCCTTGTCATCGGGGTGGTGCGGTGGGCCGCCAACCGGGGGGTCCGCCTCTGCCCCAACTATTTCCTTTCGGAGCGGGCCCTGCGTCTGGAGGACCGCAACCTCTTTACCGCCCACGAGCTTGCCCAGATGGTGCCCCTTTTCGGCCTCGACATCTACCAGAAGATGCGCCAGCTTAACCGCTGGACCGCCCGCTTCCTGCCCAATGCTGAAGGCGCGCCCCGCAACCCGCCGGCTCTTCGGCCGCCTTCCCGCCTGATGGCCCGGCTCCTCGAGGCTGCCGGGCGGAGCCCCCTCGGGGGCCGCCTCGAGGCGTGGGAGATGGGCCGCAAGCTCCGCAAGTTCGGAACCAGGTGGGGTCCCGAGCTTCGCTTCGGGCCCGATCACTGCCAGGGTCACTTTAACGGTCACGGCCGCCGGACTCTGGCCGCCTTCGGCCAACGGGCTGGGGTCCTACTGGAAGGCGGTCTTTAGAGTGCGGCCGAACGTCACCCTCGTCTACCCCCTATTTATTGCCAAGGATCCCGTCGAGCAGAAGCTGATGACCCCATATTTCCCCCTGGGGCTGATGTACCTAACGGCCGTCCTTCGAAATCGGGGCTACAGCGTGGAGCTTTTCGACTGCACCTTCCGGCAGGACTACGCCGAGTTCGAGGACTACATGTGCCGGCGCCGCCCCCCCGTGGTGGGAATCACATCTCTGATAACCATCCGGCGCCACGCCCTAATCCTGGCCGAAATCGCCCACCACTACGGGGCCACCGTCATCCTGGGCGGCCCCGATCCAACCGGCCTGCCCGACCGATATCTCAAATACCGGGACAGTCGGGGCGAGTTCCCCGTCGACGTCGTCGTCTTCGACGAGGGGGAACAGACGATGTTAGAACTGGCCGACTTTTTGCTGGGAAACGGGTCTGGGGTGAGCCGGCTGGAAGAGATTCCGGGCCTGAGACTCAGGGGACCTGGCGGCCAGGTCATCGCGACGCCCCCCCGCCCCCTCATCGCCAACCTAGACGCCCTCCCCTTCCCAGCCCGGGACCTGGTAGACATGGAGGCTTACCGCCGGGCCTGGCGTAAGGCCCACGGCTACTGGGCCCTTTCCATCGTCAACACCCGGGGCTGCCCCTACGCCTGCGCCTGGTGCCAGAAGGCCATCTTCGGCCGCACCCACCGCTTCCGGTCCCCGGCCAACTCGGCCGAGGAAATGCGTCACATCAAGCAGACCTACGCCCCGGACTTTCTGCGGGTGGTCGACGACATCACCGGGGTGAACCGCAGGTGGGTTCTGGAGTGGCGGGACGAGGTCCTGGCCCGGGACGCCATTATCCCCTTCGAATGTCTCACCCGGGTTAACCTGGCCACCGAGGAGATGCTGACGGCCCTTAAGGAGATGGGGTGCCGCCGGATATACTTCGGGGCCGAATCCGGCTCCCAAAAGGTGCTGGACGCAATGCAGAAGGGCATCCGGGTCGCTCAGACCTACCAGGCTGCGGCCCTCTGCAGACGGCTGGGCATCGAAACCTACTTTTTCATGATGGTGGGGTACCCCGGGGAGGAGTTTGAGGACCTGCAGCTCTCGGTCAAGCTTCTACGGGAGACCCTCCCCGACCGGTTCAGCACAACCATCGCCTACCCCCTGCCCGGAACCCCCTTTTTCGAGCAGGTACGGGACCGGCTGATGTTCGATTCCGAGTGGAATATCGACTGGGACTACACCGCCCAGAACCGACTCCTTTTCCGCCGGGACAAGTACGACACCAGGTTTTACCGGTGGGTAGTCCGGTGGTTCCAGAAGGAGTGGGAAGACGCCCGGTTAAGGGCCGGCTGGTGGGTCCCGTCCCTACGCCGAATACGCATCCGCATCGGCCTCCTCGCAGCCCGCATCGTCGTCCGCCTTCTAGCCCGCTGGCCGGCCCGGCCCATTATCCGTTTTCACCCGGCCGAAGGGCGCTGAAGGATGGCAACCAAATACTCCGCCGTAACCCGGGCCTTCGACCGCCTGGCTTACCTCTACGACGACCGGTACGCCAGCCGCAGAAACTCCCTGATGGGCTGGCTTCGGGCCGAGAGCCTGCGGGTCTTCCGGAAGGCTGTTCCGGCGGGCGGGTGGGTTTTGGAAATCGGCTGCGGCACCGGGGAGGAGACCCTGGCCCTGGCCCGGTCCGGCTACCGGGTGCTGGCCCTGGACATCGCCCCCGAGATGGTCCGGCGGGCCCGGCAGAAGGCGGCCGCCGCCGGCCTGACCGGGCGGACCGAGTTTCTAGCCCTGCCGGCCGGAAGGCTTGCCGCCCTTGGGCCCGCTCCCCTTTTTGACGGCGCCTATGCCGGGTTCGGGGCCCTCAACTGTGAGCCTGACCTGGAAAGCCTGGGCTTTGCCCTGGGCCGACTGCTCCGGCCGGGGGCGGCCTTTGTCGCCTCGGTTATCAGCCGCCGGTGTCTTTTTGAGACCCTCTGGCTCCTGGCCCACGGCCGGCTCAAGCAGGCCCTCGCAGGCCGGGGCTCTGGCTGGACGGTGGCCACCCTGCCTTCGGTCGGCGACGGCCCGCCGGCGGTGCCCATGCGGCCCCTTTCGGCGGCCGCCCTGGGCCGAGCCCTGGGTCCGGCTTTCCGGACTGAGGCCTGGCTTGCCCTGCCCCTCATGCTGCCCCCGGCCTACATGACCGGGGTCTTCTGCCGCCACCGGGCTCTTTTTGAAAAGCTTTTGGGACTGGAGCGGATGCTGCGGAGCCGCCGGCCCTGGCGGGATTGGGGCGACCACACCCTGGTAATCCTGCGCCGCTTATGACGACAAAGCCGCTCTTCAGCACCGGCGGATTCATCAGCGCCCCACCGGTCCTGGCCGACCTGGACGGCGACGGCCAACCGGAGCTGGTCGTCCCTTCGGACGGCCTGTACGCCTGGCGGCAGGACGGCCGGTCCCTCCGGGGCTTTCCCTTCTTTGCGGCCAATGCCTTCGCCTCCCGGCCGGCCGTGGCCGACCTTAACGGCGACGGCCGGCCAGAAATCATCATCGGCTGCGACGACGACCGCGTCTACTGCCTCGACTGCCAAGGCCGGTTGCTGCCCGGCTGGCCCCAGCCCACGGACGGGGACGTCTACAGTTCGCCAACCGTCGTTGACCTCGACGGGGACGGCCGCCTCGAAGTGGTGGTCGGGTCGGACGACGGTCGGGTGTATGCCTGGACGGCCGACGGGAAACTGCTCCCCGGCTGGCCAGCAGTTACCGGGGGCTTCGTAGCCGCCTCCCCGGTGGTAACCGACCTGGATAACGACGGGCGGCCCGAGGTTATCGTGGGGTCATGGGACGGCCGGGTCTACGTCTGGCGGCCCGACGGCTCCCTTCTGCCCGGCTGGCCCCAGCCCACTGGCCATTTTGTCTGGGCCACAGCGGCCGTTGCCGACCTGGACGGGGACGGACGGCCGGAGGTGACGGCGGTCTCCGACCGGGTTTACGTCTGGCGCTCCGATGGCCGGCCCCTGCCAGGCTGGCCCCAGCCCCTCGGGTCCTTCGGGGTAGCCGCGCCTGTCGTCGCCGACCTGGACGCCGACGGCTGGCCGGAACTGGTGGCTGCGGCCGACCGGCTGTATGCTTGGCGGGCAAACGGGCAACCCATGCCGGGCTTTCCCGCCGACCTGGGCGCTTTCTTGTGGGCAACCCCGCTGGTGGCCGACCTGGACCGGGACGGCCGGTCGGAAATTCTGGCCGGTGGCTGGGACGGGATTCTGCGGCTGGTCCGGCCTGACGGCTCCCCGACGGGCTTCTTCCGGGCCGGCGGGCCGATATTTGCTCCGCCGGTAGCGGTGGGGTCCGGATCGGAGCTACTTGTGGCGGCCTGGGACGGGCGGGTCTACCGGATTCGGCCCAATGAGTTTTCCCGGGCTTTACCTCAGGCAGCGGACTGGCCGACCCGCCGGCTCAACTGTCAGCTCGACCTGCCGCCCAGCACACCCGTTTTTACCGAAGTCGACGGCCCCCTTTCTGTCCGGGCCGTTCTGCTCTACCGGAGAATGGGGGAAAAGACCGAGCACCCTGTGCCCCTGGTGGTCCACCAGGGGCACAGGGTGGGTCTGCTTCCCCCTTTCCCAGCCGGAACCCAGGGTGAAATCCGGGTCTGCGATGGGCCGGGCGAGCCCGTTGCGGCCGGCCGGTTCCGGGTGGTGGGGAGTCCGGGAGATATCCTGCGCCGGGTCAGGCTTGCCCTGCGGCGGAGGTGGCGGTGGACCTGGGGGTTGTGACGCCCTTCCCGCCCCGGCTGACGGGCATCGGGCAGTACGGCTACCACCTTTGCCGGGCCCTGGCCCGCTCGGGGGCCTTTGACCGGGTGGTGGTCCTCGCCGAAGGCGGCCCGCCGGCCGGCGGGCCGGAAGCCGGCGTCCTAACCGAGTGGCGATGCTGGCCCTACGGCCACCCCGCCGTGGGCATCAGGCTTCTGGCGGCCCTGGCCCGGGCACGTCCCCAAGTGGTCTGGGTCAACTTCGGCTTCAGCATGTTCGGGCCGTCGCCGGCAGCCCTGCTTTCGGGACTGCTAGGCCTAACGGTTGCATCCCTGCGGGGCATGTCGATGGTTATAACCCTGCACGAGCCGGGCCTTTTGGAGGTGCCCCTTCCGGCGGACCTTGGGGTCTGCCCCCTGTCCCGGGCGGCACTAAGGCGGCTGGCCGGGTGGGTGGCCAGGCTGGGGGTGCTGGCCGTCCCCCTCCGGACGGCGGCCGACCGCCTGCACCGACGATTTCCCGGTGCCACGGTGGTCTACCTGCCCCACGGGACCTTCGACCCGCCCGAAGCCCTGCCGGAACCCCTCACCCCAAACGTCCTCTTTTTCGGCTTTATCGCCCCGTACAAGGGTCTGCAGACCCTGGTCCGGGCCTTTGAGCAGCTGCGGCCGGCCAATCCCACCCTCACCCTCGAGGTGGCCGGGGCCGACCACCCCCGCTTTTCCGAATACGGGCCGCGTCTGCGCCGGACGTTGGGGGCAGTCCCCGGCCTGCGCTGGACGGGCCCCGTGCCCGAAGGCGGCCTCCGGGAACTCTTCCGCCGAAGCACCCTGCTCGTCCTACCCTACCGGGCATCCTTGGGGGCCTCCAGTGTTCTTTACCGGGCTGCCGCCTGGGGCCGCCCGGTGGTGGCCAGCGACCTGCCCGCCCTCCGAGAGGCCGCCACCGACGCCGGTCTCCGGGTCAACTGGGTCCCGCCGGGCGACGTCGAGAGCCTGGCTGAAACCCTGGCCGGTCTGCTGGCCTGGTCCGAGCTTAGGACCGAGCAGGCCCGGCAGAACATGCAGGCCATGAGCCCCATGACCCTGGAGGCGGTGGCCGGGGCCTACGGTCGGCTCTTGCAGAGTCCTTGCCGGAAGCCATTGCCTTGCACGGTCCCAGAGTGGCGGTGAGCCGGCTGGTTTTCACCCTGGCCCTGACGGCGGCCTGGCCTTTCGTTGCCGGCGCCCGGTACCGGCAGTCGTACGACGCCTGGACCCACATGTTCTTCGCCGACCACTACCGCCGGGACTGGTGGGCGCTGTGGGAGAATCGCTGGTACGGCGGCTTTCCGGTGGTCTCTTACCCACCCCTGGTTCACCAGCTCATCGCCTTCCTGGCGTTCGGGGTCGGGGTTGAGGTGGCCTGGGCCCTCGTGCTCCTCACTACCCTGGTCCTTCTCCCCTTCGTGGTGTCGGCCTTTGCCCGCCGGTTCGTCGGCTCCCGGGCCTCCCGGTATGCCGGGCTGCTGACCCCTTTTATTCCGGCGGTTCCCATGGTGGCCCACACCTTCGGCCAGCTGCCGACCCTTTTTGGCTTGACCGCAGCCCTGCTGGGATTCGGCTTCCTTGTCGACTTTCTCCGAACCGGCCGGCGGGTAGACGGGGTCCGGGCTGGCCTCTGGCTGGTGGTGGCGGATGCCGCCCACCACGGCACCCTCCTGCTGGTGCCCTGGGGGGTGGCCGCGGCGGCCCTCCACGTGGGCAGGCCGGCTTCGCTGGCCCGCCGGCTGATGCCCTGGGTCCTCGGAACGGCGGCCGGGGTCGGCCTTGTCAGTTGGCCCTTCTGGGCGTGGGCCCTCGGCCAAACCCTTCAGGAGCCCATTGACCATCTTTCCCGGCACTCGTTTATCGCCGACCCGGCGGCCGCCGGCGTCTTCTTCTGGCCCATGTATGGACCGCTGGTCTTCGTCATTCCCCTGGCCCTGAAGGTTGCCCTGGGACGTCGTCGGCGCGGGCTGGGACTCCTCTTTGGAGTCTGCTTCGTCCTGGGACTGGGGGGAACCACGCCCCTGCCCGCCCTGCTTTTCGGCCCGGCCTGGGAATGGCTTACGTATGACCGGTTCACCCTCTGGGCGTCGGTCTTTCTGGCACCCCTGGTTGGGGCGGCCGCCGTCCGCCTGGGGCGGCGGGTCAGCCAGGCCCGCCGCGTCACCGGGGCGACCCTGCTGGCAGGCTCGGCCCTCTACGCCGGCAGTTACGGGCTGATAGCCTCGACCCAGCCGGCCCTGGTAGACCCTGACCCCATAGTTCAGTTCCTTCAGCGGGATGACGTCCGGACCTGGCGGTACGTAACCTTCGGCTTCGGCGACCAGCTGGCCCGGCTTTCGATGCTGACCGAGGCGGAAAACATCGACGGCAACTACCCGACCGGCCGGACCCTGCCCTTTCTGCGGGCAAGTGGCCTCGGCTCGCTGGATTCGGCTTACTGGCTGGAAGGTGGGTTGGAACGGCTGGATCGGGTGCTGGGCCGGCTTTCCGAAGTCGGGGTGCGCTGGGCCTTCGTAAACCACCCGGCGTATTTGGCCTTACTGGCGGCCCACGGCTGGGAGCGACGGGAGACCCTGCCCAACGGAGTGGAGGTCTGGGAAAATCCGACCGCCCAGGGGCCGCTACCCCCCGGAAAACCCCACTTTCCGCCCTTAACCGCCCTTTCCTGGGGCATCTTACCGCCCCTCAGCCTGATCGCCGCCGTAGGGACAACCTTTGGGCCGGCCCACCTTCCGGTCAGGCGCAGAGGCCGAACCTGGGACGACGTTGGCGCAAAGGAGACAAGGGTTGTTTAAGCCGACGGCCATCCGGCTTCTCACGGCCATGTACTTTGCCGCGCTCGGGCTGCTGCCGGTCGCCCTCGGCTTCTGGGCCTACTACCCCCTGCTGGTCGAGCACTATCCCCCCGTCTACTTTGCCTACTCCAGCGTGCTGCTCTTTCCGGCCGACCTCCTGACCATCACCCTCCTGGCCGCCGACGCCGGCCTCCGGCTGCTCACCGGCCGTCCCCTCGCCCCCCGCCCGGCCCCACCAACCACGGCCCTCCTCCTGCTGGCCGCCTGGGCGGCCGCAAGTGCGGCCTGGTCGCCGGAACCCCGGCTTTCCCTTTACCACGGCCTGCACCTGGGCTTGACTGCCAGCATGGCCCTCTTCCTGGCAGACCGTCCCGAGGCCTGGGCAGCGCTGGCGACAGGTTCGCTCGGAGGCATTGGCCTGCAGGTCTTGGTGGCTGCTGGTGAGGTTCTGCTTCAGACCACCGCCTTTCTGGACCCCCTCGGCCTGGAGTGGCCGGGGCGGTTCGACCCCTCGGTTTCGGGGGCGGCCGTCGTCGAGCTCCCTGACGGGAGTCGATGGCTCCGGGCCTACGGGACGTTCCCCCACCCGAACCTGCTGGGGATCTACCTGGTGGCCCTGGCAGCGGGGCCGATGGCCTGGACCTTGGAAGGCGGAGGACGCCGGACCTGGGGAATTATCGGGGTGGGGCTGGCGGCTGTGGGTTTGGGGCTCACCTTCTCCCGGGCAGCCTGGCTCGCCTTCCTGATAGTCCTGGGCTGGGTTCTGGGGGCCGGCCCACCAGCCCCCGGCCGCGGGCTGCTGGCCGCCACGGCGGCGATGGGGCTTCTCGCCGCCGTCCTCCCCTTCGGCCAGGTGCTTGGGGTCCGGCTGGGAATTCAGGGGCCCCTCGAGACGCGGTCGGTGCTGGAGCGCGGCTGGCTGGTGGCCCAGGCGGCCGACCTCATCCGCACCCACGGCCCCCTGGGGCTGGGCGCCGGGACCTTTCCCCTGGCCTTAAGGGACCGGCTTCCGCCGGGTTACCGGGCCGAGCCTGCACACAACGTGGGTGTACTCCTTCTGGCCGAACTGGGGCCGCTCGGCTTGGGCCTGGGACTGGCCGCCGGGCTGGGGGTCCTCCGGGGGCTGCGTCGGACGGCCGGGGCCGACGGCCTGGCCCTATCGGGGGCCCTGCTGGGCCTGGTGGTCTTGGCCATGCTGGACCATCCCCTCTGGACCGCCGCCCCCGGGCACCTGCTGGTGGCCCTTGTACTGGGTGCCTGGCTGGGCCAAATTCGGAAGGGCTAGAGGAGGGCGAGGCCAAGCCCGCCGGCCACCGCCGCCGGGGGCGGGGGCTCAGGGGATAGCAGGCTGAGGCCGAGCCGGAGGAGGGCCCAGGCCTCCAGGTGGGTCGTGGTGTTCAGCACGACGGCGACCGCCGTCCGGCCGTTGACGGTGGCAGTGGCCACGTAGCACTGCCCGGCCCGGCGGGTGTAACCGTTCTTGAGGCCATCAACCCCGGGAAAGCCGTCCCGGACCAGCCGGTTGCTGTTGCGCAGCATGAGCGACCGGCCTCCCACGGTCACCACCTTCTCGGGGGTCGCCGCCATCTGGCGGATAAGGGGGTAGCGCAGAACTTCCCGGGCGAGGATGGCCAGGTCCTGGGCCGTCATAATGTTGCCCGGGGCGAACTGGCGGTGGTCCAGGCCGTGGGGATTGGTGAAGACTGAACCGGTCAGCCCCAGGGCGGCGGTCCGCCGGTTCATCCTGGCCACGAACTCCCCTTCACTCCCGGCCACCAGCTCGGCGATGGCCACGGCCGCGTCGTTCCCCGAGGGCAGAAGCAGACCCCAAAGCAGCGTCTCCAGGTCGACCTCATCCCCGGGTTGGAGCCCCATGGTTGAGCCGGGCCGCAGGTGCCCTTCCCGAACCACAATCCGGGCCTCCAAATCCCCCTGCTCCAGGGCCAGGAGGGCCGTCATGAGCTTGGACGTGGAGGCGGCGCTCAGCCGAACGTCCGGGTCCTTGGCCCAGAGGATCTCGCCGGTGGTTGCATCGACCACGAGGGCCGACGCCGCCTGAATCTGGAAGGTCGAGGCGGCCGCGGCCGGAAGGCCGGCATTCAAGATGGCTATCAGGCCGACCAAAAGAAAGCTTAAAAGTTTTAGGCGCATCCCCGGGGACCCTGGCGAAAAGTTTGCTTAATTGTACGCCCGAACTGGGCGGTTGTCCAGGGAGCCCGAATTTGACCGTCGGGTCCGGGCGGACCCGGGACTAATTTTGGCGCGGCTATACTATAGCCAGAAGCCGCAAGGAGGTAAAGTTGAACGATGGGCCTCAATCTTGAGCTGCTCAAGCGCCTGTCGGAGACGCCGGGCGTTCCCGGCCACGAAGACCGGCTGCGGGAGATAGTCATCTCCGAACTTAAGCCTTACGTCGACGAAATCCGCGTCGATATCATGGGGAACGTCATCGGGTTCAAGCGGGGAAGGGGCCAGCGTCGGGTGATGCTGGCCGGCCACATGGATGAGATCGGCTTCCTCGTCCGGCATATCGACGACAAAGGGTTTCTTCGCATCCAGCCGGTGGGCGGCTTCGACCCCCGGGTGCTCTTTGCCCAGCGGGTGCTAGTCGAGGCGAAGGATGGGCAACTTTTGCGGGGCGTGCTGTGGCCTGCGGCCAAGCCCATCCACGTGGCCACCGAGGAGGAGCGAAACCGGGTCCCCAAGATCGAGGACTACTTTATCGACCTGGGACTTCCGGCCGACCAGGTGAAGGCCCGGGTTGAAGTCGGGGCCATGGTTACCCTGGACCGGTCGGTGGAGCGGGCCGGCGAATGCATCGTCGGCAAGGCCATGGACGACCGGGTTGGGGTTTTCGTCATGCTGGAGGCCCTTAAGGCCGTCCGCAGCCACGAGGTCGACATCGTGGCCGTGGCCACCGTCCAGGAGGAGGTGGGCCTACGGGGTGCCCTCACGGCCGCGTACGAGTGGGAGCCCCAGGTGGGCATCGCCCTGGACATAACTTTGGCCCTCGATATCCCGGGCTCGGGTGAGGCCGAGGCCGTGACCCGGCTGGGCCAGGGGGTGGCCATCAAGCTGATGGACAGCTCCCACATCTCCCACCCGAAACTGGTCCAGCACCTGCGCCAGCTGGCCGAGCGGGAAAAAATCCCTTACCAGCTGGAGATCCTGCCACGCGGCGGCACCGACGCCGGGGCCATCCAGCGGGCCCGGGGCGGGGTGGCGGCCGTGACCATCTCGGTACCGACCCGCTACGTCCACACCGTAAATGAGATGGTCCACCCCAACGACCTGGAAGCGGCCATCAACTTGCTGGCCCGCTACCTAGAGGAGGCCCACCAGACCGACCTCGGGGCCGGGAAAGTGCTTTGACAGGGGTGGTATAATTCGTTAACTCTGAAAATGCAGAGGAGGTTGCAGTGGGTGAAAGCTACCCGTATCGACTCGGCCGCCGGGATTTCCTAAGGCTGGCGGCCGGGGCGGCGGCT
>PSKS01000050.1:0-8086 GCA_040289115.1 Chloroflexota bacterium
CGCCTGAAGGGATTTGGGGGCCGTGAGGCCTACCTTATGACGGCCGGAGACCAGCCGAAAGGAGCCGAGAAGATAGCCGAATACGTGCTTATGTCCGAAAGGGTCGAGGTCGACGACTCCCTCACTCGAAGCCGTCTACAGGCTTTTCCAGGCCCGGGGCTGGGGCGACGGTATGCCCTCGTTCCCCCCACCGAGGACCGGGTAAAAAGGTTTCTGGACTACACCGACCGGATCCCCGCGGCTGCGTCCCAGCCAATCCAGCAACATGGCCGCCGACAGGATTTCGGCCACCGGATTGGCCAGCCCCTTCCCGGCGATATCCGGTGCCGAGCCATAGGCCGCCTGGGCCATGGCGTGGGTCTGCCCCACATTGAGGCCCGGGGCTAGGCCGAGGCCGCCGATAAGGCCCGCCGCCTCGTTGGAGAGGATATCCCTGAATATGTTCTCAGCCACCAGAACGTCAAACCGCTGCGGATGCCTGACAAGCTCCAAAGCGACCGCATCCACGTGCATGTCGTCCGGTTCCACCTCAAAGAAGGTGATTACCACTGCATGGCAGGTTACCAGTAAAAGCCCACACCCTTTGCGCAAAACGTTAGCCTTGTGGACGACGGTCACCTTCTTCCGGCGCTGGCGGGCCAGCTCCAGGGCCACTCGCGTCACCTCCTCGCTGGCCTTCCTGGTCACCACCCGCACGGATATGATCAGGTCCTCCGTCGGCTTGAGCTCGCCGCTACCTTCCAGCAGGTTCCGGATGGCGTAAAAGACCTCGGTGTTTTCGCGAACGATTACCAGATCGAGATCTGGGTAAAGGGCCTACACCCCAAATACGATCGCGCTGGCCGGATATTGGCGCAAAGCCTAAACCGCTTGCGCAAAACGGCGCTGGGATTCGGCATAGCCGGGTCGTCCGGCCGGTAAAGGTGGGTGCTCACCGGCCCTAAAATCCACCCGTCAAAGGCCTGGAGGGCCTCAACTGTCTCGGACGGAAGGGCCGAGCCCAGCTGCTCATAGGCTTCCAGGCCCACCGGAAGGTACCCAAAGCTCAGCTGTAAATCGGGCTAGGTTTCGGCAGCCGCCTCCAACACCCGGACGGCCTTGGGAACGACCTCAGGACCGATGCCATCGCCAGAAGTAAGGGGGAAATAAAGCACCCCGTATGAGATAGGAGGTGAGAAGGATGCCAAGGACAATGGTAATCGGGACAGAAAAGGCCCTCCAGGAGCAAGTTACCGACTGGCTGGATAACATGCCGCATGGCCAAAGGGGAATACCCGGGCCTCACCTTCCTCAAGCAAGTCATGGAGCTGAAACGGGCCCGTTTCCTGGCTTCCTAGGCAAACGGCTTCTACCCCCGTAAGCTCCACCTCACCCTCGGCGAACTCAACCTGAAGGTTCCCAGGGTCTGCTACGCCATTCTTCCACCTGGGTGGTGGAAACGGGTGGATAAGGACTGCCATGCTCGCCAACGGCTACTCCCAGGCCTAGGAGTCTTTGGACCTCCCTTTTTCCGAACAATAGCCCCTTATACAAGACCAGTCCCAGCCCCTCAAGTCTGACTGGTTTGCCATCTTCCCTGACGCCTGGACCGAAAAGGACAAGCTCGTGGACCTCGCGCTGACCTGGAAGGGCATAAGGAGGTCCGGAATGGTGGGAAAACGGTCCTGGGGAGTGCACTGGGTTCTTCTCTTCGTCACCGATGACTTCCGAGGCCTCAGAGAGGTCATCGCCAAGCTCTTTCCATGCCTGCTGTGCCGGGCCAAGCTTGCTCCCCAAAGCTTTAAAGAGGCCAGGGACATCCTTCGGAGAATCCGGCATGCCCGGGATAAGGGGGAAGGCCGGCTTGTGGGGGGAGAGGCCTGGGATGGCCCAGGAGATGGAGGGTAATAAGGGAGAGCTACCTGGCCTTTTTGGGCGATCCTTCTGAAGTTCGTGGGCACATCTACACGACCAACGTGGTGGAGAGCCTGAATGCGGGCATAGAGCGAATGCGTCTGGAGCTTGGGGGTTACTTTCCTTCCCGGAATGCGCTTAAGGTAAATCTCTTCATCCGGATGGTCAAACTGCAGGACCGGTGGTGGAAGGGGCCGATCCCCACGGTCCGGGCGAGAAGCTATGAGCTCAAGCAGCTCTTCGCCCTGCGCTATGAGCTAGACGAGAGGTGAAAGTGTACACAATTTCTAGGGTAAGTTTCCCCCGGTCGAACCCGGCCACTCGAACTGCCAAGGTTATGCCTACCGCCCGCCAGGCCAGGATCACCTTTCGGGCTTTGCCCTCCCCCATCTGACTATGCTCCAGGTCGCAAATCACGAAATCGAAGCCGGCGATGGCCGCAATCTCGACCGCCTCCGGCTGGGGTAGCTTGATACTTGATAAATGTTCCCAAAAGGGGTTTCCCTAGCCATTAGCCGTGCCTTAAGGCTCCCCGTCCCCATAATTATTCCAGCCCCAGCAGCGCCACGGGATTCTGGGCTACCAGTCGCTGCACCGTCGCCGCTGGAATGCCCAGGTCCAGCAGGCCTGCAACGATCCTCAGGTAGCTCTCCGTCGGTAACGGGTTATCCGCTTGGCCCAGGTCGGATCCCAAGACTGTCCGCTCAGGCCCTACAGCACGGATATACTTCACAAGCATGTTCAGCGGCCAGTGGTAAAAGGAGGAGCGGTCGTCATACATACAGAGGGAATGCTCAATATATGCGCCCAGCTCTGCCCACCGCCGGCACAACGTCGGTTCGGCCTCAACCACAAAATTGGGGTGATTTACCAGGATACGGCGTACCCCAAGAGCAACCGCCTCCCGGATCAGTATATCCACCTCCGGCGCATCCAGGTGCCCGGTGGCCAGAACGGCATCATGATCCCGGATAAGGGTAAGCACCTCATACGCCTCGGCCACTAGCCGGCCATCTGAGCCAATAACCTGAACGGGTTCAGCCGGCCTAAGTTGGACAGCGGATCTGGGAAACTTGAACCGGGTGTGAACCCTGATATGCTTGGCTGCCGAAATCGTGGGAAACCAAACCACCCGACCTCCCAGCTTTAAGGCTAGCTCCACCGCGTAGGGATTAAGGCCGCCGATCTGGTTGTTGAGGGCCACCCCGCCAAGAACCGCCACCGGCAGACCTGCGGGACAGGAAGCAGCTACCAGGACATCGGAAACCGTACTGTGATGGTGGGACTTTACCACGATGGCCCGGAAGCCCAACTCGGCTGCCCGGAGGGCTGCCTCCCGAACAGTAAGTCGGCGGGGGAAAGGAGACGGCCCGGGATGAACGTGAAGGTCTACTGCCCCCTGGAGAAGCTCCATGGCCCGCTCAGAGATTTCCCGAATCGGTTGCATATTGTGCCACACCATATTGTTTTATGATTCACATGAGTATACCGGCATTGTGGTCGGAAGGCAAGGTCAGCAGCTGCTGACCTTCGGAGAGCAGTTCGGACAGGGGGTCGGCAGAGCCATTTTGTGCGGCTGAGACAGCGAACTTGCTGCAAACTGCTTGATAGTTTATGGTAAGTTCCGAGGCCTTCCGCCTTGTCCGAGCTTAAACTCCGAAGTTCAGTCACTCCTGACCTTGACAAACCGGCCTAACACCATGTATTATATATTGTAATTTATGTCTGTAATTCGACATGATGCTTGACCGATGGGCTGCTCCTGGGTTCGGGGAGTCGGCGAAGGGCGGCTACTCGATCCAGGTGATCAGGCGCCTTGGCCGTATCCTGACCCTTTTCGCCGACGGGTCCCCGGAGGTTTCGGTTGCTCAAATGGCGGCCGAACTGGAGCTGAGTCGCCCCTCCGTTCACCGGTACTTGCGGGCCCTGGTAAGTCTCGGACTTCTGGAGCCGGTCGGTCAAGGCCGCTACCGGCTGGGCTCCCTTTTTATCAGACTGGCCAATCGGGCCCTGGGTGGTCTGGAAGTGCTGGAGCGGGCCGCACGCTACATGGAGCGCCTGGCTGATGAGGCCCAGGAGACGGTGGTCATGAGCTTCTGGGCTGGCCATGGTCCCGTGGTGGTCCGGGTCCACGAGTGCAAGACAAAGCTGGTAGGAGTCACCGTCCGAGTTGGGGCGGCGCTGCCTCTCGACTCAGCCCAGGGTCGGGTCTTTCTGGCTTTCCTCCCCGACCCCGCCCTGGTAGGTCAGCTCCTCGCCCGGCTTGGTCCGGCCGAGCGCTCCGAACTGGAAGCGGGAATCGAGGAGGTACGCCGTCGGGGTCTGGCCATCCACGCCAGGGTAGTGGCCGGATTCCGGACGGTGGCCGTGCCAGTGTTTGATCGGTACGGAGTAATCACGGCGACCATGGCGGTGGTGGGCACCACCGCCGCAATACCAGATGACCCTGATTCCGGTATCGCCCGAGCCCTGCGACAGGCCGCGGCCGAGCTTTCACAGGAGCTCGGATACTGGCCTGACATCCCTTTCTGAGCCTGAAGGAGGCAGCCCATGCGTAACGGGAAGCTTTATGGACGGGTTTTCCGGTGGTCGGAGACCACCGGGACTCCCTCTCGCCCCGGCCTGGTCTGCAAGGTGTAGGTCACGGTTCAGGTGATGCCGGTGATGAACGAGGTGGATCGTGACCTCAAGCTGTGGCCACATAGTCACCTCGATTTCGACCAGCAGGGAGAAGCCGACTATTACGTGGCCGGTCTTCCCCGTCGTATGGGGATGGGCTCCATCATACTGGTCCCGGCCCGGATCGAATACTCTATTAAGCTACTGTTCGGTTGGATTCTTAAACTGGCATCTTCGTGCCGCCCAGGGCTGACTACCTTCTTGGATGATGGGTTCTGACGATATGTCTGCCCCGGTGCCTGTCCGTCGTCAGCCTGACCCCTTCTGGCTGAAGCTGGCCCTCCTGGCCGGTGCCATTGGGGTTGTGGCGGCCTTCGGCTCCCCTTTTTTGAAGCTAGTGCTAGTAACGGCCGGTATCTACGCCATCGTGGTCCTGGGCCTCAACATCCTTACTGGCTACTGTGGACAGGTCTCCTTTGGCCACAACGCGTTCATGGCGGTGGGCGCCTACGCCGCTGCCCTGGGAACCACCCGCTATGGCCTGGACCCGTGGCTGGCCATGGTCTTAGGGGTTGCCCTGGCCGGGTTGGTTGCCCTGCTTATCGGTTACCCGGTTCTCAGGCTGCGGGGCCACTACCTGGGGGCGGCGACCCTGGCCTTTGGCCTGGCGGTTTATGCCTTTGCAGCGAACTCCGAATTTACGAACGGCTTTATTGGGGTGACCGGCATACCAGCCCTGCACCTTTTCGGAATTGAGTTGAGAGACCGGACTGCCAATTTATTGGCCGTCTGGGTTTGTGTCGCGTTGGCCCTGGTGTCGGTTTACCTGGTCGGTCGCGGGAAGGTTGGCGCCCTCCTAAACGCCGTGCGGGACGACGAAGAGCTGGCGGCCGCCTGCGGCCTGAACGTTGGTGGGGTAAAAGTCATCACCTTTGCCCTCTCGGCTGTATACGCCGCCGCAGCCGGAGCCTTGTATGCCTACTCTATCTCGTACATTAATGCCGAGCCTTTCGGTCTCCAGACGGTAGCCATTCTTTTTATCACGCTCTTTGTCGGCGGTCTGCGCCGGCCTTTCGGGTCCGTCCTTGCCGCCGCCATCCTCACCCTTGCCCCTCAGGAGCTGAGTTGGCTTCAGGCCTGGTATCCTACGACCATTAGCTTAGCTCTGCTCATCTTCCTGGTCGGGCTGGGCCTGCGGCACTGGCCGACGTTTTTGGGAGGGAAACTGAGGGTGTGAGCGGGCTGCTAGTCGTCGACAGGGTCACCAAGCGTTTTGGGGGCATTACTGCCCTGGACGGCGTAAGCTTCCGGCTTCAAGCCGGCGAAACCGTCGGGCTTATCGGCCCCAACGGCGCGGGCAAATCTACCCTCATCGGGGTGGTATCCGGCTTTATCCCGCCTACGGTCGGGCGGGTCCATTTTGGGGGTGTCGATATCACCGGCTGGCCGCCACACCGGGTGGCCAACCTGGGTTTACGCCGGACTTTCCAGGCGGCCAATGTCTTCCACGGCCTCAACCTGGAAGAAAATGTCCTGATAGGCGCTGCTGGCCTTTCCTGGTCGGCGCAACTACGGGGGGAGGCAAGGCGCATCCTGGAGAGCCTGAGGCTGGAGCCAAAAGCCTACCCGGCCGCCCTTACGGCCGGTCAGCTGCGCCTGCTTGCCGTAGCCCGGGCTCTGGTGGCCCGGCCTAGGCTGGTGATGCTGGACGAGCCGGCGGCCGGGCTTTCAGGTGCGGAGCTCGAGCTACTGGGGAAACTCCTGGAAAGATTTCGTTTAGATGGGACTACTGTTCTTTTAATCGAGCATAATGTCAGCCTGGTTTTTGCGCACTGCAACCGGGTCTTGGTGCTTGATCTGGGGCGGCTTATCGTCGACGGCCCGCCGGCGCAGGTTGCCATGGATAGGCGGGTGGTCGAGGCCTACTTGGGTACTGGGTGAGAGGGGGTTGTGGCATGGCCGACCTGACCTTCATCGGGCTCAGTCTGGGGTCAGTCTATGCCCTGGTAGCCATCGGCTTCATCTTGGTATACAGGACCAGCGGGGTTTTGAACTTCGCCCAGGGGGGATTTGTCATGGTGGCCGGCCTGCTGGGCGCCTGGATGGCCGAGCAGGTAAAGCTGCCGGTAGCTGTCGCCGCCGTGGTCGGGATAGGGGCCGCCTTTCTGGCTGGCGGACTGCTCGCCGTGGGGGTAGTTATTCCCCTCTGGCGCCGGCGGGCGCCAGAATTCGAAATTATCTTAGCGACGTTGCTTTTCCTATTAGGCATGGAAAACGTCTCCCTTAACCTGCTGGGGAGCCAGCCGCGGTCGTTACCTCCCGTTTCCGAGGCGAGATTGTGGTTGGGCGGCATATCTCTCCCGGCCCAGTATCTTCTCCTTTTTGCGGTTACCTTGCTCTTGGCTTACTTCAGCCACCAACTCCTTCGCCGGACTGACCTGGGTCTGGCCATGCGGGCGGTGGCCGAAAACCCCGAGGTGAGCCGAATCCTGGGCATCGACCCTCAGCGGGTGGGTGCTCTGGCCATCGTTGGGACGGCCATTCTTGGGGGAGTTGGGGGTGTGCTTATTGCTCCCATCCAGTACGCGGCCTTTAATCTTGGTGTTGTCTACAGTGTAAAAGGTTTTACGGCTGCGATCCTGGGCGGCTTCAGTTCGGTTGGTGGGGCGCTGGCGGGCGGGCTGTTACTGGGGCTTCTGGAAGCGTTTACGGCCCGGTATGTCTCGTCCGTTTATCTGGACAGCATCGTTTTGAT
The DNA here is from genome assembly GCA_040289115.1 of Chloroflexota bacterium. Taxonomy (GTDB): domain Bacteria; phylum Chloroflexota; class Dehalococcoidia; order JAUQQI01; family JAUQQI01; genus JAUQQI01. Next base: position 7,268 of record PSKS01000050.1, read on the forward strand.
GATACTGCTTCTGAACCTGGTGGTCAGGGCCCGGCGGCTGCAGACTTCGGAGCTCAAATGATGGAAAAGATGGGCTGGCGTCTAGGAATCGATATTGGCGGAACGTTTACGGATCTTTACCTGATAAACGAAACAACTGGGGAATTTCGAACCCTCAAGGTTCTCAGTACATCTTCGCCTGAGAAAGGTGTTGTGGAGGGCCTCGACCGGTTGCTGGCCGGTACTGGACTTTCGCCGGGCTGGCTGCGGCTGGTGGCCCATGGGACAACCTTAGCCACAAACGCCCTCGTGGAGAGGAAGGGGGCCAGGGTCGGGGTCATAACCACGGCCGGCTTCCGGGATGTCCTGGTAATGGGCCGACAGTACCGCTACGATATGCAGGACCTGCTTATCGACCTCCCTAGGCCACCAGTCCGGCGGGCGGACATTTTAGGGATTCCCGAAAGGGTGGACGCGTCGGGCCAGGTTGTGGTACCCCTCAACGAAGAAGCGGTCCGGGAGGCCGGCCGGAGCCTGCTTGGCCGTGGGGTTGAAAGCATCGCTGTCTGCTTCCTGCACAGTTACAGCCAACCCCGGCATGAGCAGAAGGCCGCTGCCCTGCTTAGGGACGAATTCGCTCTGCGTTACGTCTCAGCCTCTTCCGAGGTTGCGCCGACCATTCGGGAGTACGAAAGGTTTGTAACGGCCGTGGTGAATGCCTATGTCCAACCTTTGGTGGACCGGTACCTGGGAACCCTGGAGGGGAAGATCAGGGCTATGGGAATCGAGGCTCCCTTGCTCATCATGCTAAACAACGGCGGCCTAGCCATGCCGGAAGAT
>PSKS01000050.1:8133-12865 GCA_040289115.1 Chloroflexota bacterium
GGGGTGATGGCGGCAGCCCACCTTACTGCCCAATTGGGCGAAAAGCTGGTTCTAAGTTTCGACATGGGAGGTACGACGGCTAAGGGGGCCATTATCGCCGACGGGGTTGTCCGGACGGTGCCGGAGCTGGAAGTGGACCGGCTGGAGCGGTTTAAACCTGGGAGCGGATTGCCTGTGGTCGTGCCGGCCATCGACCTAGTGGAGGTGGGGGCCGGGGGTGGAAGCATCGCCTTCGTGGACGGACTGGGCCGGCTCCGGGTAGGCCCCGAAAGCGCCGGGGCCGAGCCCGGCCCGGCCTGCTACGGCCGGGGTGGCACGGACGCGACGGTAACCGATGCCGACCTACTGCTGGGGTTCCTCAACCCGGAACTTTTTGCCGGGGGCGACTTCTCCCTCGACGTGGGGGCAGCCTATGAGGCGGTGGGGGCTCTGGCGCACCGCCTTGGGGTGGGCACCCTTGAAGCGGCCTGGGGGATCCACACTGTGGTCAACGAAAACATGGCCCAGGCTTTCCGCATCCATGCCCTCGAACGGGGCGTCGATATACGGCGGTGTACCCTGGTAGCCTTCGGGGGGGCCGGTCCGGTGCACGCCACCGGACTGGCAGAGGCGCTTGGGATCCGGAAGGTGGTCGTGCCAAGGACCGGTAGCGTCTTCTCGGCCCAGGGACTGGTGGAAACGCCAGCATCCTTTGAGCTGATGCGTACCCACCTGGTCCCGCTGGACCGGGCTGACTGGAACACCGTTTACAGCCTCTTTGCCGAACTGGAACGGGAATGCGTGCTCCGGGTCGAAAGGGCCAGCGGCGGGGATGCAAGGCTCATCACGGAGCGGGCTCTGGAGATGCGCTACATTGGCCAGCAGCGTCAGCTGCGGGTCCCGTTTCCTGAGGTTAACGACTCTCGGGACCTGGTGTCTAGGCTCGCCGCCGATTTCGCTCAGGCTTACCGGGCACGGTACGCTCAGGCGATCCGGGACCTTCCTGTGGAGGTGGTTAACCTGTGGGTTCGGGTTTCGGTGGGTGGATCGGTGGTCCGAAAGGCGGCCCCTACCGGGGGCCGAGCCGCCAATAGCGGTGTTATCGGCCGGCGTCGACTCTGGTTTGGGGAAGACCACGGCATGGACGCCACGGTCTACCTGTGGGACGGGCTGCGGGTCGGGGAGCAACTGACAGGCCCGGCCTGCATTGATGACGCCACGACGACCGTTGTAGTCCGGCCCGGGTGGGTCTGTCAGGTGACCGAAGGCCTTAATCTGGTCCTTACGAGGCAGCCGGAGGCGACCCAATGAAGGCTCTCGACCCAATAAGCTTCACCGTTATCTGGGACCGGATGGTGGGGGCATGCAACGAGCTGGTAACGGCACTGCTTCAGACTTCCTTTAGCCCCGTCGTCCGGGAGGCCGGCGACCTGGCCGCAGCCCTCTTCGACCCGCGTGGCCGGATGCTCTGCCAGCCCATCACTGGCACGCCGGGACACATAAACCCCCTCTCCGCCGGGGTTAAAAACCTGCTGGCTGAGTTCCCCTCAGAAAGCCTGGAACCCGGAGATGTTCTCATCACCAACGACCCATGGCTGACCACCGGCCAGCTGCTGGATGTGACGGTGCTAGTTCCCATCTTCCGGGGAGACCGGCTGGTGGCCCATTTTGCTTGCACCTGTCACATGGTGGATATTGGCGGCTACGGGCCAGGGGCAGGTGCCCATGACAGCTTCGAAGAAGGAATCCTTATCCCGCCGATGTATCTGCAGCGGCGGGGTGAGCCTGACCGCAGTCTTCTCAAACTCCTGTTAGCCAACAACCGCAACCCCGAACACTTTCTGGGCGACCTTGAGTCCATGGTGGCGAGCTGCTACGTGGGTGGGGGCAAGCTGCTGGAGTTGATGGCCGAGTACGGACTGGAAGATATCGAAGGGATCGGGGATGAGATTCTGGCCCGGTCTCGGGCAGCCCAGGAGGCGGCCATCCGGCGGCTTCCTGAGGGAACGTACCTGGGTGAAACCACCTTCGACGGGCTGGATGCCCTGGTGACTCTGCGCTGCGCCGTCACCGTCCGGGACGGCCAGGTGGAGGTTGATTTCAGCGGCTCGTCGCCAGAAAGCCCGTACGGGGTAAACGTGGTGCTCAATTACACGGCGGGGTACGCCACCTTTGCGGTCAGGAGTATTACGGCACCCGAGGTGCCCAACAACGACGGCAGCATGGCACCAATTCGGGTGACGGCCCCGGAGGGGTGCATCCTCAATGCCCGCCGGCCGGCTCCCACCACCGGCCGCCACATGGTGGGTCAGTTTGTGGCCGATGCGGTTTTTGATGCGCTGCGGCCCGTTGCTGGGGAACGGATAATGGCCGAGGGGGCAGGTGCTATCTGGACAACGGAGGTCCGAGGCCAGCGGGCTGGCCGGTTTTACTCGCTCTTTATTACCGTCTCCGGAGGCACCGGAGCCAGGCCCATCAAGGACGGTCTTAACGCCGTCTCCTTCCCGGCCAACATCGCCGGGGTTCCGGTGGAGGTCTGGGAGGCCACGATCCCGGTGTTCATCCACCGCCGTGAGCTGGTCCCCGACTCCGGGGGCGGGGGCCGGTTCCGGGGTGGGCTGGGCCAAGTGGTGGAGCTGAGCCTGCCGGCTACCGAACGATGGATCGCCAATCTGCTAACCGACCGGGTGAGGTCTCCGGCTCGGGGGGCGATGGGTGGGCTTCCGGGCGCGCCTGGTCGAGTGGAAACCCTGGACGGTCAGCCCTTGCCGGCTAAGGGCCGGGTGCCCATGGGACCTGTGGATGGGGTTCGCCTGGTGACCCCCGGTGGGGGCGGCTGGGGCCGGCCGTTGGAGCGGGACCCGGAGCTGGTGGCCGAGGACGTCCGGGAGGGGTTTGTGAGCCCCAAGGCCGCGCTGGAGATTTACGGGGTGGTACTGGATGCCAACGGCAAAATAGATTGGGTTAAGACCGCCGCCTACCGAGCCAGGCGGGTCAAAATGTTAAAGCAGGAGGTGTCCGATGGTGAAGCGCTTTAACTGGCAGAAAGGGTCCCTGGAAAAGGAGCTCAGGCCTGGGGTGATCTCCATGGCCGTCTTTGATGGCGACCACGTCACCGTTGCCGTTACCCGCCTGCACCCGGGTCATGAACCCAAACCCCAAAGTCACCCGCAGGAACAGATCGCCGTTATTCTGGCCGGAACCATCGACTTCCACGTTGGGGACGAGGTGGTTCGATTGGTCCCCGGTGACATCATTCATATACCTGCGGGCGTAAGGCATTACGGTGTAGTGGTTGGGGAAGAACCGGTTATAAACCTTGATGTGTTTTATCCGAGGCGGATGCCTGGAACTTAAGATTAACAAAAGGAGGTCAGGCGGCAGTGTTTCGGAAAGGCATCCTCAACCTGATTGTGGCCATCTTTTTGGCTGCCTGCGCGGCGGCCGGGACCCCCACCTCGTCCGCCGAACCCGTCAAATTTGGGCTGGCGGTGGGCCTCACCGGGTACCTGGCCCAGCTCGACGGGCAGCTCACCGACGGCGCAAAGCTTGCAGCCGATTTTATTAACCGGCAGGGAGGTGTGCTTGGACGGCGGCTGGAGCTGGTAGTGGTCGACATGGCCAGCGACCCCCAGCAGGGTGTTCAGGCCGTCCAGCGGCTGATAACCCGGGACGGGGTCGACGTCGTGTTGGGAGGCTTTAGCAGCGCCTCCACCGCCGCATCGGCCCCGGTCGTTGCCGCCAGCCGCAAGCCGATGCTGGTCGCCTCCATCTTGCCGTCGCCCCAGCCGGAATGGGTCTTCTCCACCATACCCCCGGCCGAATTCGAGACAGCGGTCCGGGTGGATTACTTGAAGTCCGTCGGGGCGCGGTCAGTCGGCGTCCTTTACGACACAACCCCCTACGCCGCCCTGCAGCTGGAGATCGTCAGGGGGCAGCTGAGCCGGGCCGGTATCGAGTTGGTCGGGGCCGAAAAGCACGGGACCGACGCCACGGACCTGCGGGCCCAGCTGGCCAGCCTGTTGGACCGAAAACCTGAGGCGCTGCTCAAGTTTGGTGCTGGGCCTACCAATATCGTGGCCGCCAAGGGACTCAAGCAGCTGGGGGCTACCGTTCCGTTGCTGATGAGCATCGACGACCTTTCCACGTACGCCCAAGCTTACGCCGAGTACCCTAACATTATGTTTGCGGCCGCGCCGCCCCAGGTATATAAGGAGCTTGAGCGGCCCAGTAAGGCCCTTACGGATTTCATCGATATCTGGACGAAAGGAGGCAGACAAGGCGACCCGGTTTATTCCGGTCGGGGCTGGGACGCAGTTTTCCTGGCTGCCAATGCGGTGAACAAGGCCGGGACCACCGATGGGGAGAAAGTGAGGGTAGCATTTGAGGATATGGAGCCGTACGAAGGGACCAGCGCCACCTACAAATTTACCAGGAACAACCATTATGGCATTCGGGAGAATCCCATGGTCTTGGCCCGCTTTGAAGGCAACTCTGCAAAGATAGTTTACAGGCCCCGCTAAGAATTGGGGCGGCCGTGAGTACCGAAGCCCTGCTGGTTGTCCGCGACTGTACAGTATGCTACCAGGGGGCTGTTGCCGTAAGAGGGGTAAGCCTTGAGGTCAGGGCTGGGGAATGTTTGGGCATCATCGGGCCAAATGGCGCGGGGAAGACCAGCCTCCTCAAGGCAATCTTAGGCTTAGTGGAATATCAGGGCCGGATCCTTTTCGACGGTCGGGATGTGACCCGACTA
>PSKS01000050.1:12873-17412 GCA_040289115.1 Chloroflexota bacterium
GCGGCTGAACGGCGGGTTCGCCTTGGGATGGCCCTGGTTCCGGAAGGGCGGGGCTTGTTAGGTTCCCTCACGGTGGGGGAGAACTTGCGGCTGGGTCTCTACCCGATATCTGGTCGGGAACGGGCGTCCCGGGCGCGGCAGGCCTACGATTACGTTTTTACCCTCTTCCCCCGCCTGAAGGAACGCCTTAACCAGCCAGCCCGGAGCTTAAGCGGAGGTGAGCAGCAGATGCTGGCGCTGGGACGGGCCTTGATGTCGGGACCCCGACTGCTTCTCCTAGACGAGCCGACCTTCGGACTGGCTCCGGCCCTGAGTCAGAGGGTGGCCGAATCCCTGGCGGTCCTAAAGGCGGAGGGTCTTACGCTGGTGGTGGTCGAGCAGAAGTTGCCCTTGGTGATGGCCCTGTGCGACCGTGTGGTGGTGATGTCCGGGGGAAAGATTGCTCTGGTCGGCCAGCCGTCGGACCTGGCCACAGCGGAACTTTTGAGGCTCTACTTGGCAAAGCCTGCGACGGACCGTTGACGATGGCATGAGACCCGCCGGGAGATTCGGGGTGCAGACCCGGGGTCGGCTTCGGGGCCGGGTGCTGGGGTCCGCCCAAGGTGGCTTTGGCCCAGAATGCCGGGGGGCATCTGGGTCGGGAGGCGGCCGCCTGCTGCATCACGATCCTTAAGCGCTGAGGCGGACTATGGAGGTTCTGGCCGAGGGAGAAAAGCCCTTTTTAAGACCCGACCCGGACGGTTTTCGGGCCTGGGTTGCGGCCCACAAGCGGCGGGACCTGGTCGAAAAGCTCATCGATGAGGCCGAGGCGGTCCGTCGCCTGGTAGCCGATGGGGATTACCTGGTCTATGACTGCAACTACCTTCAGCGGGGACCCAACTCGCTGCTTCGGGAGGTTATCCGCCAGCGCAAGCGCAACCTCTGGGTTGGGGGCAAGTTTACCTGGGTGGATGCCGGCCTTCTGGTGGCCGGGGGTGTGGTGGGTCGCATCGACGTCGGCTTTATCGGGCCCTGGCGGGACCAGTGGCGGCGGGTCCGGGAGCATGGTATTCCCTGCTACGAGTGGGGAAACCTGGGCATGACAGTAAGGCTTTTAGCCGGGGCGATGGGCGTTCCCTTTTTGCCGGTAAGATTTTTAGGCGGGACCGATTCGTTTTATCAGACCGGGGCCAAGGTTGTCCGGGATCCTTTTACCGGGGAGGCGGTAACCTTGATTCCGGCGCTAAATCCTGATGTGGCTTTAATCCATGTCCATCAGGCCGACCGCTACGGCAATGCCCGGGTCTTCGGGACCGGCATTGCCCACCTGGAGTGTGCCCTAGCCTCGAAAAAAGTTATCCTGTCGGCCGAAGAGATCATCGACCATGAGGAGTTCCGGCGAAACCCCCAGCGGACGACAATCCCGTATTTTTTGGTGGATGCGGTGGTCCATGCCCCCTTTGGGGGCTACCCCGGGGAAGTTCAAGGCTATTATGCCGGGGATATTGACCACTTTAACGAGCTTATCGGGGCCCTGGAAGGCTTCCAGATGGAGGATTACCTGGAAAAGTGGGTCTATAGCGTGGGCTCGGACCGGGAGATGCTAGAGGTTCGGGTCGGTCTGAAAAAGCTTTTGGCGCTTAAAAGCCGGGCTCAGGTACGGGAGGGCTATCGATGATCACCAAAACCTTCTCAAAGTCTTTTTCTGAAGGCGAATACCTGGTCTGCGCCCTGGCCAAGCTTGTGGAAAATGGCCGATTTTACTGGGTGGCCGGGGCCGGAAGCCCCCTTTATGCGGTGATAATTGCCCGCAGGCTTTATGCGCCCGAGGCCCATTACATAACCGAGGACGGGGTCATCGACCCGGAGCCGGCACTGCCCTTCGACCACCCCTTTATGGGGATGGTGACCTCTCGGAGCGCCTACCAGGCGGTGGCCTGGTGGACCATGAACTGGGCGGGTTTTCTGGCGGGCATCGGCTACATGGACTACGGGATTTTAAACACGGTGCAGGTGGACCCTTACGGCAACGTCAATTCGACCCACCTGGGTGGGGACTACCGGGAATTTGGGCGGCGTTTTGGGGGTCCTGGGGGTGCCGATGCCATCGCCGGCCTTTGCCGCAGGCTCATTTTGGCCTTTCCGCACGAGAAGCGGCGGTTTGTGCCCCGGGTGGATTTTATAAGCTCGCCCGGCTATTTAGATGGGCCCGATGCCCGGCGCCGATGGGGTCTGCCCGGAGACTCAGGGCCGTGGCGTGTGGTAACCACCAAGGCGATGTTCGACTTTGAGCCCGAAAGCAAGAGGATGCGGCTTATCGGGGTTGTGCCGTGGTCTTCCAAAGAAGAGGTGCTTTCGGAGATGGGCTTTGAGCCGCTGGTGGCCGAGAAGGTTGAAACCTTAGAGCTTCCCACCGAGGAGGAGCTCACCATCCTGCGCACCGAACTGGATGTCTGGGGCCTCACCCAGCAAGAAGGTAAGTGGATAGAACTTTAGAAAAGGGGCTGTATCCCAGAGGTGGTGGGATGAATTTAAAGCCTTGGGTCCCCCTCTCAAAGGACCGACTTTAGACATTAGAAATAGTCTCATAAATAGTTCCTGAGTAAGATGACAATACACGAAGGTAGTTCACGAGATGTCGCTCGTAGCGCACCACCAGGCGTCTGAAGTTGCCCAGCCAAGCAAACAGCGCCGCAAGCGCTTCTTTACGACGGCCCCTCCGATGGGGCGCGATGGGCTCAATCCCAAGCTGCTTAAGCCGTCCGGGGCAAAGCGTGCTTTTAGGGTCACCTCATGCGGGCAAGCACTGGAAGACCAGCGCGGTCTGCCATTGCCATGACCTTCGAACCTTTGCCCACCCCTTCGCCCTTTTTGGCAACCACGAAGGTGCCGCGCTCCTTTAGGTCTTGGGCTAAGGCCATGACCCCCGCCCTTACCCAGCGCTGGAAACGCCGGTCTTTCCAGCGGGCGCCCGTACGGAGAATCCACACCTCCCGTTAAGGCCTTAAAGGGACAACCATACCGGCCCCGGGGACGGAGCGGCTCGATTCGAGCCCATTGCTCACCTCACCGGTCAAGATGGGCGTATTATAACTCATCTTGGCAGGTTACGAGATAGCTTCTAAAGTCTCGCAAATGGCCTTCGTGCGGCTGGGGCCAGGTGGGCCCAAGCGCAACACCCTCGCCCCAGCTTTATAAGACAAGTCCGCATACTATTGACACAGAAACTTTTATGCGCTACGATCTTTTAATGAAACATGGTTGCGCATGTAACTATTATTGATGAAAAATCTCGGCTAGGAAGTAGCTGGAATGGTTCGGCGGATAACCCGACGGCAATTTAACTTGGGTCTGGCCGGCCTTGTGGGTGGCCTGGCAGTGGGTTGCGCCCAGACGGGCACACCGGCACCGGCCGTCGGCCAGCAGGCCCCGGCCCCATCGTTCCCAAAGGAGGTTAAGGTCGGGGTAATCTGGCCCCTCACCGGGCCCACAGCCAGCGTGGGGCTGGAATTGCGGGCGGGGGTTGAGCTGGCAGCGGAGGTAATCAACGGCCGCTACGACCTGGACATGCCCCTCGCCCGGGAGGAGGGGCTATCTAATCTGGGTGGAGCCAAGGTCACCGCGGTCTGGGCGGACCATGGCGGCTCGCCTGAAAAGGCGCAGGCCGAAGCCGAGCGGCTTATAACCCAGGAGAAGGTGGTTGCCCTCATCGGGGCCTATCAGAGTTCGGCAACGGCCACATCGTCCCAGGTTGCCGAACGGCTGGGAATACCCTACTTGGCCCCGTATTCTTCTTCCCCAAGCCTTACGGAGCGGGGCTTTAAATGGTTTTTCCGAACCTGGCCCCACGACGGGATCTTCGGAAAGCATCTCTTTGATGTCCTTAAGGAGCTCGAGAAAATCAGGGGTATAAAGGTCAGGACCTTAGGAATCATAAACGAAAACACCCTCTGGGGCACGGACGTCAACAAGATAACCAAGCAGTACGCCCAGGAATACGGTTACCAGGTCGTGGTCGAGGTCACCTACCCGGCTAATACTTCTGATGTTACCAGCGAGGTCCAGCGAGTGAAGGCGGCCAATCCGGATGTACTGATCCAGGCCTCATACACCTCAGATGCCATCCTTTTCATGCGGACGTACAAGCAGCTGGATTATGTCCCGCAGGCGATCCTGGCCCAGAACGCCGGCTTTGTCGACCCGGAGTACCCGAAGGTGCTGGGCCGGGACGGCGACTATGTTATAACCAGGGCCGGCTGGTCCCCAGACAGCGCGGAGAAAAAGCCCATTGCCAGAAAGGTGGCGGAGCTCTACCGGAGTCGGACCGGCCGGACCATGACGGACCTAGTAGCGGCACCATTTACCGGAATGCTTGTGCTGGCCGACGCTATTAACCGGGCGAAGTCCCTTGAGCCCGAAGCCATCCGCAGGGCCTTGCTTGAGACGGACATTCCGGGTGACCAGATCATCATGCCATGGCGGGGGGTAAAGTTCGACGAAAAGACCCACCAGAACATCTACGCCCATGGGGTGAACCTTCAGATAATCGGCGGCCAGTAC
>PSKS01000051.1:0-17364 GCA_040289115.1 Chloroflexota bacterium
CCGACAGCACGTTGCGTCTTACAAACCTAACATAAACGCTTTGTGTTTATGTTAGGTTTGTCAAAGTTAGCCTCACCGGGGCAGGTGAAATAAACGACGATAAGCCACGGAACGGCGGGAGCGGGTCTGGCCGCCGCGGGATCCCATAACCTGGGGGCAGACTCGGGATTTCGTCCGCTACGCGTCCGAGTGGGCGTTAAAGGCCCGGGATCCATTGAAGATGGCGGCCTGGGCCCGAGCTGCTGCCTTCACCAGGATGCCTTTGAGGTGTCCGCGGTGAAGATGTTGCCAGAAAGCCGACCGGCTGCAAAGCCGAGCTAATGATAAGGCCGGATGAGAAGGTGCTGAGGCGTGGTATGACTTACCTTGGCGGTGGGATACTGGTCCGACGCCTTAAGGAGCCTGTCTTGAGCCTGAGCTTTCGAAACCTTAAGGGCCCGACCTTGACGGAACAGGTTTATTTGGGCCGGCACTGGCCCTCCGGTTCGGGCGAAGCCCCATGTGCTCTTGGCCTGTAACCGCCTTTTATCGCCCATCTACAGGTCACGAGTGTATACTCTACTGACGGTCCATGTACGGAGGCAATGGACGATGAAAGGTTGGATCAGCTATCGGAGAGAGGTAACTATCGTCGATAACTTCGAGGTGATTGTTGCTGGCGGCGGGCCGGCTGGCATCGCCGCGGCCGTAGCCAGTGCCCGTAACGGTGCCCGAACCCTGCTTATCGAGCGCTACGGCTTTCTGGGCGGCAATGCTACCGCTTCACTGGTGGGCCCATTTATGACCTCGTATAGCCTGGACGGCCGACACCAGCTGATCCGGGGCATATTTGAAGAGCTGGTTTTGCGGATGGAAGGCATTGGCGGCGCAATCCATCCGTCGAAGGTCCCGGCCGGAAGCCCTTATTCGGGTTTTATTGTCTTTGGCCATGACAAGGTCACGCCGTTTGACCCCGAGGCGGTGAAGTTCGTCGCCGAAGAGATGTGCCTGGAAGCCGGGGTCGAGTTGCTTTACCACAGTTTCATCGTAGATGTCATGATGGAGGGGGACGCGGTAGTCGGTGTTGTCGTCGCCAACAAAGCCGGGTTAGAAGCCTTCCAAGCCCATGTGGTCGTTGACTGCACGGCCGACGCTGACGTAGCGGCCAGGGCTGGGGTTCCCTTCGAAGTGGGGCGGGCGCAAGACGGCCTTACTCAGCCTATGACTTTGTTTTTCCGGATAGCCGGGGTTGACGATGAACGTGTCGCCGAGTATATCGTATCTCACCCCGAGGACAGGCGTCCCTTTGCCTCCGTGGTTCGGGAAGCCCGGGAGCGGGGGGAATTCCTGATACCCAGGGAAGGAATCGGGATGTATAAAACTTTAGAAAAAGGTGTCTGGCGCATCAATACCACCCGCATCCAGGGGGTTTTCGGCACCGACCCCAGGGACCTTACCAGGGCCGAGATCGAGGGTCGTAGGCAGATCCTGTTTCTGCTCCAGTTCTTCAGGGAGAAGCTACCGGGGCTTGAGAATTGCCGGTTGCTGGACACGGCAACCCAGGTGGGTGTCCGGGAGACCCGGCGCATCCTCGGCGAGTACACCCTTACGGCCGATGACATCACCCAGGGCCGGGAGTTTGACGACGTTATTGCCCTGGCCGGTTACCCATTCGATATACACAGCCCCACCGGCTCTGGGGGTGGTGCCACTGGGGAACTGACCTCGGCGAACGTCTACGAGATACCGTACCGGTGCCTGGTCCCTGTCAACCGGAACGGCCTGCTTGTGGCCGGACGCTGTGTCTCGGCCACCCACGAGGCCCTCGGGGCTATCCGGGTGATGCCTACGGCTTTTGCGCTGGGTCAGGCCGCCGGTACCGCCGCTGCTTTAGCGGTCCACTTGGAGCTACCGCCGCGCCGGGTACCCATCGAAACCCTCCAGCGTACCCTACTCGAGCAGGGCGTCTACCTGGGGGAGCGGATTGCCCAGAAGCTGCAGTTGGCTAGCGAGGGGTAAGCCTAGGGTCGAAGTAATCCCGGACCCGGTCGCCGAAGGCCCCCACGCCGATGACGAGCAGGCTGAGGACCAGGCCCGGAATGGTGGATATCCACCACGCCGTATTAAGATAGGCCCGTCCGTTAGCAATAATAAGGCCCCATGAGGGTTGGTCTGGGGGTGTTCCCAACCCGAGGAAGCTTAATGAGGCTTCGGCCAGAATCACCAGCCCAACCTCGGCGGCGGCAATCACCAGTAGCGGGCCGAGGGCAGCCGGGATTACGTGCCGCGCAAGGATATGCGGGTCGGAGGCCCCCAGGGCACGGGCGGCCAGCACGAATTCCCGCTCCTTCACCGTCAGGGTTGTAGCCCGAACGACTCGGGCGAATGTGACCCAGCGGGCTAGGGTAAGGGACAGGACCACGTTGCCAACGCTTGGGCCAAGGACCGCCGCAAAGAGGATAGCCAACAGTATTGACGGAAAGCCCAGTTGGATGTCTGCCAGCCGCATCAAGACGGTGTCGGGCACACCCCCGTAAAAACCGGCCACAAGGCCGCACACCAGACCAATTAGACCGGCCAGAAACACTGTCGCTAGCGCCACCAGCAGGGAGATGCGCGCCCCTTGCAGCACCTGAGGCAACAGGTCCCGACCCACCTGGTCTGTACCCAGCCAAGCAACCGAGCCGTCCACCAAGACGGACCCAGGGGGCTTGAGACGGTCGGCAGTTCGGACCGTAATGTGATCGTAGGGGACTATAATAGGACCTAGAACGGCCGCCAAGGCAAAAACTCCTAACAGTAGCGCCCGAACCAGAAGCGAACTAAAAAGAGCCCGACGTGCCGACCGGGTGGGCCGCAAGGTCTGAAGGCCGAAGGTATCAATCATTGCGGCTCAACCTCACCCTGGGGTCCAAGTAGCCGTAGCTTAAGTCCACCATCAGGTTGATGATAATGAAGCCGGCGGTGATGAAGAAAACGGCACCCTGGACCAGGGGGTAATCTCGATGGAAGATCGCGTCTACTAGCAGCCGGCCGATCCCGGGCCAACCGAAAACCGTCTCAATGATGACAGCACCCCCAAGCAGATGACCCAGTTGCAGGCCTATGACCGTCACCACCGGGATCAGCATGTTGGGCAGGGCGTGACGGATGACCACCAGCCTAGGAGCTAGGCCTTTGGCATGTGCAGTCCTCACATAATCTTCAGCCAGCACTTCCAGCATGCCGCTGCGCACCAGCCGGGTTAGCACGCCGGTGAAAATGAGGGCCAGGGTCAGACTGGGCAAGATGAGATGCTTCCAGGATTCGGCTCCGGCACTGGGAAGCAGCCGCAGTTGCCTGGCAAAAATGAGAATGAGAACAATCCCCAGCCAGAAGCTCGGTACCGACTGCCCCACCAGGGAGAAAGCGGAAACGGCGGAATCAATGACCGAATGGCGTTTGAGGGCGGCCAGAATCCCTAAGGGGAAACTCAAGCCTACGGCCAGGACGATAGCGGTGAATGCCAGAAGGGCCGTTAAGGGGAAACGCTCCATGATGACCCCAAGGACCGGCGCTTCAAGCCGAATGGAATTACCCAGGTCCAGCCGAACGGTACGCCCCAGGTATTCCAGGTACTGGATAACAATCGGCCTATCAAGGCCGAGGCGCGCCCTAAGGGCACTCAGATCAGCTGGCGAGGCGTCGGGGCCTAAAATGGCCAGGGCCGGGTCGCCGGGAACCACCCGGATGGCGATGAAGATCACAGTGAGGGCTCCCCACAGCACTAAGACCGAATGGGCAAGCCGCCTAGCAGCATACGCGGCCATGCACTCAGAGAACCCTTACCAGGCGAAAGTTGGGGATCCCGCTAGGCTCCGGCACAAAACCGCTTAACCGCTTGCGGAACACATAAACTTCCAGAAGGTCAAAGGGGAAGATCCCTACAGCCTCTTCCCAGAGAATACGTTGGGCCTGGGCGTAAAGATCAAGCCGCCGTCGCTGGTCCAGGGTTGTGGCCGCCTCATCGAGCAACCGGTCCAGGTTCGGGTTTGCGTAGCCCAGGCGGCGAGCCCCCGAATGATAAAGACGCCGGAGCGTAAAGTCGGCATCCCCCGTCTGAACGGAATTGGTCTGAAAATTGAGGTCCCAGTTCAGGTCAAGAAGGTCTTTAAGCCACTGGGCCCGCTCCTTTTCTAAACTTTTAACTTTTACCCCAATTGCATTCCAGTAAGATATCATGGCCTGAACAAGTTCTCGGTCCTGAGGACCGGAACCAGGGTTCCACTGCATAGTTGTTTCGAAGCCCTCGGGAAAACCGGCCTCCCGAAGTAGCTGGCGAGCCCTAGCAGGATTGTACTCGTATGGGGCCTGGGGGGTGAATCCAAACACTGTCTCCGGGATGGGTGCCTGGGCCGGTTTGCCCACATCCTTAAGGAGGTCCCGGGCCATGGTCGCAATATCCAGGGCGTGCCACATTGCCTTGCGGACCCGAACGTCGTTGAAGGGCGGACGCTGGTGGTTAAACCAGACGAAATAGTATGTGTAAGACGCGACAGATACCAGCTCCAGCTCCGGATTGCGCCGAAGGGCCGGAAGCTGGTCCGGGGGAAGCCCATAGGTGAAGTCGACCTCCCCAGTCTCCAAAGCGGTAACCCTCCCCGCAACCTCCGGTATGTCCTTGAAAACCAGGGTCTGGACTCCCGGGGGTTCGCCCCAGTAGTTAGTGTTGGCCTCAAGCCGTATCTCCGCATCCCGTCGCCAGGAGACGAACTTGAACGGCCCAGTACCTACTGGGTTGTTGAAAAATCCTTCAGCATTGACTCGCGACGCCGGGGCGATGTAAAGGAGGGCAAGATTGGCCAACATGGTGCCCACCGGAGTCCTGGTGCGGATGCGCACCGTCCGCTCGTCGGGCGTCTCGACAGCCTCAAGGGCAGCCCAGAGGGGCGCAGGTGGGCCCTTTAGGGCAAGCACACGCTCGATGCAGGCCTTAACATCGGCCGAGGTCAGTCGTGAGCCATCATGGTAGCGGACGTCAGGTCGCAAGGTGAAAACCCAGGTGTTCTGGTCTGGGATCGACCATTCGATAGCCAGGGCAGGTTTGTAGTTACCGGTGAACGGGTCCCTGAATACTAGCGTGTCAAAGATGTGGCGGGCCACCGTTAAAGTTGACCGTTCCACCCCCTGGGCCCCGTGGGGGTCGATGGCCACGACCCGGAAGGGCATGGCCACCGTGAGCTGACCTGCGGGTCCGACCGGGGTAGGTCTGGCCGGCTGGACAGAAGTCCCGGCAACGGGTAAGCAACCGGATAAAGGCCCCGCCAAACCGAGGCCCAGCAGGGCACACAGAAAACTTCGCCGACTCACGAGCCGATCTTCCAGGTTTTGCATCGCGTTACCCTACTTTACTTTGTTTGCAGAAGACTAGCTCCCAACAGGGGCCATCAGGTAATGCCCTGCATCTTATCATCCTACCTCGGCCGCCCATCTTCTCGAAGGCCTCGGGGGCGCTCGCCGCCGTGAGCGCTATTCCTCGCCGCCTTCTTTCCAATCATACGCAATTCCGTAATCTTTAAGCAAATCTTCCAGCTCCCGCCGCTTCCTGGCCAGGCTCCCCCGGTCATCGCTGACCTGAACCTTAATGTGCGCGTCCGTGCTCTGCAGGTGCTCCAACAGTTTTCGTAGGGGGTACGCGTTTCGGGCCGGGAGCTCCAGGGTCAAATGAACGCGCACCGGACCGGTCTTCGGCTCGGGCCCGGGCCGTTCCACCGGCTCCACCGGAACGACCTTAGCGCCTGGATTCGACAGAATGTCGTCGGGGATGCTCTCCCCCTGGAAGCGCTTCCCCTCGACCTCCACGGCAAAAACGCCTTTCTCCACCCCTTCCCGCACTGCCCTGGCGATGGCCTCCTTGGGCTTCGTCACCACGGGCTGACCCGGCGCGCCGCTGAGAACCGTCTCGATCTCCGCCACCGATATGGGGCGCTCCCGTGTGTCCATCGCATTGAGCAGATACTCGGGGCTGAGGGACTCGATGAGCTCCCCGCGCTCTTTGAGGGCGGTCTCCGCCGCCTCGGCGAGGGTGGCGTCGCGCTTGAGCATCACCCGCAGTTCTCGAATCCCCTCCGGCGAAGGCCGATAGAGCCGGTTGTAGGCGGCGAAGAGCCATTCCTTCACTTTGGTCTCCTGTTCCTTGACCTGGTCGTCGACCTCCTTTTTGTCCTCGGGATCCAGCTCCCGGAAGACCGCGGCCTTTTGCACATCCTTCAGGGCCAACAGGCGCTTGGCCGCCGCCCGCAGCCGGCCCTCGCTCCCCCTTTCCGGCGCCAGGAACACCAGCAGGTTCCGCCGCGTGGTCCTTTCCACCACCCGCTTCATCCAGGCCTGGGCCTGTTCCGGGTCCCCGAGGGAGAGGGGCAAGAGCACCAGCGTCGCCTGGGTGGGATCGGGCACGCTCTCTTCAGGCAAGGAGGCTACGACCACGTGGAGCGAGGACTTGCCGGAGCCGCTGATGGCCTTGAGGCGCTCCAGAAGCGCCTCCTCGACCCGCTCTTCGGAGACCTGCTGCTCGTGGTCTAGGATGACCTTGTTTAGGTTGGGCTTGGCGGTGAAGAAGTAGCGCTGGTCGCGATAGCGCAGAAACCAGAGGTTGCTCCGCAGCCGCCCCAGCACCTCGCTCACCTGGGCCGGGTTGATCGGGGGGCGGAGCAGGGCCACCCGCAGCTCCTCTTCCGTTGCGCCCACAAACTCCGCACCCGCCGAGACGCTGTAGAGGAAGGCGCAGTTGGCCGCCCCCTTGGCCAGCTCCTCCCGGTAGTAGTCGCCGCCCAGCTCCCGGTCGATCTCCCGGGCGCGCGTGAGCACATCCCCCGTGGCGATGGCGTCAAAGGCCCCGTCCAACAGGCGCACCACCTCGGCGCGGATGTGGCGGTCGGCCAGGTCGATGTGGTGGGGCTGGATGAGATAGGCCGAGCCGGGGCGCTGGTTCCATAAACGCCGGAGCACCAGCGCCAGCAGACGCAGGGCGCCCCGGGTGCGCTGGAACTGCGGATGCGGACCCCAGCGCTGGTAGAGCAGGTCCACCAGCTCCGGATGAAACGGGTAGGCCTCACGCATCCGCTCCCGATACTGGGGGCTGCGGAGCCGCTCCGGAAAGAAGCGGGCAAATTCGCTGTAATAACCAGAGAAAGCCTCCACGGACTGCCGGGCCTGCTTGTCGCTGCCCACGCTCTGGAAAAGACGGCGCTTGAGAACTCCAAAGACCTCGTCCTGCGCCACGGGGGTTTCGATGAGTTCGGCGCGGCCCAGCACCTTGCGCAGGTGCTGGAACATCCGCTCGGCCTGCTCGCGGTCTTCCATGGAGACCTCCAGGGAGGAAGCGGGCAGCGACACGACCAGGACCGCCTCGGGCGTCTCGACCACCGCGGCCGTAAGCGCCCGCAGGAAGGAGGCCGTCTGCTCCATCAGGTTGCTGTCCCCCACCTTGACGGCCCGGGCCAAGGCCAGGTAGTGGAGCACCTCATCCATGAGAATCAGGACGGGCTGGGCCCGGCGCAGCAGCTCCGCCAGCGCGGGTTGCCCCGGCGGGACGCGGGCCTCGTCGGCGTCCCGCACCGCCTCGTAGAAGGTCCTCCCGCCCAGCCGCCAGGCGAGCTCCCCCCAGAGGGTTTGGACGGTGAGGCCGTCGGCGCGGCGCCCGCGCACATCCAGGGCCACGCCGTCCAGCACGGCCACGCGCACGTTTCGGGGGAGCTGCCGCACGTTCAGGCGCTCGGCCAGGCGCTGACCGACCTCGGTGGCTTCCGCCGCCTCGGGGGATTTCACCAAATGGTAGAGGGCCACCATGGTGTGGGTCTTGCCGCCGCCGAAGGGGGTCTCCAGTCGCAGCAGGGGCGCGCCCCGGCCGGGTTGCCCCAAAAGGCGCGCCAGCACCCCCTCCAGCACGTTCTCCAGGCTGCGGGTCATGAAGGTCTTGGCGAAAAAGCGCTCCGGGTCGGTGTAATCGGGGTCGGCGGTCCCCCGTTCCACCGCGTCCAGGCTGGCCGCGAACATCGACGGGTCGATATCCCGCGCGAAGACGTCGGGATGGGGCTCGCAGACCTCCCACACGCGCTTGCTCATGGCGGACACCTCCACAGTTAGTCAAATTCCAGCCGTAACTGTCTTCCGGCCTCCGTCACCTCTTTGGCCTCCCGTACCAGCGAGGCCTGAGCGGGGAGCATCTGCCCCAGGGCGGTGGTCTCTTCGGCGAGGCCCGCCGCCTCCCGCTCCACCTCGTACAGCGCCTGGGCCACAAGCCAGAAGGTGTGGTCCTCCTTCGCAAAGCGGCCCACCGCCAGGAGGCTCGTCAGTTCCTGCCGCCCCCCGCGCCGCCAGAAAAAGAGGGCCAGGTGGAGGGCGTCGATGAGCGGGAGCTCGCCCAGTTTCCCATCCTCTATCGCCCGGTGGACGGGCCGGGAGAGGGCGTCGTCCTTCAGCCGGGTCAAAAAGTCCGGCAGGGCGACCGTCTCCTTCTGGCGCTTTATCAGCCGATACCGCTCCGCCAGCTCGTCCAGCTCCGCCCCCAGGGACTTGGCCAGTTTATTGGCCTCGTCGAACTCCAGGACCTCCCCGCCGTAAGCCCAGCGCCAGAGCACGTAGAAGCGGGTGGGGGCATCCACCAGCCCCAGGTCCCGGCCCAGCCGCTCCAGGGCATAGTCCGCCGCCAGCGCCCGCACCTCGTCCAGGAGGTCGCCCACGTCCACCTCCCGCCCGTCGGGCCGCAGCACCCGCTCGTAGCGACCGAAGACGCCCACCGCCGGCCCGATGGCCGAGATGAAGAAGTCCGCCCCCCGCAGGCCCGCCTGCCAGAAGTGCTCTAAGCGCTCCCGCACCACCCGCTGGAGCTCGTCCCGAATCTGATGATCCCAGCCGATGCCGTTTTGCTGGCGTTTGCGGCAGGCCATGAGAATCGTGCTGCGCACCGCCCCCTTGCCCCGCTGGTGGGTGCTCGTCTCCATCTCCGTGTGCACCGCCCAGGAGGCGGTGGGGTAGAGCCCGGCGGAGAGGAGGCTCCGGATGAGGGATTCCCAGGCGGCGGTGGAGCGGTGGGTGAACATGACCAGGGCGATGCCCTCGGGCTTGAGGACGCGGTGCATCTCCCGGAAGGCCTCGCCCATCAGCCGCTCGTAGTGGCGGCGGGCGACCGCTTCGCCTTGCTTTCCGCCGCCGAAGCGGGCGGGGTTCACCACCGCCTCCTCGTCCTTGGGCGTGAGCTCCCACCGGAAGGCCTCGGGATACAGGTCGCCCACGGTGCGCTTGAGCCAGACATAGAAGAAGTCCGATAGGTCGGCGTAGGGCACGTTGTCGTAGTAGGGCGGGTCGGTGATGATGGCGTCCAAAGAGGCGTCCGGGTAGGGGAGAGCATTGGCCGAGGTCCAGTAAGCGTTGCCTTTTCCCCCAACCTTGGCCTCTCGCTCGATCACTTTCGAGACCCAGTCAACACCTGCCTGCCAGTTCCCCGTCGTGTCGCTGAATGGGTTCACTTCGGCATAATCCCAAACCATGTGGAGATGATGACCTGCGAATGTTGTGCGCATCTTTTCACCCGTCACATGCCAACTACAAAGGAGCGATGTATTGTTGAGCAGAAAGTCAAAGACAAACGCCAGATACGTTCCCACGGCTTTGGCGTAGTCGGGGTCGCCCGTTTCCTGTTGCACCGCGCGGATGGCCTCCCGCACCCACCGGCCGAAGGTCACCAGCGCCAGCAGCTGGCGGGGGTTGAAAAGTTCATGCCATTGCTTGATCCCATACCCCCGCCCGCTCACGATATTCGGATTGTCCTGGTCCATCGGCTCCTCGGGCACCCAAGGGAGGCCGCCCGGCCAGGGGCTGGGCTGTTTCTGGAGTTCCGCCAGGCGCCGGGCGGCCTTTTCAAAGGCCTCCCGGTCTTCGGGGCGGGCGATGTGGTAGTTGCGGCCGCTGCCCTTCCCGTGGGTGGTGACCAGGGCCACCAGCCGGTGGCCCATCCGCCCTTCCTTGGCCTCCTGGCGCACGTATTTGTCGGCCGCTGCGGTATGGCACACCAGACACCGGGCGTTGGCGCGCGCCACCGTGCCCTGCGAGGGATCAAAGCCCCCGTTCATCGCCGCCTCCAGCGCTTCGCCCTCCCGCACCACAAAGTCTACCTGCTTCGCCTCGCGGTCCACCACCGGATGCAGGGCGACCTTCTTGTTGGGCTTGCGGGCCAGCCAGAACTGGCGGAAGAGGGGGATCTCCGACCCGCAGCTCGGGTTGGGGCAGCGGATGGTGCGGCTCCAGATGTAGGCCACCACCGTCTCGCCGCCAGGTCCTGGCGGGTAGAACGCCTGAAGTTCCCGGCGGGCCTGCGCCAGCACCCACTCCCCCCAGCGGCGCACATCCGCGGCCAGTTTCCGCCCGTACCGCTGCGGGTACTCGATGGTTGCCTTCAGGATGAGATACGCCACGGGATTGTATTCCACGGCGTGGGCCTCGCAGCCCAGGCGCAGCGCCTCCAAGGGGATGGAGCCGCCCCCGGCAAAGGGGTCCAGCACCTTCGGGGGACCATCGGGGTAATACTTGCGGATCAGCGCCCGGGCCTGCTCCAGAAGATACCGGCCGGCGGGGTCGCCGTCGTGGACCTCCCACCGGCACAAATTGGCGACGAACTTCTCAAAACCAACCTCGTCCATGGCGTCGGCGGGCAAAAGACTGGCGAAGACCGCCGCCCGGGAGACGGTCAGGGGTCGCCGCGCCCACCAGACATGGAGGGTGGAGATGTGGCCGTGGCGGATGGCCTTCTCCCGGGCGCCCTCCCCGGAGAGCGCCTTCACGGGCAGGGTCAGCTCAATGAGCCGGTCTTGCTTCATGGTCTGTCTCCCTCCAGTTCCTCACGACGTACTCCACTACATCCACGATCCCTTCCGGCCGGTATTTTTTCGCCGGGTTCTGAATGGTGTGCAAGACGGGTTCGGAGGCGGCATTCTCCACCACGTAGAGCCAGTAGGCCTCGCCGAGGCGCTGGGCCATCTGCCACTCGTGGGGGGTGAGGCGAACGTCGCCCGTGGTGGCGAAGGCCTTGACCTCGATCAAGCGCACCTCGCCCTTCCCCTCGGAGCGGATGTCGTAGCCGAGATATTCTTTGGAGACGTCGTGGGGCTCTCGCCCCTGCTCCCGCTCGTAGCGCAGGGCCACCGCCATGCCGATGGCCTCGAGGCGGCGGACATCGGCGGGAACCGCCGGTTCCTCCTCGGGTTTCGGTTCCGGGCAGACGAGGACAACGGCCTCCAGCTGCGGCTCCAGGACGGAGAGGGTGCGCTCCAATTCCAGCGCGCCGAGGCGCTCCTGCTTTTCGCGGACCAGCCGCTTTAAGTTCTCCTCCTCCTGCTGGATGGCGATGCGCATCTCCTCGCCCCGCTCGGCCCGGCGGTCGTAGTCAATGAGTTTGGCGTTCGACTCGGCGATGAGATGATCAAAGGACTTCTCCAGCCACTGCCGCTTGATGCTCACTTCCCGCTCGCGGCGCCCCTGCGCCTCCTGGCGGAGGCGGTCCAGGTGACCGAGCACCCACTGGCGGACCTGCTTTTCGCTCTGCTCGAGGCTGTCCAGCAGCGCGGCGGGAGGGGGAGCGCTCTCTGGCCAGGGGCGGGTGTCCCAGAGGAGGCGGGGGTCCACCTCCCGGATCTCCCCCGTCTTTGCGTCCCAGAGGAGCGCCAGCAGGCGTTCCAGGACCGGCCGTCCGGCCGCATCTTGGACGCTTCCCCGGAAGAACCAGAGGATGCCCTCCTCGCCGCCGGGGTGGACGACCACCCCTTTGACGGGCCGACTCTTTTGCAGAAAGTGGTCGCAGAGGGCGTCCAGGACGGGGTGGCCGGGGGCGAAGAACTCGGCCCCGGCGTGGCGGGCGGTTCGCCGCTCGAAGGCGACGCGCACCCCCCGGGCGAAAGCATCGTGGGCCAGGTGGTGCTGGCGCAGGAAGGTGGTCGGGAGGCGGAGGGAGAACACGCCCGGCTGCTTGAGGGATTCGATCTTCCCGCCCACCAGAGGCACCACGAGGCGCGCAAAGCGCTCCACGTCCCAGGGGACGAGGCGCTTCTGCAAGGAATCGCGCGCATCGGCCAGCACCGACGAGAGGTCGATGTGGTGCCCTGCCAGGGCGCTCTCCTCCAGGGCACGGCGGTGCTCCTCCAGACGGCGCTCCACATCTACGATCGCCCGCTCCGCTTCCGCGGTGTCCTGGCGCAGGATGGCCTGCATGATCAGCTCTTCCAGGCGCACCCCTTCCAGCAGGTGCCCGATGACGTCGTAGACGCTGTCGCCCAGGCGCTCCCGCATCCGCTCCAGTTTTTCCAGCAGCTGCTCCAGCACCCTCCCCTCGCGGGTCTCGGGGTAGAGCATGTTGAAGACGTAACAGTCCCGTTTCTGGCCGTAGCGGTGGATGCGCCCCATCCGCTGTTCCAGCCGGTTGGGGTTCCAGGGTAGGTCGAAGTTGACCATCAGGCGGGCGAACTGGAGGTTAAGGCCCTCGCCCGCGGCGTCGGTGCCGATGAGCACCTGCACCTGGTCGCGGAAGCGGCGTTCCTGCTCGATGCGCGCCTGAAGGTTCATCCCGCCGTGGATCACGGCGACGGGAAAGCCCCACTCCCGCATCTTGCGCTCGAGGGCGACCAGCGTGTCCTTGAACTCGGTGAACACGATGAGTTTCTCGTCGGGATGGTGGCGCAGCCGTTCTTCCACGACCCGACGGAGCTCGTTGACCTTGGCCTCCTCCCCGGCCTTTTCGGCTTCCAGCGCCAGCTGGATGAGCCCGTCCAGTTCCTGGAGCTCCGCGCGCAGCTCCTCCGGCGTCTGGGCGGCGGTCAGGCCCTCCAGATGTTCCTGGAAGCCCTCCCATTCGGAGGCGGTCTGCTCCTGCAGGTCCTCCCAGGCATCGTCGTCCAGCACGGGCAGGCCTTCCTCCTCCTCCAGGCGCCGCTCCCATTCCTGAAGGAGGTTCTGGAGCTTGGCGCGGCGGCGGCGCAGGGACTCTCGCACGGCGAAAAGACTGGAGGAGAGGCGCCGTTGCAGGACGATGAGGGCCAGGGCGATGTTGCGGCTCCTGCGGTCGGTCTTCCCGCTCACCACCTGATACCAGCGGCGGACATAGGCGGTGACGGCGTCGTAGAGCCGCCTTTCCGCCTCCGTCAACGTCACCGCCAGGGTCTTGACCTCCCGCTTTTTGAAGAGGGGCCTGCCCTCCAGGTCGGTGACCTGCTCCTTGGAACGCCGCAGCACGAAGGGCAAGCCATTCCCTTTGGCGGCCGCCTTTAGGTCCTCGGCCCGGGCGAAGAGGCGGGGCTGGAGCAGGTCCAGAAGCAGGAAATAGGCTTCGTCATCGCCCTTATGGGGCGTGGCCGTGAGCAGGAGCACGTGGGTCGCACGCCGCGCCAGCGCCTCTCCCAACTGATAGCGCTTGGTTTTGTAGACCTTGTTGCCATAGCGCGCCGCGGAAAATTTGTGAGCTTCGTCCACGATAAGCAGATCCCAACTGCGGCGGGCCAGCAGGTCCCGCACCTCATCTTGCCGGGCGAAGTCCATCGAGACCAGGACCTGCGGGTTGCGGGCGAAGAAGTCATCGGTCAACAGATTCCGCATCACCGTGCGGTTGAGGATGGTGAAGTCCTCCCGGAACCACTCCGAGAGCTCCCGTTGCCACTGGTCCAAAAGGTGGGCCGGGACGACGATGAGGACGGTGCGCACAAGGCCCCGGGCCTTCAGCTCCTTCAAGACCAGCCCGGCCATGATGGTCTTGCCGAGCCCGGGGTCGTCCGCCAGAAGGAAACGCACCTGCGGCTGCGGGAGGATGTGACGGTAGACCGCGTCCACCTGGTGGGGGAGGAGGTCCACCTGGGTGACGCTGACGGCGTAGTGGGGATCGAAGGCGTAGGCCAGGCGCATCCGCAGGGCCTCCACGAAAGCCACGACCTGATTCCACGGCAGCGGCGGGGCCGCTGCCAGCCCCGGCAGAACTTGCAAGCGGCTGAGAAGCTCCTCAGGAGTGAAGATGAAGGTCTTAGCCTCCTTTGTCTCTTCCAGGATCAGGCCGACCAGGAACTGTCCACCTTGCTCCTGGAAACGGTAAACCTCAGCGATATCGCCTTCTGGTCTTAGCTGAACCCGGGTACCCGGCCGGATCAGAAGTTGCGGTCCGCTGCCCGACGCCTCCGGGGGGCGCGAGGGTGAGGTTTCCTGTTCGTCCGTATCCCTTACCATAAACGGCGTGCCCTCCCTCTAACCAGGTCACGGGAGGGATGCCCTGCCGCCGGCGCCCATTTGTGGGCTCTTCCGGTACCGGTTGGCATGCTAACCCTGCTATTTTATACTGTGGAGTTGCAATCGCCGGCAAGGCCGGTTGCGCCGTGCCGGCCCCCGGGACCCGGGGTTATCGGCGGGGCTTAAGGGCCCCGACCGTGCCTCCCATTTGGTGCGGTTTACCAAACCGAGCTTGCGCCAGTTTCGAGGCGGCCCCGCCCGGGGCCTCACCTGGTGGGAATTCGGTGGGTTATCCCCTGGGCTCCATGTACCCAGTAGACAAAAATGGCGACTAGTCAACCCAATATATTGTGCTTGTTGGAAGCAATGGACACAATATACAGGATTTGGGCTTTCTCAGGGTTGACTCTTAATCAAACCAGACTTTAAACTCCGCCGGGGGCTTGTGGCGGGAAGCCCCCTCCCAGCCGAATGGTCCATTGCCGGTAGCCAGGCTTAAGACCGCCTCCCGCACGGCTTCCGTCTGGCGCCGCGCACCGGGCTGGAGACAAGGCGGTGCGGGCCTGGGGCATCGTCCCTGGCAAGTGGCCCATGGGCTGCTAAAGAGGGCAGGGGCCCAGAGCCTGCTGCCGGGCAGGGCTTGGCAGGAGGGCCAGCGGCGGTGATCATGCCCGTCGAGGAGAGGCGCAGCCTGCCCAAAGGCCTCCTGCGCAACCGCATCGAGCCTACGGTGGCACAGGGCTTGCCCGTTATGGGGCTTTGAAAAAGGGCTGTCTCCGAAACGAATCTGTCCCCTCCAGGCACCACGGTTAAACCACAATTATCGCAGGTCTTGAAAAGGTATTCCCTTACCGGGGCCGTGAGGCCGGTTTGCCTGCGGGTGTATATGGTGTAATATTATGGTTAGAACGACGCGGCGTGGTTGGCGGGGTAGGTTTCTGCCCCCGGCAAAGGCGCGGTTCCCCAAAGGCGGAAAGTTTCGGCCGGATTTTACTCAGCAGGGGGATAGTTGACCTTGCAACCGGCACAACCAAGGGAACCAAAAAGACTAAGTCGCCCGGCCCGCTCCTCCGGCCGGCAGCAGGCCGCCCGGCGTCTCCTGGCCGTGACGGAAGAGGAGCTCCAGCGCATCGTCCTGGACATCCACGACGGGCCGGTTCAGACCCTTTTTGCGGTTCTGGGCCGGCTCACGGCCCTGCAGGGCCGCCTTTCCGACAGGCCGGAGCTGGCCGCCGAGCTGGAGCGGGCCGTTCGCCAGACCGAGCTGGCCCTTGCCGACATCCGTAACCTGCTGGGCGTCTTCCGCTCGCCCCTCTTCAGCCAGCGGGACCTGGCCCGGGTCCTGGAGGACCTGGTCGCCCAGCACGAGGACGTCACCGGCCAGACGGTTGTCTTCCGCTGCCCACCATCCCTGCCCCCCGTCTCCCTGCCGGCCCGCATCGCCCTTTACCGGATCCTCCAGGAGGCCCTGAGCAACGCCCACCGCCACGCCCGGGTCCCGGAGGTGGAGGTCACCGTCCGGGCGACGAAGCGGTCCATCTCCCTAGAGGTAATCGACCAGGGCCCCGGCTTCGTGCCCCCACCCCTGGAAGGTCCACAGGCGACCGAAGACGGGGCCCACATCGGCCTACGGGGCATGCGGGAGCGGGCCCTCCTGGTGGGAGGGGTCTTTGCGGTGGAGAGTGCCCCTGGCCGGGGGACCCGCATCCGGGTGGAGGTTCCTACCGGTGCCTGAGGCCGCGGCCCGAATCATCCTGGCCGACGACCATCCCCTGGTCCTGGAGGCCCTCCGCACCCTCCTGGACGGCCAGCCGGGCTTCAAAGTTATCGCCACCGCCACCGACGGCCGCCAGCTCCTGGACCAGGTTCGCCAGTTTCGGCCAGACCTGGTCGTCCTGGACCTGCAACTGCCGGGAATAAACGGCCTTGAATGTCTGCGCCGGATCAAGGCCCTTGATCCCGCCCCCCACGTGGTGGTCCTCAGCGCCTTCGTGGACGCCGAGACCGTCCGGGCCGTGGTCCAGGCCGGGGCCGAAGGCTTCGTCCTGAAAACCGACCCGCCGGCTCAGGTAGTGAACGCCGTCCGGCAGGTGCTTGAGGGCCAGCTGGTCTTCCCCCGCAGCGCCCGACGCTGGCTCCAGCCGGGCGTGGGGCTTACGGACCTGGACCGCAGGCTCCTTAACCTGCTGGCCGAGGGCCGTAGCAACCAGGAGGTGGCCCAGGCCCTGAGCGTCTCCCCAAACACCGTTAAGTACTATCTTAAAAACCTCTTTCGCAAGCTGGGCGTGGCTAACCGGACCGAGGCCGTAAGCTGGTACCTGCGCCACCACCGGGCCTTCACCAGCGACGACGCCCACTAAACTCCCCCTTTTTACCCGAACGGGTAGTCAAATTTCACCCGAAAGCGCCCCAAACTTTATCCCCTAGTATGTGATTTTTGTCACAATGGTCCGGTAGATTTGGGGTAGCGATGTTAGGGAGGAAGTAGGATGAGCAACCCGATTGCGGAGCTCCGGCGCCTTGGCCAGGCGGTCTGGCTGGATGACTTGAGCCGGGGGCTCATAACCTCCGGGGAGCTGGCGGGGATGGTCCGGCGAGGGGAGGTCACCGGTGTGACCTCCAATCCCACCATCTTCGAGCAGGCCGTGGCCAGGTCGGACGACTACCTGCCCGACATAATCCGCCTCAGCCGGTTAGGCCTCGGCCCCGGGGAAGTCTACGAGGCCCTGGTGGTTGAGGACATCCGGGCGGCGGCCGACCTTCTGCGGCCGGTCTACGAGGCCACGGGGGGTGCCGACGGCTACGTGAGCCTCGAGGTCGACCCGGCCCTCGCCTACGACCCCGCCGGCACCGTGGCCCAAGCCGTCCGGCTCTGGCGGCGGGTTGACCGGCCGAATCTGATGATTAAGATTCCGGGGACCCAGCCGGGAATGGCGGCCATCACCGAGGCGGTGGCCGCCGGCATCAACGTTAATGTCACCTTGCTCTTCTCGGTTGACCGCTACCTGGCGGCGGCCGACGCCTACCTCCGGGGCCTGGAACGGCGGCTGGCCGCCGGGGAGCCGGTGGACCGGGTGGTGTCGGTGGCGTCGTTCTTCGTCTCCCGGGTGGATACCAAGGTGGACGGCCGGCTCCAGGCCGTGGTGGCGG
>PSKS01000052.1:0-17181 GCA_040289115.1 Chloroflexota bacterium
GCGGCGAGCCCCTGGCCGGTGGGGAGCGGAGTGGGGGTCCGGGTTGGGGTCGGGGAGGCCGGAGTGGCCAGGGGCCGGGGGGTTGGGGTTGCGGTGGGGGCCGGCTGCAGCAGCCGGAGGGGTCCCTGGCTGGAGAAGAGGGCACCCCAGGCCAGTAAGCCCACCAGAATCCCGAAAAGCAGGACCAGGGCGACTAGTACGGCGGTGCGGCCTAGCTGTTCACCCAGGGGTAGGGCGGGTCCTCGGGCACGATGGCCCGGGTGGGCAGGAGACCGGCCTCTTTGGCCACGTCGCCCCCGTTGGCCACGAGCACGTCGCCGGGATTTGACCATGGGGTCTTCACTTTCCAGTGCTGTAATACGGCCCGCTGGCACCGGACCACCGCCACCGGACCGTAGTCGGCGTAAGACATCGGCAGCCCGAAATACAGGATCGGGTCGCTCTCCGCAAAGTATCGCGCCTTCAAGGTCGGGTTGTTATCTAGGATGCTGAGGTGCCTTCGCACGACCTCACCCCACGGCAGACCCGTGTCGGGGGACGTGTCAAAGGGCCGGGGAACGTTGCGCTGACTTTCCAGCCAGCCGTCCTTGCCGGCCTCGCTGAGCAGGTCGAAGACGTTCACGAAGTAGACCCGGCCCACCTCCGGCCGCCACTGGAAGACCACCCGCTGGAAAGCCTGGCAGATAAAGCCGTTCCAGCTGAACCGCCGGGAGATGGGGTACCCCACGGCCTGGACCCCACCCAGCCGCCGGAACTCATCCCAGAACCGGATGCCGTCGGCATTGGTTACCGAGTACCCGGTGCCCCCCGCCCCGCCCCGGCCATTGGTCTGGGTAAAGAAATGGCCGCCCGGAATGTCGTAATCGGGGGGGCGGGCCGGGAGGCGCCGAACCCACTCGGCCGTCTCGCCCCGGACGGTATCCATCTGCCGGTAAAAGGCCGTGCCGTTGCACAGCGTCCCGCCGTTGCGCCAGGGCACCGGCACGTTGGGCGGCTGGCAGTCCCGGTGGGCACAGATGTTGGGCAGGTCCTTATCTACAAATGGTCCCCGTCCGGTCGGGTCGATCTGCCAGGCCCCCAGCTTCCAGGCCAGGGCCTTGTCGAGGCCGAGGCGGGCGTCGCTTGGGGGCGGCTCGCCCTCGTAGTTGCCCAGGACGGCAATGCCCACGCTCCCGGGGTTATAATTGGGCCCCATGTTGCCGTTGGCGTCGGGGCCGTAGGCGGCGTGGCCCCCCTGCACTCCGGCTCCGCCCCAGCGACCCTCGTAGACGTTGCCCTGCTGGTCTACCAGGTAGTTATAGCCGATGTCCCCCCAGCCTAAGACCTTGGCGTGGTAATAGTAGATGGCCCGGACCGTGGCCGCCGGGTTCCAGTCGCCGTTACGGGTGACGGTGTGGTGGATGATGGCCTTTTTAATGACGTGATACTGGCGGGGCCAGATCTCCTGGCCGTTTTCGTCGAAGCGCAGCCGCTCGTCGGCCCCCCACTCGGCCCGAGAGATGATCCGCTGCCCCGGGGCATCCAGGGGGGCCATCAGCCCGGCCTTGCCGTTGACGATGTCCTTGGTGCTGGGGCCGGGCCCGGAATCGATCAGCTCGAAATTAAGGATGTCGGCATCGGTCCCGTCGCCCAGTCCAAGCTTAAACCGCAGGTAGCGGGCATCCCCGGTGACGATGAGCTCACCATACTCGCCGGCCGTGGGCCCATGGGTCCCAACGATAACCTCGTACCACGGGGACCAGTCGGAGCCGTCCCGGCTAACCTGCACCGCCAGGGAGCGAATCCGGCCCTTCCAGAAGGCACCCACCGCGTCGAAGGTCCGGTCGGCCCGGTAGACCTCGGAGATGTACTCCGACCGGCTCAGGATGGAAAGGCCCCGGGCGGCGGCCCGGGCGCGCACATCCTTAACGGTGACCCGGCTTGAGCGAACCTCCACGACGGGCGGACTTTCGGCGTGGGCCAGGCCCCCGAGGCCCACGGCCAAACCGCTCCCCACCGCTAGACGCAGAAAGTCGCGTCTGGAAAGACCCATCACCCCGGGAATATCACAGGCCGGGACGGCAGGCAAGGGCCTTATCCACCGGCGGCGGTTCTGGCCGTGGATAAGGCAGGACCAGCGGCTTTAAAGCTCGACCTCCCGGCCGCCCCCCTTTTCCCGGGCCCGCTCGTAGGCGACCCCGGCCACCGCCACGTCCCAGATGGCCAGGCCGTGGGACTCGAAGAGGGTGATCTGGTCGGCCGACTGCCGGCCCGGGTGGAAACCGGCCACCACCTGGCCCAGCTCGTAGACAGCCTCCCAGCTTATAAGCCCCCGTTCGGTGGGACCCAGCAGGTCGCCCGACTCAATCCGGGCCTGGTCCTTCGAGTCCACGAAGATGAGGTCGGCCCGCCTGACGGCCTCGTCGTCTAGCTCCCGCCTCAGAAGGCTGTTGCTGCCGGCGGCGTTGATGTGCATTCCCGGCCGGAGCCATTCGCCGAGGAGAACCGGCTCCCGGCTGGTAGTAATGGTGACCACAATGTCGGCATCCTTTACCGCATCCAGGGCCGATTCCACCGCCTCAACCCGGACTCCAAGGCGTTGGCCTACCCGGTCAGCAAAGTCCGTCCGCCGCTGGGGCGTTCGGCTGTAGACCTTAACCAGCTTTACGGGCCGAACTTGGCAGATGGCCTCCACCTGGCTCTCGGCCTGCCAGCCGGCCCCAATTACCCCCAGCACCGAGGCGTCCGGCCGGGCCAGGTATTTGGTGGCCACCCCGCTGGCCGCCCCGGTGCGGATTTGGCCAAGCTTGTCAGCCTGCATAACCGCCAGCAGCCGGCCGTCTTCGGCGCTATAAAGCAGGAATAAAAACTTGGCACCGGCCCGGAAGGTGGTGTAAGCCTTAAAGCCGATGAGGCCGGCGGGCAGAAGGGCGCCGGCCATCACGTGGAGCATACCGTTGGGGGTTCGGACCCGGCGGCGGGATTCGTTGACGGCCAAACCGAGCCCCTGGGCCTTGAAGGCCCCTTCAACGGCTTCTAAGGCGGCGGACATGGGCAGAAGTTCGGCGATTTCAGCTTCGGTCAGGAAGAGGGCCAAGCTCACACCTCCCAGGGTTTGCGCTCGGTGATTGTCGTAGATTATAACTTAAACTGGCCGTCCGTGCCGTTAACAACGCGCCATAACGCCCCCAAACCTTAAACCCGGCCGTTTCCCGGCCGCCCGGGAGAACCGCCCGTGGAAAATACCCAGGTCCACGAACTGGCCAAAAACGTCGGCCGCGTCCTGCGGGAGGGCAAGCCGGCGGAGGCAGTGGCGACGCTCCAGCGCCTCCACCCCGCCGACCGGGCCGAGGTTTTTTGCCAGCTCCAGCGGGCAGACCAGAACCTGCTCCTTACCCTGCTTAGCCCGGAGGAGGTTGGGGAGATCCTCGAGTACCTGGATGAGGAGGACCGGAAGGAGCTGACCGCCCGGCTGGAGTTGGGAACCCTCTCCCGGGTCCTGGATGAGGTCGACTCGGACGTGGCCGCCGACGTCCTCCACGACCTTCCCCGCGGCGAGGCGGAGCAGGTGCTGGGCCAGATGAAGGAGCGGGCCGATGTGGAGCGGCTGCTCCCCTACGCCGACACCAGCGCCGGCGGCCTGATGATGCCGGTGCCGGTGGTTCTGCGGCCCTGGATGACGGCCCAGGACGCCATCAACCTGCTGCGCCGGGAGAAGCCGGACACCGACATCGTTTACTACCTGTTTGTCATCGACGAAAACGACCGGCTCGTCGGGGTCGTCAGCCTCCGTCAGCTGGTCATCGCCGACCCTGACACCCCCATCGGCCAGATCATGGACCCCCAGGTGGTTTATGTCGGCCCGGACACCGACCAGGAAGAGGTCGCCCGGCTGATGGAGCACTACGACCTGCTGGCCCTGCCGGTGGTAGACCGGGACCGGCGGCTTTTGGGGATGGTCCTCATTGAGGATGTCGTCGACGTCATCGAGGAAGAGGCCACCGAGGACATGTTCCGGATGGTGGGCCTCTCGGAGGAGGAGCGGGCCCTCGGTCCGGTCTCCGAGTCGGTCCGGCTCAGGCTCCCCTGGCTCGTGGTTAACCTTTACACCGCCTTCCTGGCCGGCTGGGTTGTGAGTTTCTTTGAGGACTCCATCGCCAAGGTGGCTGCTCTGGCCGCCATCATGCCGATCATCTCGGGGCAGGGCGGCAACGACGGCATCCAGACGGTCACCGTGATCATCCGGAGTCTGGCCCTGGGTGAGGTCGGCGTCCAGGACGTCTTCCGCCTGCTCCGGAAGCAGGTACTCATCGCCCTGGCCAACGGCACCGTCATCGGCAGCCTGACCGCCCTCACCGTCCTCCTCTGGAAGGGGAACTTCGTCCTGGCCGTGGTGGCGGCGGCGGCGATGGTTCTTAACATGTTGGTGGCCGGGTTCTTCGGGGTAATCATCCCCATTACCCTGAAGCTTTTGCGGCGGGACCCGGCCCAGGCCTCGGGGGTCATCCTCACCACGTTCACCGACGTCTGCGGCTTCTTTATCTTCCTCGGTTTAGCCACCATGCTCCTGGGCTGGATCGAGGCTCATTAACCGAGATTTTACCCGAAGTTAATTCCCCGTTAGGGCTGAACTCCTAAATTTACTACTGGGTTTGGCGGAAGACCGAACCCACTAAAGCCCGACACGGAGGTGGCAAAAACCCATGATTCGACGGGTAATTTTCCTGGGACTACCCCTGCTAGTGGCCGCCTTCCTAGCCGGGGGTGTGGTTCTGGGGCGCACCTTTGCCGATACCCCCACGCCCACCCCAACCCCGGCCAAACCGCAGGCCGCTTCCCTGCGGCAGGACTGGCTCAACCGGGTGGCTCGGCTCCTCGGGGTGACCACCGACCGGCTGACCGATGCCTTTAAGCAGGCCAGCCGGGAGACGGTCCAGCAGGCCGTTCAGGAAGGGAGGCTTACGCAGGACCAGGCGAACCGCATCCTTCAGCGCATCGACCAGGGTCAGTTCTTCGTCGGTCCCTTCTTCAGTAAGGGCAGACCGGCCGTTCACTTCGACCTGTGCCGCCACCTCGATGCCTTGGCCGGGTTCCTGGGAATGAACACCGCCGACCTGATGAATGAGCTACGGTCCGGCAAGAGCCTAGCCCAAATCGCCCAGGAACACGGGAAGAGCCGGGACAAGCTGAAAACCTTCCTGACCCAGCAGTTCGACCAGGCTATCGACCGGCTGGTTCAGCAGGGGCGGCTCACCCAGGAGCAGGCCAACAACGCCAAGAGCAGGTTTCAATCAAACCTGGACCGGCTGGTCGATTCCACCCTTAAGGCCGGCCGAGCGCGGAGGTAGCGGCCAACCAGCATAGTCCGCAAGCAGAACTTGCCTGCCTACCCCCTTAACCTCCCCGGCCCTGCCAGCGGCTGGCCCGGCCGCTGGCAGGGCCAACCCCCTTTTTCCGGGCCGGCAGTTACTCGGGGCGGCGGGTTTGGCGGGAGACCTCCTCGGCCTCGGGCAGGGTTTCCAGGCCCCACGCCGAGTGCCAGTCCCGAAGGTCTGCCCGGAGCCGCTCATTTTCGGCCTGGAGCTCCTGGTAGAGGCGGGCGTTCTCAATGCAGAGGGCCGCGATGTCGGCCGCAGCCGTGAGGAACCGGCGCTCCTCCTCGGTAAACTCGCGGGGTTCGGCCGTATAGACCCGCAGCACCCCGATGACCCGATTCCGGCCCGGAAGGGGCACAATTATCACCGAGCGGATGCCCTCCCGGGCGGCGGCTTCAGGATACTGGAACCCGGGGTCTTTCGAGGCATCCTTAATTTCGACGATTTCCCCGGCTAGGGCCCGCTGGTCAACGGCGCTTTTGCTCACCGCCACGGGCCCCTTCCGCAAGTAATCCTCGCTCAAACCGTAGGCCGCGCCCAGCACCAGCTCGTCCCCCCGGGGGGTAAGCAGCCGGATGGAGCAGGCCTTAGCGTTAAGGGTCTTGGTGGTGCTTTCGCAGGTAATCTGCAGCACTTTCGTCACGTCCAGGCTTGATGTAACGGCTTTGCAGACCTGAAAGAGTGCCTCAAAGAATTTGTCGTCCTTAGCTCGCGGTTCGGCAGCCATCTTATTCAGCCCCCCATAGCTATTTGGTCAGCCATCAATGATAATTCAATTCCAGACCCCAGGGATAGTAGCCCCGCAGGCGGGGCACCGGCCGTCGGGGCCGAGGCGGTTTTTAAGGACTTTAAAGCCGTAGCGTTCAATGAGCAGGCCGCGGCAGCCCGGACAGTAGGTGTTCTCAAAGGGCCCGACCATCCCCGGTAGGTTGCCGGCGTAAACGAACTTAAGGCCCTCCTCCAGGCCGATTTCGGCCGCCCGGATGAGGGTGGCCGGACCGGTGTTATCCGGCGCGGTCATCTTATAGTCCTTGTGAAAGGCCGTCACGTGCCAGGGTATATCCGGAGAGACCGAGGCGATAAACCTGGCAGCATCCCGTAGTTCGGACTCCGAGTCGTTCCAGCCGGGTACCACCAGCGTGACCACCTCGACCCAGAACCCCAGCTCCCAGGTCCGGCGAATGGTGTCGAGCACGTTCCCCAGCCTGCCCCCGAGCTGCCGGTAGTTCCGCTCTGACATCGATTTAAGGTCAATTTTATACCCGTCCAGCCACGGCCGCAGGTAGGCCAGGACCTCGGGGGTGGCATTGCCGTTGGAGATAAAGACGGTTTTGAGGCCGGCTTCTTTGACCAGCTTAAAGATGTCGACGGCCCACTCGGCCGTAATTAGGGGCTCGTTATACGAAGACCCCACCACAGCCGCCCCATAGCGGCGGGCCAGCCGGACCAGCTCCTCCGGTCGGACGTCAAAGATGTCGATGCCGAGGCCGGCGACAGGGTCCCGCAGGGCCTGGGAGGTAAGCCAGTTCTGGCAGTAGGGACAGTGGTAATCGCAGCCGAGCATCCCAAAGGTTAAGGTTTTAGAGCCAGGGAGCAGGTGGAAAAAGGGCTTTTTCTCGGTAGGGTCCAGCTGGAGGGGGCCGACGTAGCCCCAGGGGGCGTAAAGTACCCCGCCCCGATTAAACCGGACCTGACAGATACCCCGCAGGCCGTCGAAGACCACGCAGCGGTGACCGCAGGCAAAGCACCGGACCTTCTTATCGGCCAGGGGCTCATAAAGTAGCGCCGGCCTGGTGCGATCATCGAGGATGTCCGCAAGGGGGGTCTGAAAACGGGTCTTTGCCCGGGCCATGGCCCGCTCATCCTTTCTAAGATAAAGTATAGCTCGGGCCGCCTTCGGGGTTAAACCTGCATCCCGGGTGGTTGCTGGGCTGGGAAGGCTCTGGCATAATCCCCCCAGGGAGGTTCCGATGGCCGTTAAGCCGTTAGGCGCCGATTTTTACCAGCTCGACCTACTCCACCTGGGGGTTCCCCGGGTAATCACCGGCTATCTTTACCGTCACCCGACGGAGCCGGTCCTTATCGAGCCGGGCCCGGCCACCACCCTCGAAACCCTGCTGGCCGACCTGCAGGCCCTCGACATCCGGCCCAACGCCTTAAGGCATGTGCTTTTAACCCACATTCACCTGGACCACGCCGGGGCTTCGGGCCACCTGGCCGAGGTTTTTCCGAAGGCTTATTTTTACGTCCACCCCGTCGGCCTCCCCCACTTAGCCGACCCGACCCGGCTGATAAATAGCGCCCGCCGCCTCTATGGGGAGGACCTAGAGCGCCTCTTCGGTCCGCCAAGGCCGGTTCCTTCGGAGCGGCTGATTCCGCTGGAAGATTCGGGGCGGCTGCGGGTCGGGGGCCGGAACCTGGCAGTTTATTACTCCCCCGGACACGCCTCCCACCACGTGGTGTTTCTTGACCTGGAAGACCGGGTGCTCTTTGCCGGAGACGCCGCCGGCACCCGGATGCCCGGGGTGGATTCGGTCCGCCCCCCAACCCCGCCCCCCGACATCGACATTGAGGCCTGGCATGAGACGATAAACCGGATCCGGGGCCTGCGCCCAGTGGTCCTGGCCATCGCCCACGCCTGGCTGCACGCCGATGTGGCTTTTCACCTGACCGACCTGGAGGCCCGGCTGGACCGCTGGGCGGGGCTGGTGCTTTCGGCCCTGGAAGCCGGGCAGTCCGAGGACAAGATCACGGCCGCCCTCCGGGCCGAGGGGGACGCCGCCGCCCGGGCTGCCGGCGGCGCAGGGGAACTTGGCCGCTGGCAACAGGCCATGCCCTATGACCTTTCGGCTTTAGGTTTAATTCGCTACTGGCGCAAGCGCCGGCCCGACCTGGGACAGGGCTGAGATGTTAATGGTCACGCGCTGGGATAAGCCTCAACCCCCGACCGAAGCCGAGCTTATCGACCTTTTCCGAGCCGAGGGCCTTGAGCCCTACCGGTGGTCCAACGGGCCGGGGGACGTTTACCCCGTCCACGCCCACCCGTACCACAAGGTCCTCTACGTGGTGCGGGGGTCAATAACCTTCCGCTTCCCGGGCGGTCAGCCGCCGGCGGAACTTAAGGTTGGCGACCGGCTCGACCTGCCGGCTGGGGTCGAGCACGATGCGGTCGTCGGCCCGGAAGGGGTGGTCTGCCTGGAGGCCCACCGTCCGGCCCGAAAACGGCCGGGCCCTTAGTAAAGGCCCCGGTACATGCCCCCGTCGACCAGGATAGTGGCGCCGGTGATGTAGCTGGCGGCTTCGGAGGCGAGGAACACCACCAGGTTAGCAAACTCTTCCGGCCGCCCGTACCGGCCCATGGGGATCAGCTTCTCCCACTCCCGGACGACCTCCTCCACCGGCCGATTTTCCCGCCGGGCCCGGGCCTCGTCGAGCTCCCGAACCCGCTCAGTGCTTATCCGCCCGGGGCAGACATTGTTGACGGTGATGTTATAAGGAGCCACCTCGTCGGCCAGCGTCTTCGCCATGCCGATGACAGCCGTTCGGATGGAGTTGGAGAGGATGAGCAAGTCCAGGGGCTGTTTGACGGTTATCGAGGTGTTGTTGATGACCCGGCCCCAGCGCTGAGCCCGCATGTAGGGGAGGACCTCCCGAGTGAAACGCAAAGCCGACATAAAGTTGAGCCTGAAGGCCGCCTCCCAGTCGGGGTCGGTGAAGTCATCGAAGCGGCCGGCCGGGGGCCCCCCGGCGTTGTTAAAAAGAATATGGACGGTGCCGAAGCGGTCGACCGTCCGCCGGACCACCTCCCGGATCTGGTCGGGGTTAGTAACATCGCAGACCAGGGAGAGAACCTCGGCCCCGGTCTGAGAGCGGACCTCTTCGGCCGCAGCCGAAAGGTTTTTCTCGTCCCGGGAGCAGATGGCCAACCGGACGCCTTCCCTGGCCAGGCCGAGGGCAACGGCCTTGCCAAGGCCCTTGCTGGCGGCCGAAACGATGGCAACCTTTCCCGAAAGCCCGAGGTCCATCGGATCCCACGCCTCCTTACCTGGGGATCTCGTGTTAAGAATAACATAAACACCAGCCGGGCCAGCGTTAACATAAACCTGGTGCTGAACCGGCCGCGCCCGTGCGCGGCCAGGAAAACCATAAAGCCCGGACCATCAGTTACGAACCTATTCTCTTGGGGCTGGTCCCGCAGCCCGCCGGCCACCAGCGTCCCCTTCCTGGTAGCCGGCGGGCTGAAAGCCGCCCATGACCTTTTGCTCTGGGTCGTTTTCCGGAAAGTTCCCCTCCGGGCCTAAGGTCGGTCGGGGCCAACCCTGCCTGGAGGGAGGCGGTTCCGTCAGAGACGCCGAGTTCACACCAGGTTTTAACCGAGGTGCTCGCCCCGGGACTGTGGTCGTTAGTTCGGGCCTGAGCTCGGCTGAGCTACGGCCCCGGGCTAGGTGGGCACCGCCAGGTGAGAGAGAAACCGTTCGACGTCAAACTTAAAATCCGAGCCCAGCTCGCCCCGGCGCACTTTCCCCAGGGCCGTCTTGGGTAGGGGCTCGTCGGTCAGGACCACCTCCCGCACCCACTTATAAGGCGCCAGCCGCTGCTGGGCCTGCCGCACCTCGGCCAACACCCAGCCGTGAATCAACTCCGGCGTCGCCGTCAATCCCTCCCGGGCCAGCCGCTCGGCCACCGCCTGGGGGTTGGGAAAGACTACGGCGTGGACCTCCACTTTCGGCTCGCCACCCCGCAGCACCCGCTGCCCAACAACGGCCACATCCTGGATAAGGGAGCACTCTTTCAGGACGTCCTCCACCTCGTCAGGGCTTACTTTTTCGCCGGTATCCAAGACAATGATAGCCTTGGCCCGGCCGGTTAAGTAGACGTTCCCGTTGGGGGCGATCCGGCCAATATCGCCGGTCCGGAACCAGCGGCCCGTTTCGTCCTCGAAGAAGACGGCGGCGGTAGCCGCCGGGTCCTTGTAATATCCAGGGCTTACGTTCGGGCCCTGGGCTGCCAGCTCACCCAGCCCGTGCTCCCGAACGTAGATGCCCTTCTCCGGAACGTCCAGTAGGCGCAGCCGCACCCCCGGCAGGGGCCGGCCCACGCTGCCCGCCTCCCGCTCGTAGTAATCGGTGAAGAGAAACTTCCACCGGTTGACCTCCGGCACCGTAAGGACCGGGGCTGTCTCACTCAGCCCCCAGCCCTGGACCAGCAAGAGCCCCAGCCGGTAGTACTGTCGGGCCAGCTCCGGGGCCAGGGCCGCCCCGCCCGACACCATGAACCGGAGGCGACCGCCGAGCCGCTCATGCAGGGGCCGAAAGAGCCACCGACCGACATTGACCCCGGTCAGCTCTTTGATCAATCGGGAGGCCTCGAGCCCCCGGCGCAGCTTTTCCAACCGGCCCTCCGATTCCGCCCGGGCAAAGATGGCCCTTAAAAGCAGGCGGAAAAGCTCGGGGACACCCAGAAACACCGTGGGCCGGAACTCCCCCATGCGGTCGGCGGTGCGCCTCAGGTCATTTTCAAAGCCGGTGGCAGCCCCAACCGCCAGGGGCGTCAGCAGCCCGACGGTAAGGGGGTAGGGGTGATGCATCGGCAGCACAAGCAGGACCCGGTCGGTGGGCCCCACCTGTACGGCCCGGCTTATGGCCCAGACGTTGGCCAGCAGATTGCGGTGGGTGAGCATTACGCCCTTGGCCGCCCCCATGGTGCCAGAAGTAAAGAGGATGAGGGCCAGGTCGTCCGGCCTCGCGGCTACGTTCTCGGAGACCTCCAAGTTGGGGGCCTCCAACAGGCGCTCTAAGGCCACGTAACGGGGCGGCAGCTCGGCCCCGGCATCAATAACAAAGGTCTGAAGGATTCCCGGCAGTGGCTCGGGGAGAGTACCACCCGGAGTCGGTCCCACCACGGCGAACTTTACGTCGGCCTTACGGGCCAGCTCGGCCTGTTCGTTGGGCTGCAGCCGGAAATAGATGGGCACGGCCACCGCCCCAAGGGAGGTAATCCCCAGGAAGGCCACCGCCCACTGGATGGAATTCGGGGCGACGATGGCGACGTGGTCTCCGGGCCGCACGCCCGCCCGGGCTAGGGCGGCCCGGCAGCGAAGCACCTGCCCCCACAACTCCCGGAAGCTGAGACTTACCGGCTCGTCGCCAGGGCGCTCCCAGAGGGCCAACCCCCTTTCAAAGCGGCGGACGCTCTGGTGGAGCATTTCGGGAATGGTCAGGGGCTGTGCGTTCAAAACCCTCCTCTCCGAGTCGATTGCTGGCCAACGTGGCCAGCACCGATTTATCATAAACTGGACCCTGTAGATGGGTCAAATACCGCAAAGTAGGAGGAGGTTTTACGATGGCTAAGGCGTACGTGCTGATCGAGACGGCGGTTGGGAAGACCGGGGCAGTCAAGGCCAGCCTGCAACAAAAACCTGCCGTGAAGGAGGTAGACACGGTGACCGGACCCTACGACCTCATCGTGCAGGTCGAGGGCCCCGATATCAGCAGCATCGGCCGGATCGTGCTGGATGAAATCCACACCGTAGATGGTGTTTCCCGGACCATAACCTGCCTAGTCGTGGACAGCTGACCCACCCAGACACTCGACGTAGACCT
Organism: Chloroflexota bacterium; assembly: GCA_040289115.1. GTDB lineage: Bacteria > Chloroflexota > Dehalococcoidia > JAUQQI01 > JAUQQI01 > JAUQQI01. Next base: position 11,957 of record PSKS01000052.1, read on the forward strand.
CCGGGCCGGCTTAGTGGAGTTTCGAAGTTTTTGAAGAGTCCGAAGGATCTCTTACAAGTCCTTTAACCAACCCGTTGACCTCCTCCTTCGGGGCCGTTAAAATCAGGGTCAGAAATTGGCCTATCCCCCCACCCCTTCCTATGGCTACCGTCTGCCCGGACTTTGCCGGTACAGCGTTGCTTGGAGCTGTCCCCGGGCGGGGATTTTTGAAGGAGACCGATGAAAGAGCAAAGCGAAGAGTTTCCTGCAGGAGGTGGTTTGGTGACGATCCCTAACGCTAAAGAAGTTTGGCAAGCAGCCCTTGGAGAGCTTCAGCTCCAGGTAAGTCGGACCAACTACAACACCTGGCTCAAGGACACCGTCGGGGTCGACTTCGACGGCCGCCGGTTTGTCGTCGGCGTACCCAATGCCTTTGTGGCCGACTGGCTTGAAACCCGCCTTAAATCCCTTATCCGCAAAACCCTCTGCAGTATTCTTGCCTGCTCGGTAGAGGTCGATTTTAGAATCACCCAGACCCGGAACGGTCGTCGGGGTGAGGCGAACATGCCGGGCTCGCCGCCCAACGGCCAGAGCCGAACTGAGGCGCGGTCGGGTTCGGCCAGTGCCGGCTTTACCCCTTCCGCGCTGCCCCTGCGGCTGAATCCGCGCTACACGTTTGAGACCTTTGTGGTGGGCCGCTCTAACCGGCTCGCCCACGCCGCCGCCTTGGCGGTGGCCGACGCCCCGGGCAGGTCTTACAATCCCCTCTTTATTTATGGGGGTGTCGGCTTGGGCAAGACCCACTTACTTCAGGCCATCGGCCACCGGACGGCCGGAAGCGGCTTAAGGGTGCTGTACGTGAGCGCCGAGCAGTTCACCAACGATTTCGTCTCAGCCCTCCGGGAGCGGCGGACCGATGAGTTCCGGGCCCGATATCGGTCGCTGGATGTGCTTTTAATCGACGATATCCAGTTCATTGCTGGCAAGGAGCAGACGCAGGAGGAGTTTTTCCACACCTTCAACGACCTTTACGGGGCCGGCCGGCAGGTAGTCCTTTCCAGCGACCGGCTTCCCGCCAACCTGCACCCCCTCGAAGACCGGCTCCGGTCCCGGTTTGAGTCGGGCCTGATTGTGGACATTCAGCCGCCGGAGTTTGAGGAGCGGGTGGCCATTCTTCAAGCCAAGGCCGCCCTCCACGGCGTCGAGATTCCGCTGGCCGTTTTGGAGCTTCTGGCCCAGCGCTTTCAGAACAATATTCGGGAGCTGGAAGGAAGCCTCAACCGGGTAATCACTTACGCCCGTGTAAACGCCCTTCCCATCACCCTGGAAGTGGCGGCCAGGGCCCTCCACGACGTCTTTGGTCAAGTCGCTCCCCGCCGCCTGGTAAGCCCCCAGGCCGTGTTGGAGGCTGTAAGCCGCTACTACCAGGTGCCCATCTCCGAACTTCAGGGTCCCCGCCGTAGCCGGGAGGTAGCTACCCCCCGCCAGATTGCGATGTACTTGATGCGGGAAGAGACCGACTGTTCCCTGGGCCAGATCGGCCAGCACCTGGGCGGCCGCGACCATACCACCATCATGCACGGATGCGAAAAGATAACCCACTTGATCAAAAGCAACCCCGACCTCCGGCGGGAGATAGACGACATCCGGGCGGTCCTCTACGGCCGGGGCTCACGGACCCAAAGTTGATATAAACATTGGACTGGACATAAACGTACGGCGTTTATGTCCAGTCCGTCGAGCATAGTTGCGCTGCCTGGGGGTGGCTAAAAGCCATCCCCAGGCATTTTTAGCCCTGTGGATAGCCTGGGGTTTTGCGGGGACCGGCTATCCCTAGCAGCAGCATCGGCGGCGAATTGTCCAGCGTTTTCCACCAAGGTCGCTTATTGTCGACCGACTCTCCACCCAGTCTGGCCGATTAATCCCCGCTGTTTGGGGTCGAAAGGCGGGTTTATCCTAGCAAACCACCGTATACAGCTCCCTACGACGGCTACTACGACTTTTTCCTATCACCACAGAGGTTTCCTTCAGTAGTTCGTATAATGCCTACGGGGAAATGTTCGTCGACGAAGCCGTCATCTATGTCAAGGGCGGGGACGGGGGTAACGGGCTTGTCAGCTTCCGACGGGAGAAGTATGTTCCCTTTGGGGGCCCGGACGGGGGCGACGGCGGCGATGGGGGTAACGTCTACTTGGTAGCTGATGAAAACGAAAACACCCTGCTGGCCTTCCGTTACCAGCAACGGTTCATTGCCGGCCGGGGTGGTCACGGGGGTCCGAATCGTCGGACCGGGAAGCGGGGCGAGGACCTTTACGTCCGGGTACCTGTTGGCACGGTGGTCTGGCTGCTGGACCGGGCGAGCGGTCGGCCGGTGGGCATGCTGGGGGACCTTACGGAACACGGTCAGGTCCTCCTGGTGGCCCGAGGCGGGAAGGGTGGCCGGGGCAACGCCCACTTCGCCACCCCGACCCACCAGGCGCCCCGGTTCGCCGAGCGCGGAGAGCCGGGGGAGGAGCGATGGCTTAAGCTTGAGCTGAGGCTACTGGCCGATGTGGGCATCGTCGGCCTGCCCAATGCTGGAAAGTCCACTCTGCTGGCGGCGATTTCGGCGGCCCGGCCCAAAATCGCCGATTACCCTTTCACCACCCTGGTACCAAATCTCGGGGTCGTTGAGTTCGATAACGAGCGGTTCGTCGTGGCCGACATTCCGGGGTTGATTGCGGGCGCCCACCTTGGCCACGGCCTCGGCCACGAATTTCTGCGTCACATCCAGCGGACCCGAGTGCTCATTCACCTGGTAGACGGCCTTCAGCCGGACCCCCTGGCCGCCTACGATACGGTTAACCGGGAGCTGGTGGAGTTCGACCCGGCCCTTGGGGAGAAGCCTCAGGTGGTGGCCGTTAACAAAATCGACATTCCGGAGGTGCGGGAACGATTTCCGGAAGTCAAAGCGGGGTTCGCGGGACGGGGGGTGGAGGTCCTGGGTATATCGGCCGCCACGGGAGAAAACGTTCGGCTGCTGCTCGGGCGGGTGGTCGAGGTGCTTCGGCGAGTCAAGGCCGAGTCTACCCAGCCGCCGGCCCCACCGGTTATCCGTCCGCCCGCGGCCGACCGAGAAGTTAAGGTCCGGCGGGAAAATGGGGTGTTTGTAGTGGAGGGCGAGCAAGCGGTGCGGGCGGTGGTTATGTTGGATGTTAACAACCCGGATGCCTTGAGGTTTTTGCGCCGAAAGCTGGAGAGGCTGGGGGTACTGCGGGAGTTGCGACGGGCTGGGGCCGGGCCGGGGGCGGTGGTTCGCTTTGGTAAAATTGAGCTACCCTGGGAAACCCTCGCCGGGGAGTTTCGGCGTTGAAGATCGGGGTTCTAGGCGGAACGTTCGACCCGCCCCATATCGGCCACCTGGTTATCGCCCAGGAGGTCTGGTGGCGGTTGGGGCTGGATAAGGTGCTTTTCGTGCCGGCAGGGGAGCCGTGGCATAAAGCTGGGGAGGAAGTCACCCCCGCCCACCACCGGGAGACGATGGTGCGGCTGGCCATCGCCGGCGACCCCAGGTTTGAGCTCTCCCGGGTGGACTTGCAGCGACCGGGTCCCACCTACACCGTAGATACTCTTACGGAGCTACGCCAAATTTACCCACCCGGCACCGAGTTTTACTTCATCCTGGGAACCGACGCACTGGCCCAGCTTCCTAGCTGGCGGTCGCCGGAGAGGCTGATCGAGCTGGCCCGGCTGGTGGTAGTTCCCAGGCCGGGGTTTGAAGGAGTCGACCTGAGGCTGCTCGAAGTCCAGATTCCGGGCCTCGAGCGGGCGGTGGAATTTGTGGAAATACCCCGGGTCGGAATATCGTCGTCGGAGATAGCCCGACGGCTGGCAATGGGTGGACCGGTGCGTTACCTGGTCCCCGACCCGGTCTATGAGTATATCAAGGCCCACAAGCTCTACCTGCCTTCCCCCGAAGCCCTCCGAAGGGACGACCCGTAGGCCGGTCACGACCAGACTGTGCCGGGGAGTTTTGTCTGCAACCTTCAAGGGATGGGTGCGGTAAAATCGGCAGGCATCCCCCCGCTAAACCGGTGACAGTGGCCTAGTTCCAGCCGCCGCGGGCGATTTTGCCGTTAGGAGTCGGAGCGGGTGGGGTCGGCGGCCCGGGCCCGGCGTTCGGCGTCCTTAAGCTGTTCGATGTATTTCTGGGCGGCGATGGCTGCGGTGGTGGCATCCCCCACCGCGTTGGTAATCTGCCGGACCAGCTGAACCCGCACGTCCCCGGCCGCAAAGATGCCCGGGATGGAGGTCTCCATCCGTTCATTAGTAATAATGTAACCGTTAGGGTCGGTCTGGACGGGATCCCGGAAGATGTTACTATTGGGCACAAAGCCGATGTAGATAAACACCCCGTTGACCGGTAGGGTCCAGACCGTCCCGTCTTTGACGTTGCGGAGCCGGACCCACTCGACGGCGTCGTTGCCGCCAATCTCCTCGACAACGGTGTTCCAGATAAACTCGATTTTCGGATTAGCAAAGGCCCGCTCTTGGAGGATGGGCTGGGCCCGGAGCTGATCCCGCCGGTGGATAATGTATACCTTGCGGGCATACCGGGTAAGGAACGTACCTTCCTCCACCGCCGCATCCCCGCCCCCAACCACGGCCAGGACCTGGTCCTGGAAAAAGGCCCCGTCGCAAACGGCGCAGTACGAAACCCCACGACCGGCGAACTCCGCCTCGCCCGGAACCCCCAGCTTGCGGGGGCTTCCCCCGGTGCAGACGATAACTGCCTTGGCCTTGTAAAGGTCACCCTCGGCCGTCCGGACAAACTTGTCAACGCCCTCTGACCAGACCTCCGTAACCGTGCCCATCCGGAATTCGGCCCCAAACTCCCGGGCGTGCTCTTCCATCCGCTGGGCCAGCTCGACCCCCCGGATGAGCCGGAAACCCGGGTAATCCTCGATCCACTCGGTGTTTAGCAGTTCGCCGCCCGGGGCAAGCTTGTCCAGAACCAGCGTCTTAAGGCGGGCCCGGCCGCAGTAAAGGCCGGCGCACATGCCCGCCGGCCCAGCCCCCACGACTATCACATCATATTCAGTCCCCGCGGACTGCCCGGATTCAGGGCCGAACACAAAAAAGCTTGTGGTCATCCTTGGCCTCCTGGGGAGAGTTCAGACGGACTTTTAGCCCGGCGCGTTAGCCTTGAGGAGGGCCCGGGCCTCCTCTTTGTTTTCAAACCAGAGGGCGTTTATCTGCTTGTAAAC
>PSKS01000053.1:0-16944 GCA_040289115.1 Chloroflexota bacterium
GCCAGTGGTGCCGTTGGGCCTCCCGAAGGCCCATGAACCGGCGGGCCAGTTCCACCAGGGGCCGGAGCCAAAGGGGCGGTGCGGGGGCGGCGGGCTGGGCGAGGGCCCCGGCCGGAGGCCGGCTGCGGGCGGCGGCCAGATAATCTTCGGGTACTTCAGCCACCGTCGGCCGGGCGATGTCCAGGCTGAAGGAGCGGTGGCCGAACTCGGCCACCAGCCGCCCTCGGAAATAATCCCTAAGCTGGGGCTCCGCCGCCATGGCCGCTGCCTCCAGGAGCCGGTTAAACTCGCAGGTCACGTCGTCGCCCCGCCGGACCCAGGCGGCCGCCCAGCTTTCGCCTTCTTCAGGCCGAAGTCTGGCGGCGGTCCGCCGGAGAAGGGTGTACCAGGCCTCGGCGTGGAGAAGGCTCCACCGGTGGCGCCGAAGCAGGCCCTCATTCCAGGCCTGAACCTCCCCCACCAGCCGAAGTCGGACCCTCACCCCTTCAGGCCCACCGACAGACTCGAGGGCGTCGGCGGCCGCCGATAGGCGGCCCATGGCCGCCCGGTAGCGGGCGGCGAATCGCTGCCAGTCGGCCAGGTGAATGACCGGGTTCCAGCCCCCAACGGTGCCCAGGGCGCTGGCGGTAAGTTTCAAAAGGCTGCCCCGCCGGCCCAGGCGCCGGCGCAAACCGAGGTCGCCCCCCGGAAAGTAGCGGGCGGCATCCTCGGGAACGAGCCAGTCGGGGAAGACCTGGTAGAGGGCGGCGAAGAGCTCCAGGTTGAAATACGGCCGGCCGAACCAGAGCCGGGTGACCGGCACCGGCCCCGGGTTAATGCCCAGCATCCGCAGGGGCTCCCGCACGGCCAGCTCCTCCAGGTGCGGCCGGATAACAGTCCACCCGAGGGGCGAAACCGGCTGGGGGAACCGTTCATTAAGGAAGCCGGCCGTCCAGAGCCGGCCGTCGCCCGGTTCGGTAAAGAAACTGCGTCCTGCGGTCACGGCTGACGGCTAAGACTCCGCCTGATTTTAACCCAGCCTTCCCGAATTCGGCCAGCTGCTTGCTGGGGGAGGGACTGCTCGCCGTACCGGACCCGAAGATACGCCCGGGTAAGCTCTTCGGCCTCCGGAACTAACGGCTCCAGGTCGGGCCGGACCCGGCCCAGAAATTCCAGGGGGGTCTCATCGGCCCGGCGGGGCCTACCCCGCCGGGCCATCAGGCCCAGGAACTGCCGGTAAATCTCCCGAACAGTCAAGGCCTCTGGAGATAAGGGCGGGCCCCCGGAAACCGGTTGCCGCCCCGTCCGCCGCAGGCGGTCAGCCAGGGACCTGAGCCGGGCCTTCAGGCCGGCAGCCAGCCCCGACCAGGACCAGATGGACTCACGCATCTCCTCGACGTCGGCCTCGACCCGGTGCCGCCGGGCCCGGGTCACCGCCAGGACGATGAGCGCCAGGGCGAGGCCTAGGACGGCGGCGACCGCCAGCCACTGGAGCCCCTGGATTACATCCGGGGGAAGAAAACCGACCCCCGTCTCCGGGGCCCGGCCGGGCTGTTCCCCGGGCTGAATCAAGGTCGGGAGCTGAAGCTGCGCCCACACTCGGCGGATAAGGGGCCCGAGGGTTACGACCAGCAGTTCGGCCAGCAGTCCCAGGGGAAGAAGCAGGATAAGGAGGACTGTCAGCAGGACCTCGCCCAGGAGCCCCAGGGCGGACCGGACGGGCATCGGGGGCTCCTGAAGGAGGAGAAAGGCCGCCCCCATCGCCCCGGCCAGCAGCCCCAGAACGGTAACCCCCAGGGCGAAAAGCCACGGCCCAGCCAGGCCCGGGCCCTCGGCCCCGGTTCGCCGCACCCGCCGGAGGATTTCGACCAGCCGGGCCAGAGCGAGGCCCACCAGGGCGACCGCCGAAAGGATGGTCAGATACCCGAGGCCGGCTTCGGCCAGGTGAGGGTCCGGTCGGAGGCGGCCAACCAGAAAGAGGACCACCTGGGCCCCGAGCCCGAGGGTAAACTCCCGGTAAAGGTCATCGTAGTCGGCATCGGTTGTTCCCAGGGCGAGGCCCCGCCAGTAAAGGCCCAGCCCCAGCCAGAAGCCCACCGCTGGGGCCGAAGGCTCCCGGAAGGTGTTGAGCAGAGCCTGGCCTAGGAGTCCAACCCAGCTCAACCCGGGAGACCCGGCAAAGTGGTCCCGCCAGACCCCAAGGCCCGCCACCCCAAGCCCCACCAGCAGGGCCCCGGCCTGCAAGAGCCTCGTGGGGAGCTCCGGCCGGAGGAAAACGGCCAGGGCCGTACCGACCGTGAGGGCGAACCAGGCGGTGGCCGGGGCCAGCGGCCGTCCAACGCCAAAGGCGGCCGGCCCAAACCACCAGGCCAGCCAAGGGTAAACCCACGTCCACTCAACCCAGCTGATGGTCAGCGGGAATAAGAACCGGCTAATCCAGGCGGACACGGTCCAGCTCCGCCCAAAGCTCGGACCCAGTCACCCGGTAGACCGGGATTCCCGGCAGCTCCATTCCGCCCACTGCCTCCACGATAATCAGCGCCACCGGCCGTCCCAGCCGCTTCAGACGCCAGAGCCCGGCGGCCAGGCCCTCGGTGGGTACCGACGTCACCACCACGATGGTGCCGCCCCAGGGGAGGTTGCGGGCCTCCCGCCGGAGCAGCGCCTCGAGGCTCACGCTGGGGAAGCTGCCGATGCGGGCCAGAGATTCGAGGATCACCGCCAGCTGTCCCGGCGCCCGGCCCGGTGGGATTTTGAGGGTCTGGTCGCTTTCGGGCAGGCTGCCGTTGGCGTAAAGCCCCACCGAAAACCCTTCTTCAAGGGCGGCGCTGGCCAGGGCCACTGCTGTGATAATGGCCAACTCCAGCCGGTCGGGGTGGACGCCCTGCCAGGGGTATTCAAAAGTTGCCAGGTCGAGAAAAATCAGCAGGTTGGGGGCGGTCACCGGCTCCGGGATTTTCACCTGCAGACGGGCGGTTCGGGCGGTGGCCCGCCAGTGGACCTGTCGTCGGCTGTCGCCGGGCACGTAGGGCCGGACGCCCACGACCCGAGTGAGGTCCCGCTGGAGGCTGTGGCGGGCCTTAAGCTCCCCGAGAAGCTCCCGGGCGGGAATCCCCAGCCGCTCCAGGGGCACTATCCGGGGATACACCGTCAGGTAGTCGACCCGGTCGAGGACCAGTTCGGCGGTGAAAAACCCGAAGAGGTCCCCGGTCCGGATGGTGACCGGCCCGAAGGCATGGTAGCCCCGATAGGCGCCCCGAATTGGGTAGCGGCGAACGACCCGCTGGTACCAGCCCAGGGCAAAAAGATTGGCCAAGATAAACCGGTGGGGCTTATGGGAGTAACCCAGGCTTCCCCGAAGGAGCTGGATTTTGTCCCGGTCGGGGAACTCATCTTCAACCTGAACCCAGGCCAGGGGCAACAGCTTACGGTTGGCCAAGCTGATGGAAAGATGGGTAGTCTCGCCCCAAAGGATGCGAGGCGAATCGAACCGGCGGGTATACTCCAGGTGCTTGATGGCGTAGCGGCCCCAGAGGACCGAAACAGCCGCCACCAGGGCCAGCAGGGTCCCGACGGCCACCAGCTCTACCTGCCGAAGGATGACCCCGGCCGCCAGAACCAGGCCGATGAGGAGAATTCGCAGCTCCGCCTGCCGGTGTCGGGCCTCGATGTACTCCACGGCCGCTTCCTTCAGGCCTCCACGGGCACCGGGACCGCCGCCAGAACCTCCCGGACGATTTCCGCCACCGACCGGCCCTTCAGCCGGGCCTGGGGGTTGGGAATCAGCCGGTGGGCCAGGACCGGCTCGGCCAGGGCCTTTACGTCGTCGGGAATCACGTAGTCCCGGCCGTTGAGGGCAGCCAGAGCCTGGGCCGCCCGGTAAAGGGCCAGGGCCCCCCGGGGGCTGGCCCCCAGCTCGATGGCGGGGTGGCGGCGGGTCTCCCGGACCAGCCCAAGCAGGTAGTCCTCTACCGCGGCCGAAACGTGAACCTGCCGGACCAGCCGCTGGGCCGCCAGGATCTGGTCGGCCCCGGCAACCGGCGCCAACTCCTTGAGGGGGTCGGCCGTCCTGAATCGGCGCAGGATCTGCCGCTCTTCTTCCGGCTCTGGGTAGCCTAGGTTGAGCCTGAGGAGAAAGCGGTCCAGCTGGGCCTCGGGCAGAGGAAACGTCCCCTCCAGCTCGATGGGATTCTGGGTAGCCAGCACCAGGAAGGGCCTGGGCAGGGGCCGCACCTCGCCCTCCACGGAAACCTGCCGTTCCTCCATCGCCTCCAGGAGGGCAGCCTGGGTCCGGGGGGTGGCCCGGTTGATCTCGTCGGTCAGGAGGACCTGGGTGAAGACGGGGCCTGGGTAAAACTCGAAGGTTCCCAGGGCCTGGTTAAAAACCATCGTGCCGGTGATGTCGGCGGGGAGCAGGTCAGGGGTGCACTGGACCCGTTTGAAGGTTAGGTTGAGGGAGCGGGCCAGGGCCTTGGCTAAGGTTGTCTTGCCGATGCCGGGCACGTCCTCGATGAGGACATGGCCCTCGCAAAGGAGGGCCACCAGCAGCAGGTCCACCGTCCACGTCTTCCCAACGATGACCCGGCCGACACTTTCCCGCACCTGCCGGGCCAGCTCGTGAACCGGGCTCAAGCCGTTCGGTTCCATCTCGTGCCCTCCCCAGTCTTTATTCCGGCCCACCTGCCCCGGCAAAAAAGGTTACTGCGGCTTCCACTGCCCCGGCTTCGGCCGCTGAAACCGGTTCGTCCCGGTGGGTCCAGCTCTGCTTCCGAATAAACTCGGCCAGGTGGTGGCGCAGCGTCTCCAGGCGGTCCAGGGCATCCTGCCACAGAAGGTCGAAAACCTCCGGGTCGGCCTGGGCCGCAATCCCCAAGGCCCGGAGCAAGTGGACCCGGCAGAGGCCGTCGGAAACCTGCCAGGCCCGGAGCCACTCCGCTGACGGGAGTCTCTCGACCAGGAACCAGAGGTTTCGTTCGGCGGCCTCGCGGCCGGCGGCGCAAAGGGGACAGGGCGCGGCGAGCAAAAGCCCCCGAAGCTGCCGGGCCGAGGGGGCCCGGGCGATACCGAAAAGCCGCCTCCGGCCTGCCGGCTTTAAAAGCCCCCCGACCCGACGGATAAGCTCCCGGGTCAGGTGCTCGTAGATGATGGCCAGGCCAAGGCGGCTGCCCAGCTCCCGGTCCGAAAGGCGAAGAAGCAGGTCGGTATGCGTGCGGCAGAACCCCTGGGATTCCAGTAACCGGTTCCGGACTCCGGGGTCGTTTACGTTTTCCCAAAGCAGGCTTGCGGCGTAGCGCCGTTCGGAGCGCCGCCGAACCCGGCAGATGGGGCAGCCGGGCCGGCTGAGACTCTCCCAGAGGTCGAGGCTTGCAGGGTCGACGGTCATCTTACCTTCCGCCCGTAGTGTACCTTAAAAACAAACAGCTCCTGACCCGGAATCGGCCGGACCAGGAGCCATCAGCGCCGTGGGGCGCGGTTCGGACGGCCTTTTTAAACCGTCCTGGCGGACTCCATCGCCGCTTCGTTTAAAATTATACAAAACGCCGGCCGGGAGGCGTAGGTCAAACCGGCCCTGAAGGCGTGAACAATGGGTCGACTCCCCCTGGTTGTACGGACACCTCTCATGGCCGGCTTTTCAAACTCAACCGCCCAGCCTGGTGGTCTGGGCTGCCAGGGCGAAGCCGGCGGCCGCACCGAGTTGGGTTGCTACCGAGAAGGCTATAAGCCAGCTCAAGGAGACGTCGTAAAGGAGGCCCATTAAAGCGCTTCCGGCAAGCCACATCAAACCGTACCCGGCGTTCAGGAGCCCGTAGGCGGTTCCCCGCTGCTCCGCCGGCGCCAGCTGGGCCACCGCCGCCCGCATGACCGACTCCTGGGCCCCCAGCCCGACGCCCCAAAGGAGAACCCCCGGCAGGATAAAGGGTCCCCCGAGGCCGAAAATGAGGGGAGCAAAGGGGGCGGCGAGGGCCGAGGACCAGGTCAGGACCCCTAGGCCCAGCCGGTCGAAGAGGTAACCGAAGAGGAGGGCGGCGGCCGCGTCTGCCCCCATTGCCAGGCCGTAGAGGATGGCGACCGTCTCCGGCGGCATCTTCTCCGACCGGCCCAGGTGGTAACCGACCAGGGCGAAGTCGGCGTAACCGGCCGCAAGCAGGCCCACGGCCAACAGGTAGACCCAGAAGGCTGAGGGCAGACCCTGGGGCTTGAAGTCCAGCCGTTGTGGCTCCAGCTCCTGGGGCCGCGGGAAAGCCAGCCGGGCCGTCATCAGTAGGCTAAGGGCTGCCAGGGCCGGCAAGAGCAACGCCCCAAAGGCCACTTGGTAGTCGCCCCCGACGGCTAGCAGCCCCGATACCAGTAGGGGCCCGGTGATGGCCCCCACCTGGTCCAGGGCCTCGTGAAGGCCGAAACCCCGACCCACCCCGGTCAGCCGGGCGGCGTGGGAAAGCATCGCATCCCGGGCGGGGGTGCGGATCGCCTTACCCGTGCGTTCGGCCAGGATCAGACCGCCTGCCACTTCCCACCGGCTGGCCAAAGCTAGGGCCGGCACCGACAGCAGGTTGAGGGCGTAGCCGACAATGGTGAGGGGCCAGTAGCGGCGGGTGCGGTCGGCCAGGTACCCTGCCCCCAAGCGAAGCAGGTAACCGAAAAGCTCACCCAGGCCGGCCACGGTTCCGACGGCGGCCCCGGACGCCCCCAGCGCGCCCAGAAAGGGCCCCGAGATGGCCCGTGCCCCCTCATAGGCCATGTCGGCGAACAGGCTCACCAGGCCCAATAGGACAATGAACCGGAAGGCCCGATTGCGAAAACCAGCCCCCTCGGCCATCCCTTACCGAACCACTAGCACCGAGCAGGGGGCGTGGTCCACGACCCGGTCCGTGGTCGAACCTAGTAGGAAATGTTGGAGGAAGCCGTGACCCCTAGCCCCCAGCACGATAAGGTCGAAGCCGCCCAGGCGGGCCGCCTCGATGATCTGCTGGGCGGCGTTGCCCGCCCGTACCTCGGTGGTAAGGGCCAGTCCGTACTCGGCAGCGAGGAGCTGGGCACTGGCCATGACCTCCTGGAAGAAGGCGTTGGCTTGGGCCTTCGCCTCCTGGACCTCACCCAGGGTAGCCGCGTAATAGGGTAGGCGCTCCTCCACCCCGATGGCATGGAGGGTCGCGCCCAGGGCCCGGGCCAGCTCCAGGGCGGCCTGAAGGGCCCGCCGGGAAGCCTCGGAACCGTCAATGGCGACCAGTATTCGCCGGTACATGGGTTTTAAACCTCCCCATTCAGTCTAGCCGCCCGGAGGTGACATTTTCGGCAGGGGTCCCGGTGGCGGATGGGGACGTCACGGCCGGGGTGAACCAGCGCTGGGCGATGAGGGTAGGGACCACGGCCGTAAGGAGCACCACCGTGACCAGCACCGAAAATTGGGCCCGGTCGATAAGCCCGGTATTCAACCCGTAGACGGACGAGATGGTCCCAAAGGTGAGGCCCGTGCTCATAAGGAGGGTCGTGTACCAGGCTCCCTCGGGGACGTACCGGTGGGCGAACGGGTAAACAGCCAGAACTTTCGCCCCAACCTTGACCCCAAACAGTAAACCCACCAGACCAAGGTTGGCCAAAACAGCCGGCACGGAAATGTTCATTCCTCCCTTCAGGAAGAAAAACGGGGTGAGGAAGGCAAAGGCTACCACCCGGAAGCGCTGGAGCTCCAGGCGGCGGCGCTGGAACACCCTGGCCACCGCCAGGCCAAGTAGGAATGCGGGCAGAACGGCGTGGCTCTGGGCCAGTTCGCCGAAGAACATCAGCATAAAGAGGACCGCAAAAGCCCCTTTGATTTCGGGCTCGATTACCCGGTTGCCGTAGCGGCGGAAGAACCAGGGTTCCAGGCGCGGCATCAGGAATATTGCCGCCGCCGAAACGGCCACGAAGGCGATAATCCAGGGCGACGGGGTGATGAAGAGGAGGGCGAGGGCGGCGGCGGTCCCGAAGTCGGTGACGAAGGTAGAGGCCATGATGATTTTACCGAGGCTGGTTTCGGTGAGGCCGGTCTCTACCAAGACGGAGTAGACCACGGCCAGGCTAGTAGTAGAGAGGGCCACACCGGCGAGCTGGGCCGCCCGCAAGTCCCAGCCTAGGACGAACTGGGTAAAGGCCCAAACCAGGGCAAAGGGGGCCAGAAAGGAGGCTCCGCCGATAAGGAGGCTCTCTTTGAAGCGGGCTTGCAGCAAGTCGGGGTCGACTTCGGCCCCGGCCAGGAAGGTGAGGACGATACTGGCAAAGCCGGCCAGAAAGTTTACCCAGGAAGTGGGCTGAAAGCCGAAGAGATTGCCGGCCACTATCCCTAACATGATCTCGACGATGGCCACCGATACCCCCAGCTCCACCGAGAGGATGCTGGCCATCAGGATCATGGCCGAGAGGACGGCTGCAACGTAAAGGTCGTTCACCCGAAACCTCCTTCCGGGGCAGGGGCATGAAAAATGGCCCCTGCCGTAAGTTTCTACGGTAGGGGCCATTAGGCTCGGGTTTCGAACCGGTTCGCCGCCCTTGAAAGGCGGCCAGGCGGGACCCATCGCCTGCAGTTTTAAATTTACCAACATCGCCCTCTCTTGTCAATGCCCGCCGGGTTTGTCTTATAAAGCTTCTGGTATTAAGATAATTCCGAGCTGAAGCGACATTAAGACTAAAGTCTCGCAAATGACTTTCGTGCGGCTGGGGCCGACCTGGCCCCGGCGCAACACCCTCGCCCCAGCTCTATAAGCCAAGCCCTGTTTATGTTAACAATTCGAGCTTAAGCTTGACCGAGACCTAAACGCGGCCCCTGAAACCGCCCGCCAAGTTAGATACCTCCCGTTCCGAGGTCTCACTAGGAAGGAGCCTCCGCTTTAGCCTGGGCGCCCGGGCCGGGTTAAGGCAAAGCTCAAAAACTTGCCTCGGCCTCTGGATGTCTAGCCGCTTTAGCTCAGAAGCTTTACAAGACAAACCCAGTATGCTGAGCTTCGGAGTGGAGGTCGGACAAGGCCGTAAACAGGTCTGAGGGAGATGCCTTGAAGTTCGTCGACGAGTTCAGAAACCCGAAGCTGATCCGGGCTGCGGCGGAAGAGATCTGGCGGTTGGCCGACCCCAACCGCCGCTACCGGATCATGGAGGTCTGCGGCGGGCACACCCATGCCATTTACCGCCACGGCATTAAAAATCTGCTTCCACCCAACATCGAGCTTATCCACGGCCCGGGCTGCCCCGTCTGTGTCCTGCCCATGGGCCGCATCGACGATGGCCTCAGTCTGGCCGAGCGCCCCGGCTTCATCTTCACCGCCTTCGGCGACATGATGCGGGTTCCCGGAACCCGGGGCTCGCCCCTGGAGTACCAGGCCCGGGGGGCCGACGTCCGAATGGTTTATTCCCCCCTAGATGCCCTCAAGCTGGCCCAGGAGAATCCGGACCGGCAGGTGGTCTTTTTCGCCATCGGCTTTGAGACCACCGCCCCGTCCACCGCCCTGACCCTGATGCGGGCCCGGGCCCTTGGGGTGAAGAATTTCTCGGTCTTCTGCAACCACGTCCTCATCCTCCCAGCCATCCGGGCCATCCTGGACTCACCGGACATGCGCCTGGACGGTTTCATCGGCCCGGGACACGTCTCCACCGTCATTGGCTGCCGCCCCTATCAGTTCGTCGCCCGGGATTACGGAAAGCCCATCGTTATCTCCGGCTTTGAACCCTTAGATATTCTGCAGTCGGTCATCATGATTTTGCGCCAACTAAAGGATGGGCGGGCGGAGGTGGAAAACCAGTACAGCCGGGTGGTGCCCTGGAACGGGAACCTGGCGGCCCTGCGGGCCATGGCTGAGGTCTTTGAGCTGCGGCCTTACTTTGAGTGGCGGGGCCTCGGGTTCATCTCCCAGTCGGCCCTGAAACTTTCGGCCGCCTACGCCGAATGGGATGCGGAGGTCAGGTTCGAGCTTCCGGGCGTGCGGGTTACCGATCCCAAGGCGGCCCAGTGCGGGGAGGTGCTCAAGGGGGTGCTCAAGCCGAACCAGTGCAAGCTCTTTGGCCGGGAGTGCACCCCTGAGCACCCGGTGGGAGCGCTGATGGTCTCCAGTGAGGGCGCCTGCGCCGCCTATTATCACTACGTCCACCGGGCGGCGGCCGTTGGGAGGTAACTTTGTATGGTGACGGTGCCTCAGGTAATCAGGTTTGACGACCCCCAGGTGGAGCTGGTTCACGGCGCCGGGGGCAAGGCGACCCGCCGCCTGATCGAGGGCCTCTTCCTGCCGGCCCTGGCCAACGGGACCCTGGCCGAGCTGGCCGACGCCGCCGTCCTCGAGGCCGGGGGCTTACGGCTGGCCCTGACCACTGACGCCTTCGTGGTAAAGCCTTTGCGTTTCCCAGGCGGGTCCATCGGCGAGCTGGCGGTGAACGGCACCGTAAACGACCTGGCCGTTTCCGGGGCCAGGCCCGTCGGGCTGGTGGCGGCCTTTATCATTGAGGCCGGCCTGCCGGGGGAGGCCCTGCGGGCCGAGGTGGAAGCCATGGCCCGGGCGGCCGCCCGGGCCGGGGTGGCCGTGGTGGGCGGGGACACCAAAGTGGTCGAGCACGGGAAGGCCGACGGCCTTTACATCGCCACTACCGGCCTCGGGCTGGTGGACCCCAGGGTCCGGCTGGGAGCCGGTGAGGTGCGGCCGGGCGACCGAATTCTGGTTTCGGGACCCATCGGAGACCACGGTATTACCGTCCTGCTGGCCCGGGGCGAGCTGGACCTGGAGGCCGACCTGCAGTCCGATACCCGCCCCGTCACCCCCTTCGTGGAGGCCCTCATTGGGGCGGCCGCACCGGGCCTGCGCTGGATGCGGGACCCGACCCGGGGTGGGGTGGCCTCGGCCCTCAACGAGCTGGCCCGGGATGCCCGCCTGGGCATCGTCCTCTACGAGGAGGCGGTCCCGGTCCGGGACGCGGTCCGGGGGGCCTGTGAGCTCCTCGGCCTCGACCCCCTTTACGTCGCCAGCGAAGGGCAGTTCCTGGCCGTGGTGGACCCGGCCCTGGCCGACATCGCCCTGGAAGCGGTGAGGGGTGTTCCCGGGGGCGAGCTGGCCGCCATCATCGGGGAGGTTCGGGCCGAACCGGCCGGCGTCTTGCTGGCGGTGACCTCTTACGGTGGATCGAGGGTGGTGGATATGCTGGTGGGCGACCCGCTGCCCCGGATCTGCTAAAAAGCTAAGCCGGGTCGCTGGCGGCATAGAAGGAGGTTGAGCGGGACATGGTTGGCCGCCTTGCGGAGCGAGCCCGGGAGCGGCTGCTGGAGCGGAATGAGGTTTCCAGGGAGTTTTTCCCCAGGGAAGCTGAGCGCCTGGCCGAGGCCTGCCGGCAGATGGCCGAGCGATTCCTCCAGGGCGGCCGGCTGCTCGCCTTCGGCCAGGGACCCTATGCCACCGACGCCCAACACGTCTCGGTGGAGTTCATCCACCCAGTCATCGTCGGCAAGCGGGCCCTGCCGGCCCTGGACTTAAGTATCGCTTTCAGGGCCTGGGTCGAGGCGATCCTCCGACCGGCCGACATCGTCATGGGCTTCGGCCCGCCCGAAGGGGACCCGGAGGTGCTGAGTGTCCTGGGTGCCGCCCGGCGGCGTGGGGCCCAGACCTTCGCCCTGCCCGGCGAAGAGGGCGACTACGCGGTGGGCGCACCCAGTGCCGACCCCTTTATCCACCAGGAAATGGTGGAGGTGCTCTACCACACCCTCTGGGAGACGGTCCACGTCTTTTTCGAGCATCGGCAACTGCCCGGCCACGACGTGGGGGAGATGGCCGTCCTTTACCCCTTCCTGGGGGGCGAGCAGGTGGACCTGGGTCGGGTGGTGCCAGAGGTGGCCGCTTCCATCGTCGCCAAGGCGCGGGAGGATGAGCGGCTCCGGGCCGATGTGGCCTGGGGGCAGGCCGAGCTTATCGCCGAGGCTGCGCTGGCCATTGCCCACCGGCTGCGGCGGGGCGGAAAGCTGGTCTGCTTCGGTAACGGCGGCTCGGCCACCGACGCCAACGACCTGGCCATCGACTGTGTCCTCCCCCCGGCGGGGTTGCGGCCGGTACAGGCCGTATCCCTTTCCCTGGAGCCGGCCAACCTTACGGCCATCGCCAACGACGTAGGGGTGGAGGTGATGTTTCTGCGCCAGCTCATCCCCCACGCCCGGCCGGAGGATGTGGCCGTGGGCATCTCGACCAGCGGTAGCTCAAAGAACGTCATTGTGGCCCTGGAAGAGGCCCGCAAGCGGGGAATGCTCACCGTCGGCCTGCTGGGTTACGACGGGGGTGAAATCGGCCGCCGGGGCCTGGTGGACTTTGCCTTTACCGTTCACTCCGACTACATTCCGCGGATCCAGGAGGTTCAGGCTTCCATCTACCACGTGCTGCGGGAGCTTGTTGATGAGGCACTGAATGGGGAAGGTTGAGCTTTACGGAACCCGGGCTTGCCCCTACACCGCCGACCTGCGGGAAGAGCTGCGCTGGCGGGGGATTGAATTTGCCGAATACGACGTGGCGGCCGACCCCGAGGCCCGGCGCCGGATGCTGGAGCTGACGGGTGGGGTGAGGCTGGTGCCTGTGCTGGTGGAGGACGGCCGGGTGGTGGAGGTCGGTTGGAAGGGCCGTGGCTGCTACATCTGATAGCCCCGACCGGCAGGCCCTCTATATCCGGATCCGCGGCGTCGTCCAGGGGGTGGGTTTTCGGCCCTTTGTTTACCGGCTGGCCCAAACTCACGGGGTGACCGGGTGGGTGCTCAACGCCGAGGGCGGGGTTGAGGTGCACGCGGAGGGCAGCCCGGTAGCCCTTTCCGCCTTTGCGGCCGACCTGCAAAACCGCCCCCCGCCGGCCGCCCGCATCGCCGAGTTCTTGGTCCGGCCGACGGCGCCCCAGGGCTTTGCGGATTTCGTCATTCGGGAAAGTGAGAAGCGGGACCGGCCGACGGTGCGGGTCTCCCCGGACCTTCCCGTTTGTGCCGCCTGTCTGCGGGAGCTCTTCGACCCGGCCGACCGCCGCTTTCATTACCCGTATATAAACTGCACCGACTGCGGGCCCCGCTACAGCATCATCTTAGGGCTCCCCTACGACCGGCCCCTCACCACCATGCGGACCTGGCCCATGTGCCCCGACTGCGCCCGGGAATACCATGACCCGGCCGACCGGCGCTTCCACGCCCAGCCGGTAGCCTGCCCCCGGTGTGGGCCCAATTACTTCCTCGAAATTTCGGGCCGGTTCGTGGCCCGGGGAGAGGACGCCCTTAGGGAGGCCGTCCGCCGACTTAAAATGGGACAGATCCTGGCCGTGAAGGGGATTGGGGGCTACCACCTGGCCTGCGATGCCCGAAACCCCCAGGCGGTCTGGGCCCTGCGCGACCGGAAGTTTCGCAAGGAGAAGCCCTTTGCCCTGATGGTCCGCGACCTGACCACGGCCCGGACCCTGGTGGAGCTTGACGCTGCGGCTGAAGGGCTCCTTACCTCGGCCCCCCGGCCCATCGTGCTGGCCCCGGCTAAGGTCAGGCTGGAGGGGGTGGCCCCGGATAACCTGGACCTGGGGCTTATGCTTCCCTACACGCCCCTCCATCACCTGCTCTTTGCCGCCGGCGCCCCGGACGTGCTGGTGATGACCAGCGCCAACCGCTCCGAGGAGCCCATCGCCTACGAAGACGACGACGCTCGGGAGCGGCTTGCGGGCATCGCCGACGCCTTCCTGGTCGGCGAGCGACCCATCGCCCGGCGGGTGGACGATTCGGTGGCCCGGGTCGGTCCCTACGGGCCGGTGGTGCTACGCCGGGCCCGGGGCTACGCCCCGGCCGTGGTGGCGGAGCTGCCGACCAGCCGGCCCATCCTGGCCGTAGGGGCCGACCTGAAAAACACCATTACCCTAGTGGTGGATGGGCAGGCCATTGTAAGCCAGCATATCGGCGACCTGGACCACTATGCCGCCTTTAAAGCCTTTACCGAGACAGTTTATGACCTGTGCCGAATGTACGAGCTTTCCCCGGAGCAGACGCTGGTGGTCCACGACCTTCACCCCGAGTACGCCTCGACCAATTTTGCCTGCGCCCTGGGGGGAGAGCACCTGCCCGTCCAGCATCACCGGGCCCACATCGCCAGCGTTCTGGCCGAGCAGGGCGCCTTCGACGATGGGGTGGTGGGGTTCGCCTTCGACGGGACCGGCTACGGGGAAGACGGGGGCATCTGGGGTGGCGAGGTCTTCGTCGGGAGCTTAAGGGGCGGCCTTCGGCGTCGGGCCCACCTGCACCCGGCGGTCCTGCCCGGGGGCGATGCAGCCGCCAAGTTTCCCGTCCAGGCTGCGGCGGGGTTTCTCGCCCAGCTTGACCGCCTCCCCGACCTGATGGGTCCGCCCTTTAACTTCCCGGCGGAGTTCCGGCTGGCCCTGGAGCTGGTGCGGAGGGGCCTCCGAACCTTTCCCACCACGTCGGTGGGTCGGCTGTTCGACACCGTGGCGGCCCTTCTAGGCTTCACCCGCCGGCTCACCTTCGAGGGGCAGGCGGCCGTCTGGCTGGAGCACCTGGCCCGCACAAGCCCGCCGGTACCCCCCTATCCCTTCCCGTTTACCGGGGAGGTTCTCGATTTCCGCCCGGCCCTGGCGGCGGCTATTAATGACCGCCTCCGAGGCCGCCCCCCGGCCGAGGTGGCGTACGCTTTCCATGCCGGGCTGGCGGCGGCGGTGGCCGGGGCGGCCCGGTTCCTTGCGGCCGAGGCCGGGGTGCGGCGGGTGGTGCTTTCGGGCGGGGTCTTTCAGAACATGCTGCTCCTCGGACTTATAAAGGCGGAGCTGGAACGGTCCGGGAACCTGGAGGTCTGGACGAACCGGGAGCTTCCCCCCAACGACGGCGGAATCAGCCTGGGGCAGGCGGCGGTGGCGGCCATGGCGGCGAATGGGTAAAATAAGCCGAGGGAGGTTGTTAGAGAATTGCCATCTGCGGCAAGGGCGGCTCCGGGAAGACCACCGTAGCGGCCCTGCTCTGCCGATCCCTAATTGGCCGCGGTTACCGGGTCCTGGCCATCGACGGCGACCCCAACCCGAACCTGGCCGTCGCCCTCGGTTTGGGTCCGAAGGCCCTGATGGGCCTGCGACCCCTGCCCCGGGACCTCCTCACCGAGGTCCGGGAAGGGGACCAGCGCCGCCAGGTGCTGCGGCTTCGCCCGGCCGAAATCATCGGGCAGTTTGGGGTCCGGCCGGCGGAGGGCCTCACCCTGCTGGTCGGAAGCCGGGTCGACCACGCCGGCAAGGGTTGACTATGCGGGGCCCACGCCACGGTCCGTGGCCTCGTCGGCGAACTTTTAGGCCAGTCGGAAGCCGATTTCACCATCCTTGATTCGGAGGCTTCGGTGGAACACCTGAGCCGGGGGACCGTCCGACACGCCGACCTGGTCTTAATCCTGGCTGAGCCCTACTACCGGTCCCTGGAAACGGCCGCCCGGTTGGGGGAGCTGGCCCGGGAGCTAAGTATTCCCCTAGTTTGCGGGGTGGCCAACAAAATCCGAACGGACCGGGAAGCCGAACTGGTACGGAAGTTCTGTGAGGCCCGCCATTTGCCCCTCCTGACCGTATTGCCCTATGACGAGGCGGTGGGGCAGGCCGAAGTCGAGGGCCTGCCCGTTTTCGAAAGCCGACGGGATTTGGCCCTGGTCCGGGCCGTTGATGACCTGGCCAGCCGGCTTGAGGAGCTTTCACAGACGGTGGTGGGTCGGCGGTGATGTACATTAGAGAGCTTGCTCGCAAGGCCGGGACCACCCCGAAGGCGGTCCGGTTCTACGAGCGGGTCGGCCTGATGCCCCCGGCCCGAAGGGCCCCCAACCGCTACCGGCTTTACTCCGAGGAGGACCTGGCCCGCCTGCGGTTTATCGTTCGGGCCCGCCGCCTCGGCCTCGGGCTAAAAGAGATCCGGGCCCTGCTCCAGCTGGCAGCGGAGGGGGATGAGGGCGGATTCCGGGAGCTGTTGGCGGGAATTCTGCGGGCTAAGGCCGAGCAGGTGGAGCGGGAGATCCGGACCCTAGAACAGCGGCGGGACGAGTTTCTCCGACAAGTCCGCCGACTCATCGAGGACCGGTTCCGGCAGCTGGGCAGCTGCGGGTGTGACCGTTACCTGCTCGGGTGTCAGTGTCTTCAGGTCGCCTGAGGGCGGGGCCATGTTGGCTGTAACCACCCGGAATCTCCTCCGGCACGCTTATCTCTGCCTCCCCATGCTTTACGCCCGGTTTCTGGTCGCCCGCCAGCTGGCCCGCACTCCGGGCCTTATCCGTTACGCCGGGGGGGTGGTGGGCCCCCGGGAGTTTCTCACCCTTACCGTTTGGGAAAATAAAGGCTACATGCAGGCCTTTGCCAGCTCGGGCGCCCACCGCCGGGTGATGTGGCTCTTTGCCCGCTGGTCGGAGAGCTTTTGGAGCCTGCGCTGGGAGCCCACTGCCGACGAATGGGGGCTCTGGGCCGGCCTCAGCCTGGCCGGCGCCGTTCCGGAGGGCCGGCCCGTGAGCCCCCTGGTGCGCCTGGGGCTCATCCGGCCGGACCCCCTGCCCCGGTCCCCCCTCTCCCTGGAGCCCCGGGGGGCGGCCATCTTCGGGGCGGTGGGCCGGGCCGAAAGCCCGGGGGTTCTAGGCCGGGCGGCCGGTGCCCGGCACCGTCTGGCCACCGAGGCCCGCCGGAACCCGGCCCTGCTCCGCTGGGCGGTGGGGGTGGACTGGCCGCCGCAATTCCTCATAGTTACCCTCTGGCGGGACCTGCCAGGTATGCGTCGGCAGGGCCTTCGGGTCGTCGGTGAGGAAATTGGGGCCTCTTGGGCTATGTGCTGGCTCCCCGGCGACGGCGTCATCGACGTCCTCCACGGAACAGCAGCGCTGCTTACCGGGCAGGGCGTCGCGGTCCGGCACGGTCCACAGGCGCATGGTGATGCCGATCACCTCGTACCCCTGCTTCACGAGCAGCGCCGCGGCGACAGAGGAATCGACCCCACCG
>PSKS01000054.1:0-16597 GCA_040289115.1 Chloroflexota bacterium
ACCACGGCTTCCGTGCCGCTGTTCGGAAAGTCGAATGCAATCCCGGTCACGTGGACGGCCACGAATCCGTCCACGGGTCCAGCGACGACGGTTGTTTGCTTTTGGGCCCGGAAGGCGACCACGCCTCCTTTGGCATGGAAGAATGTGGGCTCCCCCGTCACAGGCCCCGGCCCGAATGAGACGTTCTCTGGTACCGATACAGTAACTGTTAGTGGCGTCACCGATGGGGATAAGGTCGAGATCCTGGTGACGCTTCATGATACCTCCTGCCCGACCACTGTTCCTCCTGCTCCTAATGATGCTACTCCCGCTCAGGCGTCTACCATCATAGACACCAAGGCTCCCATCGGCTACGTCGCGACCGGACCCCGGGGCCCGGCGCCCATTACTTCCCCGGAGACAGGGGCCCTTTTCTGCAACACCTCGGAGCTCTTCGGTGTTGCCCGGGACAATCCGGGGGGTTCCCCACTAGCCGCCGACTGGGCGGGGATGAAGGACATCACATTTGCAGCAGCAGGAGGCGTCGTTCTTCTGGGTGGGCTTGGTGAGGTCGACGCCCAGGCCACCCAGGGCCCGGTGTTTAAGATGGTGACCAGGCGTCTCACGGTGCCCAGCGACGCCATTTCCATTAAGGTAGATGCCCAGGCCTCAGACTTCGCCGGCAACAAGCAGCCGGCCTCACCCGTGACTATCGTAGACCGCCCCAGCCTGACGTCCGACAGCTCGGACGTTGCGCCCTGCAAGAGCTTCACCGACGTCGCCGGCCACTGGGCCGAGGTCTACATCCGGTACCTGGGCTCGGCAGGCCTCATCGCCGGCTTCCCGGACGGCTCTTACAAGCCCGATGCCCCGGTCCTCCGGGCCCAGCTGGCGAAACTGCTGGTTGCCAGCCTTGGCTATGGCCCGGGCGACCTGCCCCCCGTGCCGACCAGCCCTGGGTGCAACTTCACCGATGTTAGCGACTCCGCCTGGTATGCGGGCTGGGTCCGGAAGGCCTGCCACTTGGAAATCATGGTCGGCGTCGGCGGGGGCAAGTTCGCTCCCCAAGACCCGGTAACCCGCGCCCAGGCGGTCACGGCGATCTGGCGCCTTAAGGACCAGTCAGACAAATCTTCCACTACCGGTTTCGTCGACGAGAGCGTCCTTAAAAATGAACTAGTAACCGCAGCCAACCGGACGCTCCGCGGGGCGCCTCCGTTCACCGACGTGGTGGCGTTCAGTTACTACGAACAGGCGGTCACCGACCTGTACAACATCGGGGTCGTTGACGGCACCACCTCGACCACTTTCTCCCCCGACGCCCCGGTGACCAGGGGTCAGGTCGCCAAGCTGCTCTACCGGGCCCTCGGCCGCTGGTTCGAGTTGAAATAGGGTGGCGGGTGGAAAAACTGGGGCGGAGGCCCAACGGGCCTCCGCCCCTTTTTCTTTCGGGCCGGTCCCCTAGCCGAGGGCGGCGTAGCCGGCCGCCACCTCCCCGGCAGGACCCCAGGTGCGCACCCGGCCCCGGTCTAACCACAGCGCCCGGTCGCACATTTGCCGGATGAGCTCGGGACTGTGGCTGACCAGCAGGATGGTGGTGCCGGCCGCCCGGAACTCGGCCAGCCGGGCCTGGCACTTCCGCTGGAAGGCCTGGTCCCCCACCGCCAGCACCTCGTCGATGAGCAGGACCTCCGGCTCCCACGCCGTGGCCACCGCAAAGCCCAGCCGGGCCACCATCCCGGTCGAATAGGTCCGCAGCGGGGCATCGATGAACTCCCACAGCTCGGCAAAGTCCACAATCCGGTCGAACCGCTCGGTCACCTCCCGTCGGCTGTGCCCCAGCAGGGCGGCGTTTAAAAAGACGTTCTCCCGCCCCGTCAGCTCCGGGTGGAAGCCGCCCCCAAGCTCCAGCAGGGGGGCAACCCGCCCCCGGACCCAGACCCGCCCGGCCGTCGGCCTGAGCACCCGGGCGATAACCTTTAGCAGGGTGCTCTTGCCGCTGCCGTTCCGGCCGATGACCCCCAGCACCTCCCCCTGTCGGACCTCGAAGCTAACGTCTTGCAGGGCCCAGACCTCCTTGAAGTCCACCTGGCCCCGGAGCCGCCAGATCGCATACTCTTTGAAGGACCGGATGGGCTCCAGGGGCACCCGGAACCGGACCGAGACCGATTCGAGGCGGATGGCCACGTCGCCGCTTTCGGCGGCGGCCGCGGCTTCAAGGGCGGTGGGCAGGGTGCCGTCCGGTGCCGTCATAGCCGGTAAACGATCTTATCCGCCCGGGCCGTGAAGACCAGCCACCCGAACAACAGGGTCCCTGCGGCCAGGGCGGCGCTGGCAGCCAGGGATTCCGCCGACGGCACTACCCCCCCGTGAATGGGACCCCGGAAGGCCGCCAGCAGGTGGTGCATCGGGTTCAACTTGAGCCAGGCGGCATACGGCTCGGGCAAAATCCGGGCCGGGTAGAACACCGGCGTAAGAAAATACCAGGCGGTAAGGATCACCTGGTACATCTCGATGATATCTGGGAAAATCACCGCCAGTGACGAGAGCAAAAGCCCGAGCCCGAGGGTAAAGGCCGCCGCCAGGAGGATAGCCGCGGGCAGAAAGGCCAGGGCCGGGGTGAAGGGCGCCCCGGTGGCGGCCATGATGAGGCCGAGGGGGACCAGTCCGAGTCCCAGGTTGACCAGGCCGCTTCCCAGGGCCGAAACGGCGAAGACGGTCCGGGGGACGTAAATTCGATTGAGCAGGGCCCCACCCCAGACCAGCTGCTGCATCGTCTGGGTGGTGGTCTGTGCGAAGAAGTTCCAGAGCATCGTCCCTGCCAGGAGGTAAACGGGATAGTGGGGCAGGTCGAACCGGAAGAGATGGGAGAAGACCAGGGTGAGCACCCCCATCATCAGCAGGGGGTTCAGCATCGTCCAGGCTACGCCGAGCACCGAGCGCTTGTAGCGCACCTTGATGTCCCGGGCCACGAGCTGCCGAACCAGGTCCCGGTAGGCCCAGAGGGCCGTCAGCTCCTCCCAGAAGGCCGGGGGCCGCCGGGCCGAATCGTAAACAGCCTCAGCCATAGGCTGGCCTCAGCAGGCCTCTGCCGGCCGGGTCGAAGGGCGCTACCGGCCGGCCCAGCAGGGCATCGGCGATCCGGACGGCGGCCAGGCCATCCCCGTAAGGGCTGACCGGCCGGGCCATCCGGCGGTACTCAGCCGGGTCGGTCAGGAGCCGGCTGGCGGCCCGGACGATGGCCTCCGGGTCGGTGCCCACCAGCCGGGCCACCCCTGCTTCCACCGCCTCGGGCCGCTCGGTAACTTCTCGCAGGACCAAAACTGGCTTGCCCAAGCCGGGTGCCTCCTCTTGAATGCCGCCGGAATCGGTCAGGACTAGGAAGGCCCGGGCCATCAGGTGCACAAGGACTGCATAGTCCAGCGGCGGCGTGAGCAGAATGTTGGGTATTCCGTCCAGGAGCCTGTGCACCGGCTCCCGAACGTTGGGATTCGGGTGGACCGGGTAAACGATGACTACGTCCCGGAAGGTCTGCGCAATTTGACGCAGGGCCAGGCAGATGTTGGCGATGCCGTCCCCGAAGCTTTCCCTGCGGTGGGCCGTCACCAGCAGGAGCCGGCGGCCCCGCTCCGCCTCGGCCCAGGCGAGCAGCCTGCTGGCCTCGACGGGTGGGGGCTGGACCACGACCCACCGAAGGGCGTCGATGACCGGATTCCCGGTCACGATCACCGCCTGAGGGTCCACCCCCTCGGCCAGCAGGTTCTGCCGGGCCCGCTCCGTGGGCGCAAAGTGCAGGTCGGCTGTGACCCCGGCAACCCGCCGGTTTATCTCCTCCGGGAACGGCCGGCGTCGGTCCCCCGTCCGGAGCCCGGCCTCCACATGCCCAACCCTTACCCCGGCGTAGAACGCTCCCAGAGCCGCGGCCGCCACCGTCGTGGTATCCCCCTGGACCAGAACCCACTCGGGCCGCTCAGCCGCCAGGATCGGCCCCAGGCCAGCCAGCACCGCGGCCGCCACCTGCGCTGGGCTCTGGTTTTCCGTCATGATACCCAGGTCGTGGTCGGGCACGATCCCGAAAAGGCTCAGGGTCTGGTCCAGCATCTCCCGGTGCTGGGCCGTGGCGCAGACCCGGCAAATCACCCCGGGGCGACGGCGCAGCTCCAGGATGACCGGGGCCAGCTTGATGGCCTCTGGCCGGGTGCCCAACACGACTAGAACCTTCACCTGGACAAGCCTCCTACGGCCGGCGGTCGGACCGCCCGGAAATCTGTCACCGTTTTATATATAAACCGGCCTGTCAAGACCCGCCCACCACATCGTCAACTTTGACTTCGAAGCCGGCCAAAAGCCCCGAAGACGCCGTCTCCCCCGGGCCCCACTTGCCCCGCAGCACGTAGGCGCCCCCCTCCAAGTCGTAAACCTCCACCCTCCGACCATCCGGGTCCACAATCCAGTACTCCCGAACCCCAGCCCGGGCATACTCGTAAAACTTCTCAAGCCGGTCCGGTCGGGCCGTCGAATGGGAAGTAACCTCCACGATAAGGTCCGGAACCCCAAAAACCTGCTCGCCGATCCGGTCGGCATGCTCCCTGGCAATGCAGAAGATGTCCGGCTCCCGAATTTTGCCGGGCCACAGCCGCACCGGCAGCGGCGCCAGCATAACCAGCCCCACCCCCCGCCCTTCCACAAAGGCGTTGAGCCGCAGGAAGAGCCGCTTGAGGGCCTCCTGATGGCGGAAAGTCGGATGCGGCGGCATAATCAGCTCCCCGTCGGACAGTTCCATGTGGCGGTTGCGGTCCGGCAGGGCGAAGTAATCCGCCTCCGTCCACTGCCCCTGCGGCGGGAAAAGCTCCCCCACTGGCGCCGCCTTCCCACGCCCCACCTTCAGCCGAACCTTATCCTTCCCAGACATCGCCCCCTACCAGACTAAACCAACGGTTATCCCCAATAGGCTACTTCCTGGTCACAAGATTAGCCGCGCCAGGGTCCGCCAGATGACCTGCAGGTTTAGCCACAGCGACTGGTGCTTGATGTAATAAAGGTCATATTGGAGCTTGATAAGGGCATCTTCCACCGAGCGGCCGTAGCCGTAATTTACCTGGGCCCAGCCGGTCACCCCGGGCCGCACGGCCAGGCGGGCCCGGTAAAAGGGAATCTGCCTTTCGAGCTCCGCCACCAGCTCCGGCCGCTCCGGCCGCGGCCCGACGATGCTCATCTCCCCTTTAAGAACGTTTATAACCTGGGGCAGCTCGTCCAGCCGGGTCCGTCGGAGCACCCGCCCCACCCGGGTCACCCGCGGGTCGGCTTCGGCCGCCCAGACCGGCTGCCCCCCGGCCTCGGCATCCACCACCATCGACCGGAATTTTAGCATCTTAAAGGGCCGCCCGCCCCGCCCGCACCGGACCTGCCGGTAAAAGACCGGCCCCCGGTCCTCCAACCAGACGGCCAGGGCCACCACGGGCAGGACCAAAAGGAGCACCGTTCCCCCGGCCAGGGCGAAGGCCAGGTCCAAAAGCCGCTTGGCGGCCAGCCACATGTGCCCTGGGGGGCTTCCCACCGGGGCGGCCAGGGCCCAGTTGGGCCCGATGTGCTGGACCGGTACCCGGCCGGTGAGCCGCTCGTAGATTATCGGCATCGGCTCCAGATGTACGCCCAGCCCCCAGCACTCAATGAGGGCCCGGTAAAGCTCCGGCGAAAGGCCGTTGGTTACGGCCACCGCCACCTCATCCACCCCCAGCTCCCGGACGAGGCGGGGCAGGTCCCGGGCCGGGCCCAGGACCTTAAGCCCGGTCACCACCCGCCCCTGCTTTTCGGGGTCGTCGTCCAAAAAGCCCAGCGGCTCGTAAAGGCCCTGCTCCTCCCGGGCCAACGCCTCGGCCAGGGTTGCCCCGGCCCACCCCGCCCCGACGATGAGGAGGCGGCGGCGAAAGCCGGGCCCGGTGACCCAGCGGGCATATGCCAGCCGCCAGGCCCCCACAAGCCCGGCCTGAGTCCCCAGAAAGGCCAGGTAGAAAAAGCGGGGCAGGGTGAGGGGCGGCGCCAGGAAATAGACGGCCAGGTAAACCCCAAGCTCTATCCCCAGGGCCAGGCCCAGCCGGGGCAGGAAGAGCCTGGGGTGGGCGGCCACCCGCAGGTCATAGAGCCCCAGGGCCAGGGCCATAACCACCCAGCCAGCCTCCAGAGCCCCCAGCCACTCCAGGTTCTGGGCCAGGGTCGCCGGGAGGGGTGTGGGGTCGCCGGCCCGCAGGTTCCAGAGGAGGAAGCCGGCCGCGGCCCCCAGGCCCACCGCCCCCAGGTCGACCCCCAGGAGCAGGAGCCGGCGCTCCGATTCCACGGGCCGGAACTGAAGCCTTCCGGCCGGCCGAACGGGATAATCTTTTGCCATGGGCTGGGGGACTGGCCACCTTTCGTTCGGTGCGCAGCCGCCTAAGACCGGTTGATTTATTATAACCTTGCCGGCCGGCGCCCGTAAACCCGGCACCTTA
The DNA here is from genome assembly GCA_040289115.1 of Chloroflexota bacterium. Lineage (GTDB taxonomy): Bacteria > Chloroflexota > Dehalococcoidia > JAUQQI01 > JAUQQI01 > JAUQQI01. Next base: position 6,465 of record PSKS01000054.1, read on the forward strand.
CCGGGGTGTCGGGCCCTCTTCCCCGCCAACTCCGGGACAAACCCGTGCGGGCCTGGCGGCTTGAGCTTTGGACCCCGACCCATTATAATCCTGACAACCGACTTCGTTCGGCTGGACGCTGCCCCAGGGGCCCGGGGCACTGACCCAACCCCGCAATACCAGTGTAAGGAGGCGCAGGTTGTTCTCTTATGCCGGCAAGACCGCCGTGGTTACCGGGGCCGGGCGGGGCATCGGCCGGGCCATCGCCCTGGCCTTCGCCCGCCAGGGCGCAGACCTCATCCTGGCCGCCCGCTCCGTCCCGGAGCTGGAAGAAGTTGCCGCCGAAGTCCGCGCCCTCGGCCGCAACGCCTGGGTCGTCCCTACTGATATGAGCCGGCTCGACCAGGCCCGGAACCTCATCCAGGAGGCCGTAAGGCTTGGGGGTAAAATCGACATCTTGGTCAACAACGCCGGCGGCGGAAGTAGCATCCCCGGCGGCGTCGGTCCCCTCGAGGAGGCCACCCCCGAGGCCTTCGATGCCGTCTACGCCCTCAACGTTAAGGGCCCCTTCTTTGCCGCCCTGCGGGTCGCCGAACACATGAAGGCCCGGGGCGCCGGCGGGGCCATCTTAAACATCGTCTCCATCGACGGGGTTGCCCCGGCCCCGGGCGAGGCCCTCTACGGCTCGGCCAAGGCCGCCCTGGTAAGCCTCACCCAGAACCTGGCCATCGAGCTGGGCCGCTACCGCATCCGGGTCAACGCCATTGCTCCCTCCCTCATCGATACCCGGCTGGTGGCCCGTCACCTTCAGACCCCCGAGCAGCGGCAGCACCGGGCCTCCTTCTTCCCCCTGGGCCGGGTGGGCACCCCGGAGGACGTCGCCTATGGGGCCGTCTACCTCTGTTCCGACGAGGCCGGCTGGGTTTCGGGCATAACTTTGCTGTTGGCCGGGGGCGCTCAAGTCCCCTACGATTACTTCAAGTGGCTCCGGACCGTAAACCCGGTCCCGAACGAGTTCCGAATGTAGGCCTTCTGCGGAGGAGCCGAATGGGTTACCGCATCGGCGTCGACATCGGCGGAACCTTCGTGGATTTCTGCGTCTTCGACGAGGACTCCGGCCGGCTCAGCACCTTCAAACGGCTGGCCACCCCGGGCTCCCCGGGCCGGGACGTGGCCTCGGGCCTTGGTACCCTGACCGACCTGGGGCTTTTAGAACCGAACCGGGTGGCGCATTTTGCCCACGGTACTACCGTGGGGGTGAACACCCTCATCCAGCGCCGGGGCGCCCGGCTCTGCCTGCTGACCACCGAGGGCTTCCGGGACGTCCTCGAGCTGGGCCGCCTGGACCTACCGGACATCTTTGACCTTTTCAGCCAGCGCCCACCCGCCCTGATTCCCCGGGACCGGGTTGTACCGGTCCCGGAGCGGATGCGGGCGGATGGTACCCCGGCCGTTCCCCTGAAACCGGAAGCCCTCGTCGGGGCCCTTAAGCAAATCCGGGCGGCCGGGGCCGAGGGGGTAGTGGTCTCCTTTATAAACTCATACAAAAATCCGGCACACGAGCGCGCCGCTAAGGTCTTCTTGGCGGCCGAGGCCCCCGACCTTTTTACCGTCTGCTCCACCGACGTCTGGCCCGTAATCCGGGAGTACGAGCGCACCGTAACGGCCGCAATCCACGGCTACGTCTACCCGGCCATGGCCCGCTACCTGGCGGGCCTTGAGGCCGCCCTGGAGGAAGCCGGCATCGGCCAGGGGGCTTCGGTGGTCATCACCAAGGTTAACGGTGGGGTGATGGGCATCCGGCGAGCGGCCGAACAATGCGTCTGGACCCTGACCTCGGGCCCGGCCTCGGGGGTCATCGGGGCGGCGCATATCGCCGGGCTGGCCGGGGCAAAGCATGTGCTTACCTTGGACGTTGGGGGAACCAGCGCCGACATCGCCGTCATCACCGACGGCCGGCCGATGCAGGGGATGGGCCATAGGGTCGGCGGCTACCCCATCTACGTCCCGGCCATCATGGTCTCATCCATCGGCTGCGGTGGGGGCTCCATCGCCTGGGTGGACGACCTGGGGGTGCTCAGGGTGGGCCCCGAAAGCGCCGGGGCCGAGCCGGGCCCGGTCTGCTACGGCCGGGGCGGGGACCGGCCGACCCTTACGGACGCCTTCGCCGTCTGCGGCTTTTTGGCCGGGGGAACCCTAGCCTACGGGGCCCTGGAACCCCACATCGACCTGGCAGCCGAGGCCCTAGCTAAAATTGCCCGCCCCCTGGGCCTCGACCTTTACCGGGCGGCCGAGGCCGTCATCCAGGTGGCCGTCTCCGACATGTACTTAGAAAGCAGCAAGCTTTTAGCCCGCTGGGGCATCGACCCCCGGGAGCTGAGCTTGCTGGCCTTCGGGGGGGCGGGCCCCATGGTGGGCTGTTTTCTGGCCCGGGAGCTGGGCATCCGCAAGGTGATAATCCCACCATTCCCCGGGATTTTGAGCGCGGCCGGGGCGGTGCTGGCCGACCTTAAAAACGACTTTATCCGGACGGTCCTGCTGGACCTGGATGGCCGGGCCGCCCCGGCCTTAAGGGCCGGCTTTACTGAGCTTAAGGCCGCGGCCTTTGAGTGGTTGCGGCAGGAGGGCAAGTTTGCCGGGGAGGCCTCGGTGGAGCTTTCCCTGGACATGAGGTATGCCGGCCAAGCCTATGAAATCGAAGTCCCCATCGCCGAAGGTTGGGTGGAGGCGGAAGACTTGAGCGCCATCCGGCGGGCCTTTGATGTCCGGCACGAGCAGGTGTACGGCCATTCGGATCCCGTTGCCCCGGCCCAGGTGGTGAACTTGCGGCTGGTGGTGGCCGCCCGTACCCCCAAGCCGGCCCTGGTCGAGGTGGCCCCGGCTCCATCCGTCAAACCCGAGCCCTTCCGGTGGGTTAAGGTCTTTTACGGTGGAATGGAGCGGACGATGCCCTTCTTCCGGCGGGCCGAGCTTAAGGCCGGCCACCGGCTGCAGGGCCCGGCGGTGGTGGTGGCGGACGACTGCACGGTGTGCATCCCGGCAGGCTTTTCGGGCTTTGTGGACCACTGGGGCAACATCATCCTGGAGGACGTAAGCGGTGGATAAGGTTACCCTGTCGATTTTTGCCAATCAATGCCGGGCCGCCTGTGCGGTGATGGCCGAAACCCTCTACCGGACGGCCCATTCCACCTTCGTTCGGGAGACCTTCGACTTTACGGCCGGGCTTACCACCCCCGAGGGGGAGATGTTTGCCTACTCGGAGGAGATTGCGGCCACCTGGTTTGTGGGCCTGAATCTGGGCCCGGCCATCCGGAAAATCCCGGACTACGCGGAGGGGGATATCTGCATCACCAACGACCCCTACGGCAGCGGTTTCGTGTGCACCCAGAGTCCCGACACCCACCTCTGGATGCCCATCTTTTACGGGGGCCGGCTAATGGCCTTCGGCTGCTGCCACGTCCACAACACCGACGTGGGGGGTGCCGTTCCCGGGAGCCTTTCCCGCACCCTCTCGGATGTCTTTCAAGAGGGGATCCGGCTGCCCCCCTTGAAGCTTTACCGCCGGGGCGAGCTCAACCGGGAACTGCTTGAGGTATTCCTGGCCAACGTGCGGGTCCCCGACCAGAACTGGGGGGACTTAAAGGCCCAGGTGGCAGCCCTCAAGGTGGTGGGGCGCAAGGTAAAGGAGATTATCGACCGGTTCGGGCCCGAAACTTTCGCCGCGGGGACCCGCGCCCTTCTGGACCACGCCGAGGCCCAGGCCCGGGCCATCATCCGGTCGATTCCCGACGGGGACTACTTTTTCTGCGACTACGTGGACGAAGACGCCGTCACCGGCAACCCCCTCCGGCTGGCAGTGACCATGCGGGTCCGGGGGGACGAGCTCATCCTAGATTTTACGGGCACCGACCCCCAGCTTGCATGCTCGCTAAACATACCCACCGGTGGGAACGAGCGGCACACGGTGCTACTGGTGGCCCTTTACCATGTTTTCCGGACATTAGACCCGAATATCCTTTTAAACAATGGCGTAACCCGGCCCATCCGGTGCATCCTGCCCGAGGGTAGCATCGTCAACCCCCAGTACCCGGCTGCCGTGGGGATGCGCTCCTTGACCGGCGCCCGGCTTCAGGATGTGCTTTTAGGCTGCCTGGCCCAGGCCCTGCCCGACCGGATGCCGGCCTGCGCCAGCGGCAGCATCTCCATGGTGGTGCTTAATACCGTGGACCCGAAGGCCGGCAGAATCGCCGTTGCCACCATTGAGCCAATGGTGGGGGGCGGTGGCGGCGGGCCTTTCCGCGACGGAACCAACGGGGTTGGGGGCACCATCAGCTTCCTGCGTAATACCCCGGTGGAGATAAACGAGGCGGAGGTGCCCTTCGAGGTGCTCCGCTACGAGCTTATCACCGACTCGGGTGGGGCCGGCCTCTGGCGAGGCGGCCTGGGAACCGTCTTAGAGTTTAAGGTCCTTTCGCCCGGAAGCTCGGTTACGGCCCGGAACCGGGACCGCACCCGGTTCCGGCCCTGGGGTGTGGCCGGGGGCAGGGCCGGTAAGCCCTCGGAATTTGTCTTAAATCCCGGAACCGACCGGGAGAAGAACCTGGGCAATGTGGACGTGGTCTACCTGGATCCGGGGGACGTGGTTCGGATAACTTCCTGCGGGGGTGGCGGCTGGGGCGACCCCTACCGGCGGGACCCGGAACTGGTCCTTCGGGACGTGCGGCAGGGGTTCGTCTCGACGGAGGCTGCCGAGAGGGAGTACGGGGTAGTCATCCGGGACGGGCAGGCGGACCCGGAGGCCACCGAAAGGCTACGGGCAGGCCGGGGGGCCAAAAATCCCGGTGCCGAAGGCTACTTCGACTTCGGTCCGGAGCGGGCGGCCTATGAGGCCGTCTGGACCCGCCAGATGTATGACACCCTGACGGAGCTTCTTTGGAGTGTACCCGTGACCTGGCGGGGGTTTTTCAAGGCCAGGCTCTTCGAGGCCATCGAAAACGTCGCCCGGGAAAGGGCTCCCACCCCCGAAGACCTTCGGGCCGCCTTTGCCCGGATCAAGGCCGCCTTCTTCGGCCCCGACTAAATCCGGTTCCGCAGGCGGGGGTCCAGCAGGTCCCGTAGGCCGTCCCCGAGTAGGTTAAAGCCCAGCACGGCCAGCATGATGGCCAGCCCCGGGATCGTGGCCACGTGGGGGGCAATCAACAGAAAGTCGCGGCCCGTGGCCACCATCAGCCCCCAGGAGGGCCAGGGCGGCTGGATCCCCAGCCCCAGAAAGCTTAAGGCCGCCTCCAAAAGGATGGCGTTGGCCATGTAAAGGGTGCCGAACACCAGCAGCGGCGGCACAATGTTCGGCAATACGTGAAACAGCACGATGCGCCCCACCGGCACCCCAAGGGCATAGGCGGCCACAATGAACTCCCGCTCCTTGATGCTGAGTACCTGGCCCCGCACCAACCGGGCAAAGGCTGGGGCCGACCAGATGCCGATGGCCAGCACGATATTACGCTCCCCGGGACCGAGCGCCGCCACGATGGCAATGGCCAGCAGAAGATACGGAAACGACAAAAGGATGTCCATAAGCCGCATCAGAAGCTCGTCCACCCACCGGCCCACAAACCCCGCAACCAGCCCAGCCGTTCCCCCAAGGCCCAGTCCGACCCCCACGGCCACAAAGGAAACCAGCAGGGTGACCCGGGACCCCAAAATCACCCGACTTAAAATGTCACGTCCGAACTCGTCGGTCCCCAGGGGATGAGCGGCCGTGGGCGGTTCCCGCCTCAGTTCCAGCCGCTGCAGGGTCGGGTCGTAGGGCATCAGCTGTTCGGCAAAAAGGGCCGTAAAGAGCAGCAGGCCCACGATGACCGCCCCGGCCACCGCCGCCCGGTTCCGGGCAAACCGGCGCAGGCCCGGAACCAGGGCCGGGGTCCTCTCCACCGGCCGAAGGGTCTCTTCCGTACGCAGCCGCATCAGGCGTAGGTTATCCTTGGGTCAAGCCAGGCGTAGGCCAGGTCCACAAGTAGGTTGACCACCACGTAAGAAAAGGCAAAGATAAGGACGATCCCCTGCAAGAGGGGGTAATCCCGGGCGAAGATGGCCAGCACCACCAACCGCCCCAACCCCGGCCAGGCGAAAACCGTCTCGGTAAGGATGGCCCCGCCCAGGAGCTGGCCGAACTGCAGGCCGATGACCGTAACCACCGGGATCAGGGCGTTTTTAAGGGCGTGGACCAGCAGGACCGCCGGCTCCGAAAGGCCCTTGGCCCGGGCCGTCCGAACGTAGTCTTCCCCCAGGACCTCTAAAAGGCTTGAGCGGGTCATCCGGGCAATGAGGGCCACCGACGGCAGGGCTAAGGTCATCGCCGGCAGAATCAGGTGCTGGGGCGTTCCCGAGCCGCCGATGGGCAGAAGCCGCAGGTAAAACCCAAAGATATAGATAAACACCAAACCGACCCAAAAGATGGGCATCGAAAGGCCCAGCAGGGCTATAAGCCGCACCCCGAAATCCACCCAGCCATTGGGCCGCAGGGCCGAGGTCGTCCCAAGGCCGATGCCCAGGGCCACGGCGATGCCGATGGCCGCCGCAGCCAGGAGCAGGGTGTTGGGCCAGGCGTCGCCCACCTCGGCGGCCACGGGCCGGCGGGTCATGATGGACCGGCCCAGGTCGCCGGCAAGGGCCCGACCAATGTAGTCGACGTAGCGGACAATAAGGGGCCGGTCTAAGCCCAGCTCGTGGCGGAGGGCGGCCACCTGCTCGGCGGTGGCGTTCTGGCCCAGGATCATCACTACCGGGTCCCCCGGTATCAGGTCCAGGATCAGGGTAACCAAAAAGACGATCCCCAGGACCACCACCAGACTGGTCAACGTCCGACGCAGAATAAAGCGGCCCATTTAAGGGTTACTTATCAAGCCAGGTGTACTGAAGCCAGTCCAAATACTCGCTCTTATGGATCCGGTACCCTTTAACGGCCGCGCTGGCGATGATAATCTCCTTGGTGTTGTAGACGGGGATGAGGACCGCATCTTTGGCCATCATTTCGAAGGCCTGGGCATAGAGCTGGCCCCGCTGAGCCTCATCCGGGTTGGCCCGGCCCCGGACAGTGAGCTCGTCCACCGCCGGGTTGCAGTACTCCATCCCATTAAACCCGTTGGGCGGGATGGAAGCGCAGGCAAAGAGGGCGCCCAGGGTGTAGTGGGCATCGGCCGGCACATCGGTCCAGCCCAGGGTGCCCAGCTCGGCATCGAGGCCGGTGCGGGTGTACTTGTTAAGCAGGGTTCCCCACTCCAGAATCTGAAGGTCCACCTGAATCCCAAACTGGCGCATCGCCGCCTGAAAGGCCTCACTTATCTCCGCATCCTTCGGATAACGACCCCGGGGCGAGTAATGCTTTAGGCTGAGCCTTTGCCCATCCTTAGCCCAGAAGCCATCCGAACCTTTAGAATAGCCGGCCTGCCGTAAAAGCTCTTCGGCACGCCTCGGGTCATACGCCCAGTACTGGCTCAGGTCCTTGTACCCGACGATGCCCGGGGAGATGTAGGACGTGGCCGGCAGGGCATTGCCCTCTAAGATGTTGGCGATAACCGGCTTGCGGTCGAAGGCGTAGTTTATCGCTTGCCTTACCCGGACGTCGTTTACCGGCGGGCGGTTGACATTGAACCCAAAAAACACCACCCGAAGCCCGTCCACCTCGTGGACCACAAACCGATTGTCCCGCTTAAACTGGCCCACCTGCGCCAGGGCCGGAATAAATACCATGTCCGCCTCCCCGGTCTGCAGCGCCAGCATCCGGTTGCTCTCCTCTGGCACAACCCGGTACACCACCCGGTCGAGATAGGCCTTATCACCCCAGTAGCCATCCCAACGCTCAATCGTTATCCGGTCATTGGTCCGCCACTCCACAAACTTGAAGGGCCCCGTTCCCACCGGATTGCGCCCAAAGTCCTGACCGTATTTCTGCAAGGCCGCTGGGCTTACAATCGACATAAACCAGGTCGAAACCGCCCGCAAAAGGGGCCCATACGGCCCATCCGTTAAGATGTCCACCGTGTAGCTATCCCGAACCTCGGCCCCCTTTATCCCCCGGAAGAAGGAGGCGGCCCGGCTCTGGGGTGAAATCGCCCGCTCAACGCTTAGCTTTACGGCCTCGGCATTCAGGTCGGTGCCGTCGTGGAACTTGACACCCTGCTTAAGATAAAAGCGCCAGCGGTCTGGGGCCACCTGCTCCCAGCGCTCGGCAAGCCACGGCTTTAAGCTCATGTCATAGTCGAGCTTAAGCAGGCTTTCGAAGATGTTGGTGGCGACCCAGCCGCCGGCGGCGGTGGTGTCATTGGTGGGGTCCAAGGAGACGGCATCGATGGGGCGGACAATGGTTAGGGTTCCGCCCCGCTTGGGCTGGGCCTGGGTGGGTGACTGGGGCTGAGGGCTTGTGGTTGCCGGGGCGCAGGCACCCAGGGCCCCTAAGGCTGCGCCCCCAAGGCCCAGAGCCAGACTCCGGCGCAAAAACTCCCGCCGGGAAACACCCGATGGCCGATACCTAGGTTTGCCCATATCCCCAGACATTTTCGGTTTGCCCTCCTTTGTTTGAATTAAAACAAACCCCAGCGGCTGCCCGGTCGCCCTTTTCCCGACCTGAAAAGTTACCCCCGGTGCCAGGCAGCAGCCAGTACCATACTTTTGGTTAACTTTAGCATCTTCATCACAGATATGCAACTTTTCCATTAAAATGGCATTGTTTTTTGGTTATTAAAATTTAGGCCAACCGGAGCTGGGATCGGGTTCCCTTTTTGCCGGTCGGGGTGAGCTGTTCGGTCCCGCCCTACTGGCGGGTATGTTACAGTTATTAGACGGTCCGCACCCGGTGGCGATGAGCCCGGACGGGCCGCTTTAGACTAACAGCGCGAGGGACTTCCATGCGGGACAACTCCGGTCAGGGTCTGGTGGAATACGCACTGATCCTCTTTCTGGTGGCCATCGTGGTGGTCGCGGTGCTGGTGCTGCTCGGGCCGCAGATCGGCACGGTCTTCAGCTCGGTAGTCCGGGCCTTGGGTGGCTAAGCCCCGTTTCCCGGCCCGGTAGTTGTTATTTTTCCGTACGAAGGTACTATTGACGGGCCGCTTGGGGCGTTTTATGCTCAAATTGACCGGGTTGGCAGGCAGCGGGCTGAGCCCCATGCCGGTCCCCGGAATCCAAGAGGAGGCGAGCGAAGCTTATGTTCCCCAAGATTACCCACTCCGAAGAGGGTCAAGGTCTGGTCGAATACGCATTAATCCTCTTTCTCGTCGCCATCGTCGTCATCGCAGTCCTTACGATACTCGGGCGGGAGATCGGCTCGGTCTTTAGCTCGGTCGTGACGGCCTTGAGACCGCGTTGAGAATGTAGGCGGTTAGCCGGTCGGATTTACGGTCGGTCCTTCCCGGACCGGGCCCGGGTGCCGGGAGCTTCTAGCGCCCCCGTTACCGGGTCCTTTTCATCGGCCGAAGCGCCTGGCTAAAATGTGCCCTTCGGTTCGGCGCCGGGCGGCACCGCCGCAGCCGCCGGGCCAGAGCTTGGTGGAGCTTGCTCTGATTACGCCTCTCCTTTTCCTCCTGATGCTAGGGATTCTCGATTTCGCCCGCATCTTTTTCTCTTACGTTACCGTCAGCAACGCCGCCCGCACCGGCGCCCGCTACGTGAGCGTTTACCCCGACACGCCCCCGGACCAAGTCTCCCAGGTTGTCGTCGGCGAGGCCGCCAGAACCCTGGACTATTCCCCAGGCTGCAACTGCCTTTGGTTTTCGGTGGTCACCGAGACCTACCGCTACGGTATCATCGACCCGGTAAACAAGCCCCTATTAAGCGGCACCGTCACCGTGACCTTGGTTTATAGCCAGGCGAGCCTCTTTTTCGCCCAGTTCGTGAACGCCATGACGGGGTGGTGGGGTGGCCCGACCCTGCCCACAGTGGTGCCCATTTCGGTGCACGCGGTGATGCCCATCGCCCTGGGGATGGAGGCCCTGCCCACCCCGACCCCTAGCCCGACGGTCACCCCGTCCCCGTCGCCGACCCCAACCCCGACACCGACCCCGAGGTCTCCCGGCGGTGGGGGCAACCGGGGCAGTCCCACCCCGACGCCCACGTCCACGCCGACGCCCACCCCGACCAGTTGCAAGATCGGAAGAGCG
>PSKS01000055.1:0-16483 GCA_040289115.1 Chloroflexota bacterium
CCAGGACTACCTGCTCCGGCCGGTCCAGCCGGCCCACCTGCTGGAGGGGGTGAACGGCGTGCTTCTCCGGGAGGAGCGCCGACGGCTGCTCCGGATGCCCCGGCCGGCAACCGCCGCCCAGGAGGCCGACCTGACCCCTTCCGACCGGCCCCGCCCTGGCCAAGGGAGGCGGCTGGTGTCGTTCCAAATCCCACCGGGCAAGCGGGCCTTTACGGTTCCGGTCAACGTGAGCCGGAGCCCGGCCGCCCTGATCGCGCCCGGGGACTTTGTGGATGTTATCGCCGTGATGCGCTTTAAAGATATTGGCCTGGCAGCCGGGGAACGGGCCGAGGAGCGGGACCTGTTGAACCGCATCCGTGAACGGGCGGCGGGCGGGACGGCCCAGGCCCGGGGCGACGAGGAGGACCGCTGGGCGGCAATGACGGTCCTCCAGGGGGTACAGGTGCTGGCCGTCCAGCGGCAGTTCGTCGACACCGGGGCGCCTTACAGTCCCACCGTCCGGGGCAACCCGCCGCGGGATTTGAACATAAGCTTTGTAACCCTGGCCGTTACGCCGGAGCAGGCCCAGGCCCTGGCCCTGACGGTGGAGCAGGCCAAGGCGGTCACCTTGAGCCTGCGGCCCTTTGGGGACCTGGAGCCCAAAAACCTTCCCCCATTAGCCCAACCCATCCGGCCGGATGACCCGATTTTGGCGGTGAGGACTTAGAAGGGAGTGATCTCGTTGGCCACCAAGATTCGAGTGCTGCTTGCAGATGAGGACCCGGACAGCCGGGTGGAGCTAAGAAAGGCCATCCAACGGGCCCAGCTTACCAATGCGGGCGAGGTCGGGTTCGGCATGTCGGCGATATCCTACACCTTGGAGACCCGCCCGGACATTATCCTCCTATCCCTGGAGGAGCCGGCCGCCCGGGCCCTGCAGACCGCCGAGCGTCTGACCCAGGCCCTGCCTGAAACGCCCCTCATCGTTTGCTCTTCCCTTTCGGACCCGGCGATGATCCGGCGGGCGATGCTGGCCGGGGCCCGGGACTATCTTTTTAAGCCCCTGCAGGCTGCCCAGCTTTTGGAATCGGTCACGACCCTGCTTGAACAGACGGAACGGCGGCGGCAGACCCAGGCCGGGCAGATTAGACCGGCGGGCCGGGGCACGGTGGTGCTGGTCACCGGGGCCAAGGGTGGCATCGGCAAAACCGTCGTTGCTGTCAACCTGGCCCTGGGCCTGCGCCTCCAGGCCGGCCAGTCGGTGGTGCTGGTGGATGCCGATAGTACCTTTGGTGACGTGGCCACGATGCTGGACATGCGACCCGACAGTACCATCGCCGACGTTTTCCCAATGGCCGACCGGCTGGACCGGGAAGGCATCCGACGGTATCTGACCACTCATCCCACCGGCCTGCAAGTGCTGGCCGGGCCGCCGGATGGGGCCGGCTGGGAGCAGGCGACCACGGAAACCCTGAAGAAAATAATCGACCAGCTGGCCCAGCTTTTCGACTTTGTAGTGGTTGATACGGCGGGCTCCTTCGACCGGACCATTCGGAGCCTGGCTGAGGTGGCCACCCTGATCCTGGTCGTAACCAGCGGCGAAGTTTCCAGCATCCGGGACACTGGCGGCGGTCTGGCTCGCCTTCAGATGTGGGGCATCGACCCGGCCCGAATTAAGGTTGTAGTAAACCGGACCGTAAACAACGACGGGGTCAAGCTGGACGACATCAAGCGGAGCCTCGACTACGACGTCTTCTGGGAGATCCCCTATGACCGGGCGGTGGGCCAGTCGGTCCAGCTCGGCCAGCCCCTGGTGCTCGACAACGCTGCCTCAGGCAGCGCCCGCCGGATGAAGGAGCTAGCCCTGCGGGTGGCTGGGCTCCGCCGGCCGGCACAGCCGGTCTCACCGGTTCAGCCCGCTAGAGCCGCCAAGGGGTCGTTCCTTTCAAGACTCCTCTTCGGGAGGCATTAAATGGTGGACCGCATGCAGATTTTCAACCGGACCCGGCCCTGGACCCAAACCTGGACCGACACCAACCACGAGATTGAGACCCAGCTTCACCAATACCTTATCCGCCAGGTCGACGAGCAGGCCCTGCGCAGGCTCGACCCTGACCGGGCTAAAGAAGAGGTTCGCAAGGCGGTACGCCAGCTCGCTTCCCAGCTCTTTCCGACCCTGGTCGGCGACGATAAAGAGGAGGTTGTCGAGCGGGTCGTCAACGATGTGCTGGGCTTCGGGCCCATCCAGCCCCTCCTGGACGACCCGACCGTATCCGAAGTGATGGTGAATGCCCCCGATGAGGTCTATTACGAGCGGGACGGTGTTCTTTACAAAAGCGAGATTAACTTCCGGGATGTTGCCCACGTTTACCAGGTGATCGACAAGATCGTATCGGCCATTGGCCGGCATGTGGATGAGGCCTCGCCGATGGTGGATGCCCGGTTGCCCGATGGTTCCCGGGTAAACATCATCATCCCGCCACTATGCCCGCGGAGCCCGACCGTCACCATTCGGAAGTTCCGATCTGACCGCTATATGATGGCCGACCTCATCCGGGTCGGCACCCTGACCGAAGAAATGGCCCGGCTCTTGCGGGCGGCCGTCCGGGCCAAGCTAAATATCGTCATCTCGGGCGGCACGGGCACCGGCAAGACGACGCTCCTTAATGCCCTTTCGGCGGCAATCCCGCCCAACGAGCGCATCATCACCATCGAGGACCCCATCGAGCTTTCCCTCCAGCAGCCCCATGTTATCGCCCTGGAGGCCCGGCCGCCGTCCATCGAGGGCAAGGGCGAAGTGACCCAGCGGGCCCTGGTCCGTAACGCCCTGCGGATGCGGCCCGACCGGATCATCGTCGGCGAGGTTCGGGGCCCCGAAGCCTTCGACATGATGCAGGCGATGAACACCGGTCACGAGGGCTCTTTAACTACCGTCCACGCCAACTCGCCCCGGGACGCCCTAGCCCGGATCGAGAACATGATCCTGATGGCCGGCTTCGACCTGCCGGTTTACGTCATCCGGGAGCAGATCGCCTCGGCCATCCACATGATCATCCAGATCTCCCGGCTGGTGGATGGCTCATGGAACTGATACCCATCATAAGTGGCCTTTTAACCGGCCTGGCGGTTGCCCTAGCCGCCTACTACGTGCTGAACCGGCGCACGGCTCGCCGGCGGGCAACGGCCGAGCGAATCCGGCGGGACTTTGGGTCCACGGCCGACTTGCCCTCCATCCTTCGGTTTGACCGGCCGGGACCGGTCCTGATGCCCCTGTCGAAGGTGGCCCGGGAGCGGCTAGCCGCCCAGTTGGAGCAGGCTGGCTGGCGGCTGCGGCCCGAGGAGTTTGCGGCCCTCAGGCTTGGGGCCACCCTGGTCGGGGGCCTTTTGGGGATCCTGGTGGCCGAAAGGCTGGGCCTATGGGGCATCCAGCTGCTGGTGGGCGCCCTGCCCGGCGGCCTGATGGGCTGGGTCCTACCCGGTTGGTACCTGGCCCGCAGCCGCCAGCGTCGCCTCCAAAAGATCGAGCAGCAGCTTCCGGATGCCTTAATGGCCATGGCCAAGTCCATGCGGGCGGGCCTGGGCATCCTTCAGGCCGTAAACTACGTGGCCCAGGAAACACCACCGCCCCTGGGAACCGAGTTTCAGAACCTTCTAAGGGACCTCCAGCTGGGCATCGAGGCCGAGGAGGCCTTTGCCACTATGGCCCGGCGGGTGGGAAGCGAGGACCTGAACATTGCCGTGACGGCCATAATCATCCAGCGGACCATCGGCGGGGGCCTGGCCGAGATCCTGACGAACGTGACCAACACCATTCGAGAGCGGGCCCGGTTGCAGGGTGAGATTAGAGCCTTAACTGCCCGCCACCGGCTCCAGGCTAACCTCTCAGCCCTCATCCCGGTGGCGGTGGCGCTGGCCTTTATCGCCCTAAACCCGCGCCTTGGCGACCTACTTATTAACACCACCGAAGGTCGTATCTCTATGGCTGTCGGCATATTCTTTGAACTACTCGGAATCTGGCTGACGCGCCGGTTGGCCACCATCGAGGTGTAAGGCCATGTTAACCTTAACCATCGGTCTGTTGACTTTCGTGAGCGTGACCCTGCTGGCCTGGGAACTCCTGCGGCCCAAGGTCAACCCAATCCGGGAGCGGATCGGGGCGGAGCGGCCCCGGGAGCCGACCCGGGAGCGGCAGCTTAAGGGCAGCTTATTCCGGCGGGTATTCGGGCCGGCCCTGCTGGGCTTCGGTCGGAAGGTGTCTGCCGTCATGCCCATTAACCTGGTCCGGGTTGCAGACCGGCTCCTTACCGAGGCCAACCTGGACATGACGGCCGGAACCTTCCTCGGCCTCTGGACCCTTTCGGCCTTGGCAGGCCTTTTTGCGGTCCTTTATCTTAACCTTGTCCGGCCTACCATCTTGCCTACCGGCGCAAGATTTGTCGTAAGCGTCTACATTTTGATTTTGTTCGGTGCGGCCCCATACGTCTTGGTCTGGCGGCGAGCGGCCCGCCGAAAGAAGCGCATCATTCGGGACCTGCCCTTCGCCCTGGACTTGCTGGTGACGGCGGTGGAGGCCGGCATGGGCATTGAAGCGGCCTTCGCCGTGGTCACCGAGAAAACCACGGGCCCCATCTCGGAGACCTTCTCCCGGTATCTCAAAGAGGTCGGCCTGGGCCGCTCCCGGCGAGAAGCCCTGATGGGGGTGGCCCGGCAAACGGGCGTGGTCGACCTGATCCGGTTTGCGGCATCGGTGGAGCAGGCCGAGGAGCTGGGCACAAGCCTGGGGGATGTGCTAAGGCGGCAGGCGGAAGAGATGCGGGTCATGCGTCGGCTTCGGGCCCAGGAGGCAGCTAACCGTGCGCCCTTGCTAATGACAATACCGCTGGCGTTTTGTTTTTTGCCGGCGATGGGTGCGGTAATCATAGTTCCCACCGCCCTGAATATTCTTCGGGTTATCAGCGGGTTATCAAGTCCGGGAAGTCTGATTCCATAATGGAAAGCTGGTAGCGGCCGATGAGAAAGTTCGCGCAGGCACTACTCTATCTCGGGCTCCTTATGGCGGTGGGCATTGGACCCGGGCTGGCCCTGGCCGATGGGGAGCTTAAGGTTTCCATCGTGGCTGTGGACGACTCAAAATTCCCAGATGTTACGGCCATCGTCATGGCTGACCTGCACGGCCGGCCCATCGCCGACCTCCGGCCGGAGGATATCCGGGTGGAGGACCTGGGCGTCCCGGCGCAAGTGTTGTCAGTTCGCCGGGCCGGCACCGAGACCCCACTAGCCCTGGTGCTGGTAATAGATACCAGCGGCAGTATGGGGCAAGAGTACGGTGGGGGCCTGGCCCAGGCCCAGGAGGCGGCCATCACCCTGCTGGGCAGCCTGCAGCCCGGCGACCGGGTGGCGCTCATTAGCTTTGCTAACGACGTGGTGGTTCAGGTGCCCTTCACCCAGGACCGGGGCGCGGTCATCAACGCCATCCGGGGCCTCCAGGCCTACGGCAACACGGCCCTCTATCAGGCGGTGGCGGAGGCCGCCCGGCTGGCGGGGGAGGCCGGCCTCTTCCGCCGTGCGGTCATTTTCCTGACCGATGGCCAGGACTTTGGCGGACGGTCCCAGGTCGGCCGGGATGAGTCGCTGAATCTGGCGGCGGCCTTGGCACCCCAGTTTCTGGTGATCGGCGTCGGCCGGGACATTGACCGGGAGTACTTGCAGGAGCTGGCCGCCCGGACCCAGGGCCGCTACGTGGAGGCTGCCGGCCCGGCGGAGATCGTGGGGGCCTTCAGGGCCCTTTCGGGGCTGCTGCGCAGCCACCTGGAGGTGACCTACCGGGTCCAGAATGACCTTGGACTGACCAACCGCCAGGTGAAGGTCACCTTAAGCCGGGAGGGCGCCGTGGGCACGGCCGAGCGGGCTTACACCAACCGCAACCCTGTGGTCCTCTCACCCTCGCCCCCACCCCAGCAGCCCAACCCCGCCCCCGAGCCCCGGGTTCTTGAGCCAGAGCCGCTCCTGCGACCCCTGGAGCTGGCGCTGCTGGGCGCCGTAATCCTGGGGCTGGTTGGGGCGGCCGGGGTATCGGTCGTTCGTCACTTCCGCAGCCGACCTACGCCCCTCCCGGACCTGCCCTTTGAGCCGCTGGACTTACCGCCACCGACCCATACGTCCCCTGGCAGCCCGGACCGGGTTCTGGTTTCCCTGGCGGGCGGCCCTCCGGGCACGCCGGAGAAAGTTTTCTCCGTGGGGGCTGAGCCCCAAACCATTGGCTGGGCAGAGAGCTGTCAGATCCGGCTTCCCCAGGCGCCGGGCGTTGCAGCCGAGCACGTAAGGGTCTGGCTGCAGGACGCCCGCCTTATTCTCCATCACCTGTCCCCTGAAACCACAACGCTGGTTAACGGTGAGCCGGTGGTCTGGGCTTCGGTCGGGCAGGGGGACGAGTTCAAGGTCGGCCCGTATATTTTCACCTGTCTGGCGATGGTCAGTGCCACCAATGGCCTGCCTTCCTCGGGCCCAGCCCCGAGGTCGTGGCAGGAGGTGGACTGAAGGGGCGATGGCGGCCCTGGTTTATTCCTGGCGCCGGTACGGCCCGGTCCTGCTGGGTAGCCTGGGATTTTTTGCCGCCGTTGGCGTTATGGTTTACAAGGGGCCGACGCCCCTGCGGGCGCTGGTCGGCTTGGTTTACCTGGGCCTGCTGGTGGCCATGGCCGTCC
Organism: Chloroflexota bacterium; assembly: GCA_040289115.1. Taxonomy (GTDB): domain Bacteria; phylum Chloroflexota; class Dehalococcoidia; order JAUQQI01; family JAUQQI01; genus JAUQQI01. Next base: position 6,684 of record PSKS01000055.1, read on the forward strand.
GGGACCTGCAGACCCTCCGGGTTCCGAACCGTCTGGTCTTTCCGGCCACGGTTCTGGTCCTGGCCACGTCAGGGCTGCTGGGCTGGCCTGCCTTCGTCCAGGCGGTTGGTGGCTGGTTGTTGGCCGGGGCTGCCCTGTTGGTGGTGGCGGTGGTGGGGCGGGGGGCGATGGGCTTTGGCGACGTGAAAGTCGGGGCCCTCTGCGGGGCGGTGGTGGGCCTGGTAGGGGTCATACCGATGCTGGCCGTGGCCTTTGTGGCCGGCGGTGTCTTGGCCGCCATCCTGCTTGTGCTCAGGGTGCGTCGCCCCAAGGATGTGGTCGCCTTTACGCCCTTTTTGGTCGGGGCCACTATCCTCGTCCTGGCCTACTACCCGCTCTACCTTTGGGGGTGAGCCGCCGTGAAGAAGGTTGCCATCGACTTAAATGGCCGGCGCCTGTGGGTAGCCGAGGTGGCGGATAACCCCTGGACGCGGTTCTGGGGGCTGATAGGTCGCCGGGGGCTTAATCCCGGCCACGGCCTGATTCTTAAGCCGTGTCGTTCGGTCCACACCTGGTTTATGCGTTTTCCCATCGACGTGGTCTACCTGGCCGCGGACGGGACAATTACCGCCGTCCACCCGAACCTGCGGCCCTTCCGGTTTTCGTTCCAGGGCCGAGGCGCCCAGATGGTTTTGGAGCTTCCGGCCGGGGCCGCCGAGCTGGCGGGCATTAAACCCGGCCAACGGCTTACGATCAAACCCCTGGAGTAGTTAAGATGCAGTCTGCCCGTCGACAGTTTGCGCCCACGGAAGTTATAAGTTTTGGCCTTGCCGTCGGCTCCGGGCTGGGCCTTACCGGCTGGATTTGGGACGACCTGGAACATATGCGGCTGGTGGAGATTGGGGTTGCCTGGGCGCACCTGCTTATGACTATCGGCCTCTTTGTGGCCTTGGCCGGGCTGGTGGTTGTCCTCAGCCGGTCGGCCGGACGGCCTCTAACCTACCTGGGGTTTGGGGTTGGGTTTGCCCTTGCCTTTGTTCACCCCCTGGCCGGCCGGGCCCTCTGGCTGATTTTACCGCTAGCGGGGGTCTGGCTGGCGTTGCGGTCCGGCAACCGGCAGTTTGCGCTGGCGTGCCTGGGCCCGGCGGTGGTGCTGGTGGGTGGCATCGTCGACATATTCTGGCACCAGGCGAACCCTGGGGCGGTGGAAGCCAACATGCTCCTTCTGCCCGGCCACGCCATCGAACTGGCCGGCTGGACCCTGGGGCTGGTCGGCTCGCTCATCGCCTGGGCCCGTTCTGGTCAGACCGCCACCGCATAAGGTCCGCTTTTCGATTAACTGCCTGGCCGGCTTGACGCCGTTGGGGGCCGACCTCTACAATCTGGCTGGGAAACCCGGGAACGTTGGCAAAACTACGCACGAAACGGGCAGTCTCTGCCGGCGGAGTTCTTTTCCGGCAGTCGGATGGCCGGCTTCAGGTGTTAATTTGTGGGCGGGGCGAGCCCCGGGTCTGGGCGCTACCTAAGGGCACCCCGCTGCCCAATGAGGACCTAGCCCGAACCGCCCAGCGGGAGGTCAAAGAGGAGACCGGCATCGAGCCCCGGGTCCTCGGTGAGGCCGGCACCATCCAGTACTGGTTCGTCGAACAGCCCGAACGGGTGCGGGTCTTTAAACAGGTTAAATACTTCTTGATGGAGCCGGTTGGCGGCGATATCAGCCAGCACGACTGGGAGTTCGATGAGGTCGCCTGGGTCGACCTCGAGGAGGCCCTGCGTAAGCTCACCTACCCGAACGAACGGGAGTTAGTCAGGCGGGCCGCCGAAATCTACCTGAAGGGGCGAACGGATGGCAGTCAGTCTTAAGCGCACCCCCCTGTACCAGGAGCATCTGAGTTTGGGTGCCCGGATGGTTCCCTTCGTCGGCTGGGAAATGCCCCTTCAGTACACCAGCATCCTTGAGGAACACCACGCCGTCCGGCGGGAGGCGGGGCTTTTCGACATCAGCCACATGGCCCGCATCTTCGTCACTGGCCCGGCCGCCTTCGACCTGCTCCAGCGCACGGTTACCCGGGACCTGAGCCGGCTCGCGGTGGGTCAGGCGGCCTATGCCCTGGCCTGCAACGAGGCCGGTGGTATCCTGGATGACCTCTACGTTTATCACAGCGGGCCCGATGAGTATATCGTCATCGGCAATGCGGCCAACCGGGAGCGGGATTTTACCTGGCTCGCCGCCCAGAAGAGGTCCGGCGAGCCGGTGGAAGTGACCGACCGGAGCGACATGCTGGGTATGCTTGCCTTCCAGGGACCGAAAGCCCCAACCCTTTTCCAGTCCGTGGCCGGACCGGGCATCTGGGGGATGCCCCGCCACGCCTGCTGTTACGTGGATATTCTCGGCTACCGGTCCTTTATCGGCCGGACCGGGTACACTGGGGAGGACGGCTTTGAAGTCCTGGTGCCCGTCGAAGGGGTTGTGGCCGTCTGGCGTCAGATTTTAAGCCTCGGTGTGCGGCCCTGCGGCCTAGGCGCCCGGGATACCCTCCGGCTGGAGGCGGCCCTCGCCCTTTACGGGAACGACATCGACACTTCCACCAACCCCTACGAGGCCGGCCTGGGCTGGGTCGTAGACTTAGATAAGGGGCCATTTATCGGCCGGGAGGCCCTGGCGGAGATCAAGGCCCGGGGCGTTGGCCGTCGGCTGGTCTGTTTTGAGATGCTCGAGCGCCGCGACATCCCCCGGGCCGGCTATCCCATTTACTATGACGGCCGGGAGGTGGGCCGGGTAACCAGCGGCGGGCCTTCGCCCACCCTGGGCAAAAATATCGGCATGGGCTACGTGCCGGTGGAGCTTGCGGCCGTGGGCACCCGGCTCGATATTAAAATCCGAGATAGATTCGGCCCGGCCCAGGTGGTTAAACGGCCCTTTTACCGGTCCCCAAGTCTCGGTGCCTGAAAGCTGCCCGATGGTCGAGCAAACCCGAACCGTTATTGAAGGCCGGTTGGTTCGACTTCGGGAAAAGCGTCCCGAGGACGTAGTAAACGACTACGCCTGGCGAACGGACCCGGAACTGGCCGCCTTCGACGCCACCTACCCCCTGGCCATCTCGTTTAAACAGTTCAAGGCCGAATATGAGTTCGAGCTTAAAAACCCCGGCCTGAATCGCCAGCGGTTCGCCATCGAGACCCTCGATGGTGAACACATTGGCAACTGCAGCTACTTTAACGTCGACGAGGTCCAGAAGCAGGCCGAAGTCGGGATTCAGATCGGTAACCGGGCCTACTGGAGTCGGGGCTACGGCCGGGATGCCCTCAAGGCCCTCTTAAGGCACATCTTTACCACCACCGATATCGAACGGGTTTACCTGCACACCCTGGACTGGAACATCCGGGCCCAGCGGTGCTTTGCCGCCTGCGGATTCCGGGAATGCCGCCGGTTCACCCAGGGCCGTTATCGTTTTGTTATGATGGAAATCCGCCGCCGGGAGTTTTTCGAGCGGCTGGCTGCCGGAGCCGCAGCCGACCCGAAATCAGACCCGTGGAGGCAGCAAGTTGATTCCTGAGGACCGCAAGTATACCCGGGAGCACGAGTGGGTTCAGGTCGAGGACGGGGTGGCGGTGGTGGGGATCACCGATTACGCTCAGCGGGAGCTGGGCGACGTGGTCTTCGTCAACCTGCCGGCCGTCGGTACCAGGGTAAAGCAGTTCGAGCGGTTCGGGGAGGTCGAATCCGTCAAGGCCGTCTCGGACCTCTATGCACCGGTAAGCGGCGAGGTGACCGAGGTGAATCTGCGCCTCAGCAGCGAGCCGGAGCTGGTTAATCGCTCGCCTTACGGGGACGGCTGGATGATCAAAATCCGGCTGGAGGACCCGGACGAACTGAATAACCTGCTGAGCGCCGAAGAGTACCGGCAACACATCGGGGAGGGGTAAGGTGACCGAGTTTCTGCGCCCGAGTTACGTTCCCAATACAGATGCCGACCGGGCCGAGATGTTGCGGGTAGTCGGCGTAGGCTCGGTCGATGAGCTTTTTGCCGAAATCCCCGAACCGGTCCGCAACCCCGAGCTTAGGCTTCCGGCACCCCTGGCTGAGGCCGACCTTTTGCGCCACATGCGGGAGTTGGCTGCCCAGAACTTTTCCCTGGATGAATACGCCTGCTTCTTGGGGGGCGGCGTCTACCGACATTTTGTGCCCAGCGTTGTCCAGCACGTAATCGCCCGCAACGAGTTTTACACGGCCTACACCCCGTATCAGCCCGAGGTAAGCCAGGGCACCCTCCAGGCCCTCTTTGAGTATCAGTCCCTTATCTGCGACCTGACCGGGATGGAGGTGGCCAACGCCAGCATGTACGACGGCGGGTCGGCCCCCGCCGAGGCCGCCCTGATGGCCTGCCGGCTCACTGGCCGGACGGCCATCGGCATCGCCGACACCGCCAACCCCCAGTATATCGAGGTACTCCGGACTTACTTTGAAGGCCAGAGCCTCCAGGTTGAGGTCTTCGACGCCGACGACCCACCCGTCGACCGGAGCCTGGCCTGCCTAATCCTTCAGCATCCGAATTTTTTCGGCTATTTAGAGCGTCCCGAACTGGTGGCTGCCCGGGCCCGGGAATCCGGCTCCCTCCTGGTGATGATTATCGACCCCATTTCCCTGGGTCTTTTGAAGCCCCCGGGCGAATACGGGGCCGATATCGTCGTGGCCGAGGGCCAGTCCCTGGGCCTGCCCCTCTACTTTGGGGGAACCTGCCTGGGAATCTTTGCCTGCCGCCAGGAGCACGTCCGCCAGATGCCGGGCCGGCTGGTCGGGCAGACCGTGGACCTCGAGGGCCGGCGGGGGTTCGTCCTCACCCTCCAGACCCGGGAACAGCATATCCGGCGGGAAAGGGCCACCAGCAACATCTGCACCAGCCAGTCCCTGCTGGCCATTGCGGCGGCGGCTTACCTGGCGGCCCTGGGCAAGCACGGCCTACGGGCGGTGGCCGAGCAGTGCTACCACAAGGCCCACTATGCCGCCAAGCTCATCGCCGCTATTCCCGGCTATTCCTTGGCCTTCGACCGGCCCTTCTTTAAGGAGTTCGTCGTGGTCTGCCCAGCCCCAGTCGCCGAAATCAACCGGTTTCTGCTCGGCCGCAAAATTATCGGCGGCCTGGACGTAAGCCCCTACATTCCCAACGGCATGCTTATCGCCGTAACTGAGCTGAATACCAGGGCCGAAATCGAGCGGCTGGCCGAAGCCCTCAAGGATGCGGCGGCCGCGGCCGTCGCCACTGGCCTTGCCCGGGAGGTGTCCGATGTACGATAAGCTGCTTATTGAGCTTTCGGTCCCCGGCCGGCGGGCGGTCAGTCTGCCGCCCCTGGACGTGCCGGAGGCAGAGCTCCCTCCCGAAGAGTACCGCCGGTCTGACTTGCCACTGCCGGAGGTGGCCGAAATCGACCTGGTGCGCCACTACGTCCGGCTGAGCCAGAAAAACTTCGGCATCGACACCACCTTTTACCCCCTAGGCTCCTGCACGATGAAGTACAACCCGAAGGTTAACGAGGAGGCGGCCCGCTTCCCCGGCTTCGCCCAGATCCATCCCCTCCAGCCGGAGGAGACGGTCCAGGGCGCCCTCCGGCTGATGTGGGAGCTGCAGAACTACCTGGCCGAGACTACCGGGATGGATGCGACTACCCTCCAGCCGGCGGCGGGGGCCCACGGTGAGCTCACCGGAATTTTGATGATCCGGGCCTACCTGCGGGACCGGGGTGAGTACGACCGGGATGAGGTGCTGGTACCCGATTCGGCCCACGGCACCAACCCCGCCACCGCCGCCATGGCCGGCTTCAAGGTCGTGTCGATCCCATCCGACAAAAATGGCGACCTGGACCTGGAGGCCTTAAGGCGGGCCGTTTCGAACCGGACGGCGGCCCTGATGTTCACTCTGCCCACAACCCTGGGCCTTTTTGACCCCCACGTCCTGGAGATCACCGACATTGTCCACCGGGCCGGGGGGCTAGTCTACGGCGACGGGGCCAACCTAAACGCCGTCCTAGGCCGGGTTAAGCATGGCGACCTGGGCTTCGATGTGCTCCACATTAACCTTCACAAGACCTTCAGCACTCCCCACGGTGCCGGCGGCCCCGGAGCCGGGCCGGTCACCGTCAAGGCCCACCTGGCCCCCTATCTGCCTGCCCCCGTGGTTGTCCGGGAGGAGACTGAGGCCGGCGTGGTTTACCGGCTGGCCCGGCCGGAAAGGAGTATTGGCCGGGTTCGTAGCTTCCACGGCAGCTTCAACGTGCTGGTCCGGGCCTACGCCTACATCAGGTCCCTGGGGGCCGAGGGCCTCAAAGAGGTGGCTGACAACGCCGTGCTGAACGCCAACTACCTGCTCGCCCGGCTCAAGGACGCCTATCATCTGCCTTACGACCGCCGGTGCATGCACGAGTTTGTTCTAAGTGGCGTCCGGCAGGAGCGGCTGGGGGTCAAGACCTTAGACATTGCCAAGCGGCTCATCGACTACGGGTTTCATCCGCCAACCATTTACTTCCCGCTTATCATCAAAGAGGCCCTGATGATTGAGCCGACGGAAACCGAGAGCCGGGAGACGCTGGACGCCTTTGCTGAGGCGATGCTGGCCATTGCCCGGGAGGCCGAGACTGAGCCCGAGCTGGTCCGCTCCGCCCCCCACCACACCCCTGTTCGGCGATTGGACGAGGCCCGGGCCGCCCGACAGCCGGTGCTCCGCTGGGGGCAGGAAGAGGCGGCCAGGCCAGCGTGAAAACCCGATGCCCGTAATCGACCTGCACGTCCACACTAGCCGGGGCAGCCGGGACAGTAGCCTCGACCCGGTCGAGCTGATCCTGGAGGCCCGGCGGGTGGGCTTGGATGGGGTCGTCATTACCGAGCACGATAAGACCTGGAGCCGGTGGGAGATTCAGGCCCTGCGGGAGGAGTACGGCTTTTTAGTCCTGCGGGGAATGGAGGTTACCACCGACTTAGGCCACGTTCTGGCCATCGGCCTTGACCAGTATGTGAGCGGCATCCACCGGGCCGAGTACCTGCGCCGGGTAGTCGATGAGGTCGGCGGGGTGCTCATCGCCCCCCACCCTTTCCGTCATCTGGTCAACCTGCGTCCCGGCCTTAACCGGAATCGGCCGGTAACCCTTGAGGAGGCCCTTAACCTGCCCATTTTCGACTTGGTGCACGAGGTCGAGGCCCTTAACGGTGCAACCGCCGACGAAGAAAACGCCCTGGCCTTACGGGTCGCCCGGACCCGGGGGCTTAAGGGGACCGGCGGTAGCGACGCCCACTCCCACCACGGCCTCGGCTGCTGCGCCACCTACTTTGAACGGCCCATCCGGGACGAGGAAGACCTCATCCGGGAGATCAAGGCCGGGCGGTTCCGGGCCATCTACGGCCAACGCCGGCCCGGTCAGGATGGCCGCCACTGGACCGATCCCGTCGACGAAGTTCTGGACGACCTGCTGGCCATGTACGGCTACCGGGGAATTTAAATGAGCGCCCTCCGGGTTGACATCCGGGTGCCGGTGGGTCGGCCCATTCCCGAGCTGGTGGGGTTCATCCGGCGGGTTGAGGCGGCTGGCCTGACTGGCGTCGGCGTCCACGACCACCATCACAGCGGCCGGGACGCCTACGTTACCCTGGCCCTGGCGGCCGCCCAGACCCGGCGGTTGAGCCTCTACCCAGCGACATCCAATCCCCTCACCCGGCACCCGCTAGTCCTGGCGGCCCTGGGCAACTCCCTGGCCGAGCTTGCCCCCGGCCGGACGATGCTGACCCTGGGACCGGGATTGCTCTCGGTGGAGGCGGCCGGCCTCGGGCGGGCTCGGCGGGAGGTGTTGCGCCGGGCCGTCCGGCAGATCAAGGCCCTTCTCGGCGGGGAAGCCGTGGCCTTTAACGGAACCCCCACCCGTCTGCGCTACCCGGCCGGGGTCCGGGTGCCAGTGCTCTTGCTGGCCTCCGGGCCAAGACTGATCGAGCTGGCCGGGGAGGTGGCCGACGGGGTGATGATGCTGGTGGGTTTGAACCAGGCCTCGGTGGCGGCCGCCCGGGCCCACCTGGTCGCCGGCGCCCGCCGGGCCGGCCGAGACCCGGACGAACTGCTGGAAATTCTCATCGTGCCCATCGCCCTGGGGGACCGGGAGGAGGTGCGCCGGTGGCCCCGAGGTTGGTTCCGATCCGGTCAGCCGTGGCTGGCCTACCCGAGCCGGTCCAATCTCCACTGGCTCCGGCTGGCGGGGATCGACCTGCCCGACGATTTTGAGCCGGAAAAGCTTTCAGACGGCGAAGCCGACCGGGTCTGCGAGGCCTTGGGCCTTTTCGGGCCGCCGGAATACTGCGCCGAGCGGCTGATTCGGGCCCAGGCGGAGCTGGGGGTGAACCGGGTGTTTCTATTCCCGGCCCACAGCGTCGCCGACGCCTACGACCTACCTGAGGCCGAGGTTGCCGTCTTCGAGAGGATTATCGGACCCCGGCTGGGGCTGTAGGGCCTCCGGGACCTCGGCCTTGTCGCCGACGGTCAGCAATACGACCTCCCGGTTCGTGTAGATACAAAGGTCGGCGGCAATCTCCAGGGCAACCCGGGCGATCTCGGGGGCACCCAGGTCGGTGTGCTTAATGAGGGCCTGGGCCGCCGCCTGGGCATAGCCCGCCCCCGACCCGATGGCGATGACGTCGTGGTCTGGCTCGATGACATCCCCTTCCCCGGAAAGAACTAACAGGTTATCCCGGTCGGCCACGATGAGCCAGGCATCCAGCCGCCGCAGAACCCGGTCGGTCCGCCACTCCCGGGTGAGTTCAACGGCGGCTCGACGCAGGTTGCCCTTGTGCTTTTCGAGCTGGGCCTCGAACTTATCGAAGAGGGTCAGGGCGTCAGCGACGGAGCCGGCAAAGCCGGCAATGACTTGCCCATTGTAAAGGGTTCTAAGCTTTCGGGCGGTATGTTTGACGATCATGTCGCCGACGGTGACCTGGCCGTCCCCGGCCATGGCCACTTGCCCGTAGCGGCGAACGGCCACGATGGTGGTACCCCTAACGGCAGGCTCCTTTGACGTCATAACCGTAAATCGCTTAAAACTTCCAGCACGAGGCTGTCGGGTATGTCCGGGCGGATGACGGTCTCGCCGATGCGCCGGAGCAGGACCCAGCGGGGCCGTCCGCCCGCAACCTTTTTATCGTAATAAATCCGGTCGACCAAGGCGGCCGGTGCCACCCCGGGGGGAAGCCGGACCGGCAGGCCGAACTCCTTGAGCAGGCCTTCGACCTGGTCGGCAACGCCCTGGGGCAGCAGACCCACGGCCACGCTCAGCCGGGCGGCTGCCACCATCCCGATGGCCACGGCCTCCCCGTGGCGGATGCGCCCGTAGCCGAGGACGGCTTCCAGGGCGTGGCCGACGGTGTGGCCGAAGTTTAGGACCATTCGCAGGCCGGTCCGCTCGTGCTCGTCCTGGCTTACAACCCAGGCCTTGATGGCGACGCTGCGGCCCACCAGGGCAGGGGTGGTTTCGGGGGACAGGTTAGTGGCCGCCCGGCCGCCTACCCGGCGGAACTCCCCGAAAAGCTCGGGGTCCAGAATTACCGCATGTTTTATGACCTCGGCCCAGCCGGCGATAAGCTCGCCGGGGGGGAGGGTTGTGAGCAGCTCGGTGTCGGCCAACACTAGCCGGGGCGGATAAAAGGCCCCCACCAGGTTCTTGGCCACCGGTAGGTTTACAGCCACCTTGCCCCCCACGGCCGCATCCACCATCGCCAGCAGGGAAGTGGGCACCTGCAATAGCGGCAGGCCCCGGAGGTAGGTGGCGGCCACGAACCCACCCAGATCGGTGGC
>PSKS01000056.1:0-16114 GCA_040289115.1 Chloroflexota bacterium
AGTTAGGGGTGGACCTCGTTATCGAGGGGGGTTTCAATCCCCTTTCGGAGATGGCCGCTTTTAAATAGTAGTTGTGGTGGCCCCCACAGAAGGGGCCTGAGTGGGGGCTAAGCCGCGATTAAGCACCTGATCTGTCGGCAACAAAGCCCCATTTCCCACCAATATCAACACCCGTACCGCAAAAGTACCACCCTCTCGCCCAAATTGCCGCTGAATGAAAAACATGCCAGTCCGGGCCACTCAGAAGATAAGGACTTCTTTTGCCTCCACTACCCCAGGTCCGCACAGCACCTCCGTCTGTCGGATGCATTCCACGCACAATTTGTAAATCCGGACGCTGTCTTCTTCCCGGTTTATGACCCGTTCCAGTTTGGCCTTGAGCCGTTTAAGCTGGGCCTTGGTAAGCTCGGCCTCAAACACGCTCCGCTGAACCCGCATCCCGAACCCAAGGCAGACACGGGCCGCCCGTAGCCGCCGCCTGTCATCCGGTATATCATAACAAACAACTACCCACACAGCCTAAGGCTCTCCCGACCCAAACTCCAGCGGCCGGTATCCATCCTGTTGGCCGAGAATCACCCGGCTTATCTGCCGCGCCTGAAGCTCCAGGGCCCGGCGCACCGTCACCGGTCTTTCCTGCCCCGGGTACTTGAGGCTCCGAGCCATTAGGGCCTCAAAGTCGGCCAGGTACCGCTTGCGGGCCTCATCCGTTAATAGTACGGCTCCCGGGTTTTCCTCCGACACTCGGAAGTCGCTGGCCTGGTACTTGCGGAGGTTTACCAGCCGCACTACAAGACCATCCACCAGCACCCGAAACTCTTCGATCAGGTCGAGGGCCAGGCTCGGCCGTGAATACTGCGTCGAGTGCAGAAAACCGCCAAAGGGGTCCAGGCCCACGGTGTACACCGCCGACTGGGCCGCATAGGCCAGCAGCGTATACCCCAAGCTTAAAAGCGAGTTTACAGGGTCCCGGGGCGGCCTGCGAGTTCGGCCGCGAAATCCCAGGTCGACTTTAAATAAGCGCCGGTAGAGCCCGTAGTATAGGGCTGAGGCCTGCCCCTCAATCCCAAGCAGCCGCTCGTGGTCCGGGGCGCCCGCAATCTGACCGGCAAGCTCCTCCAGCAGGTCAAGCTCCTTCTGGTCGACACCACGCCGCCGCAGTAAAGCGATCTGGTTGGCGACCTTCCCGCCCACGATAGAGCGGGCGACCCTCAGCCGAAGACCGGGGTCGGCCAGGGCCACGTACTGGCGCTGCCTGATCAGGCCGAATCTGGAATCGCTGGCAAAGAGCCGTCCGAAGTAATGGCCGTCCTGGGAAAGGAAAACGCAGTCGATCCCGTTACGCAGCATGTAGGTTATGGTCGGGGTCGTCAGGGTCACGTTGCCGAAAACATAAACCGCCTCCACCAGCCCGGCCGGAATCTCAGCCAGCACCTGGCCCTCACGGCTGACCACGAACCGGTCGCCCTCACGGCTCAGCCGGCTTCCCTGTTCGGTCAGATACAGCACTGCCACCGTCGGTCCTCCTGGCCTGTCCCATCCCCATGGAGGTCTTCACCCCAACCCCGCAGAACCAGGCAAAGTCCGCCAGAAGGTTCAAACCGCGGGTAAAATACGGGTCATATTTAAGTACCCGGTAGCCTACTCGCCCCACAAAACCCACCTGCTTTCCCCCGGCCACCGCTACTGTCCAGGCCCGCAAGTCGTAGTAAGCAATCCCCACGCACTCTCGGGCGAAATCTTTAAGGGTAGCCCCCAGGGTAAGGGGCGCATAGGCGTTCCACCGATCCAACAGGGAACCGAAAACCAGCTCGGGCAGCGGCACCGGCACGTTTTTGCCCCCGGAATGGAACGCCGTGGGCGTGTCGAACGTAAGCTCCAGCGACCTTCGTACCGGCCCGCCGGGAAAGTACCGGCCGAATAGCTCCTGGTAGGGCACTTCCTCCACCCCAACACTTTCAACCCGGCAGACCGCCTCATCTAACGCAACCTCCGGCGGCCGGGTTTCTGGTCCCAGCGCCGCCTTCAGGGTCCAGCTAACCCCCTCCTCAAGGACAGTTATCAGCAGGGTATAAGTCTCCCCGGCCCGGAGCCGCCCGACCAGCCGGAAACTTTCACCGGCGAAGGGACCGGCTGTCCGAATGGGTTTGGGTCCTTCCTGGGCGTGGAGGGTCGCCGCTAGGGCCGGATCCCGCTCGCCGATAAGGCCTAAAGCCAGCCCATGCAGCGCCCTGCCCAAAAAGGGCAACTTTGGAAAGTCTTCCAACGGCTTTACTTTTAACTCGAAGCTTACAGGCATGCCTTAGCTCCCAAGCAGCCGCCTGATGACGGCTACCGTGGCCTCAAAGGGGTCTGAGGCATCCGGGTTCAGCTCCCGGGCCAAATCCTTTAGCCAGTCCTCGACTTCTAGTCCGGTCCTATCCCGGACTAGCCTTTCGATTTCATCCCGTTTTACCGGCTCGAATCCGTGGCCCAGGATGGTCCGGTTCCGCACACCGGACAGTTCGGCCAGTACCCCCGTAAGCCGGGGCAGCAACCGTTCTGCTGGGCCCAGGTTGAGCCCCGGCGGCGCCTTCTTAACCAGGGACTGCAGCACCGCCAGCATGGTCGGCCGGTTGATGCAACCCCCTACCTGGATGGTCGGGTCCGTCTGCAGGTCTTCTAAAAGGCCAAGCCCTTCCACCCGCTCCCAAAACTTCCGCCGGGTCTGCTCCCGGCGCCCCGGGGAGTCATCGGTGGGAAAGCCTTGGCTTTCGAGCAGGAACCGGATTAGCCCCTCGTGCAGCCGGTAGACCCGACCGAGAAAGTCCACCTCGCGGCCGACCACCCAGCAGGCCCGGGCATTGAAAATCAGTTCCACCAGGAATGGCAAGGTGCCGGCCGCTGAATCCGGCCGCCCCAGAAGGGGCTGTAAGTCCCTTCGCAACTTGCGCAACTCCTCCCTTATGGCCCCGTCGGTAACCTCTACGGTGGCCTGCTCCAGCAGGCGGTTGGCAGACTCAAAGTTGAATCGGCTCCGCTCCAGCCCGGCCGCCACCAGCCGCCACACGACCTCGGCCTTATCGGCCGGCAGCCAGTGTATCGGCCAGGCCGCCTTAGGGTCGACCAAGGCAGCCGCCCCCGCCAAGTCCAGCCGCTCCAGCCGGTCCAGAAGCTTGCCCCGCACTGCCTCGGCGAAGATATTTAGGCTGATGGGACTCTTTTCCACCGGCATGTGGGGGGTCTGGTAAAGTACCTGCACGGCCTCCCCCCAGCGGCCGACCGCGGCCAGCACCAGCCCCATGGTCATAGCCGGCGTCCCAGAAACCGGATGAATCCAGAAAATTCCGGGCTCAAGCTGGCGGGGAAGATTTTGCTGGAACCACCGGTAGACGGCGGCATAGTCTGAGGGGTTGATCTTGGCAATCTTCAGCACTTTGAAGGCCGTCTTTCCCAGAAGCCGGGTGTAATCCTTCTGGGATCTTAAACCCTCAAGCCAGCGAATGAGGAGCTCACCGGCTGGGGCCGTGTCTGTGTGCCGATACTCCGGGTTGGGGTTTTCGTCGGTAACCACCAGGTAGATGCGGTCAAGCTCCCTGACGTCCTCAACCCGCACCAGGTGGTCAAGACAGTTTTTTAGCTGGGGGGCTTCCAGCCGGCTTAACTGCTCGGAGTGCTCCTTAAGGCCGGCGATTAGCGCCTCACAGGTGGACCGAAAGTTCTCTACGGGCGGTATTTGCCCGTCGACGCGGAGGTCCCGGTTACCGACGGTGTAAAAAAGATTTTGTTCATTCTTAGTCATTCATCCAACCCCCACTTTAAGGCCTATCCAGCCAAGGGGGACCGGGCCGTCAGGCAGCCTGACGAGACGGCGGGAGATGGGAAATCGGTTCGGGAAGTGCGGACTTTGCCAGCGTTGCAGTTTGTACTTTTGGGCAACCTCTTGGACCCGCTGGGGCGTAAGTTTGAGGCCTATAGTCTTGCTCGGCCAACCGCCGCCCCAGCCCAGGCAGGCCACGATACCCTGGTAGGCCTCTAAAGCTTTAAGCCGGCCGGCCACCTGCGGTAGGCCCCCATCCTGGTAAAAGCGCACCTGAAAATTGAGCAGCTGGCGCCCGAACTGGCCCAGAATCTGCGGCCAGTTCCGGAGGGCCTCCAGGGCCCTTCGGTTGAAGCCCAGGCGGTCCGCCTGCCCCATCAACCCCAGGTCAAGGGAGAGCTGGCCCTTAAACACGGCCCCAGCACCCACCACCTCGACTACGCCCGGGCGCCGCTCAGGTCGAGCCTGTAGCCGGCGGGCGGAATTGAGGGTGTAAAGCTCGACCGGGGCCGCCCACTGTCGGCACTCCCCAGCCAGGGAAAAGTCCGAAAGCCGTAGCGCCCTCAGCACGTCCGAATGAGCCTCACGGCCAAACATTCCGGCCTCAAGCTCGTCGTCGGCCTGCTTTGCTTCGGGCCCGAGGGCCAAAGGGCCGGCGTAAAGGGCCCAGGCCACAGCTGTCCGGATAAGCCCCTTAAGGCTTGAGCCGGGGATCAGCGGCTGGGCGGTGACGGGGTCCCGGACAACCGGCCAGAGCTCGTCGGACCAGCCCTGAGGCCGCTGGCCGAAGGACTCCAAAATGTAGCGGGCGAAGGGCTCAGGCCGCCGGCCCCGCAAAAGCTCCCCGGGCCTGGGAATCTGAGCGCCGCCCCGCCAGAGGCGGTCGTAAACTGCATCCAGGTTGAGGACGAAGGCCCGGTCCCGGTCAACTACAAAGTCCCACTCGGCCTTAAGGGGCAGGTTCCCCGCCCGGATATGCAGGCCGGTAAGAACCTCTACGGTGACGCCGTACGACTCAATCATCCCAAGTTCACCCCAAACGGAAAGGCGTAACCGTAACGGTAAACCGGGTGCGACCCGGGGGGCCGGTCGTCCGGCGTCACGTCAGCCAAGTCTCCGTAAAAGCGCGTGGCGTCTCCTGTCAGCACCGAGCCTTCGGTAAGCATCCGCACCCATTTGCGGCGGCGACCCGGCCAACCGGCCGAGGCTATCCAACCGCTCCGCATAACCAGCCGGTACGCCGCATTTGCTCCCAGCACCCCGACTTCCAGTTCCGCCGCCGTCGGGTGGTAAAGGCTTAAGGTCGCAAATCGGCCGTTACCGGTCGGAATCTCAAAAAAACCGGCATCCTCGACGGCAAAACAGCCAAACCCGAGGCTTCGTTCGCCCCCCAGGCCCATCTCCCCCAGAACCTGGAGGGCAGCCTGAACCTGGTCGTACGTTGCCTCATCCCGGGCGAGAACCAGGCAGAATAGGCCGCACTCCGGCGCAAAACGCACCTCACCCACGTAGTACAGGTTCGAAGCCGAGGTTATCCGGTCCAGGGCAACCCGGGGCCTCAGCACCACGTCCCACCAGCTGTCACCCCGCACCTGGGGAAGCCGGGCGGCCTCCGGCGCCGAAAGCCAGACGTGGCCCCTGACCGTCTCCGGCCGAACCTCTGCCGTAAGCTCCTCGCCGGCGAGCCAGCGGCGAAAAAGGCCCTCGGATATCCACCGGACATCCTTCAACCCTTCGGCGGCCCCCTCGCCCACCGGCAAGGGAAGCAGCGGTCTGGGTAAAAGCCTTACCTGTCCCAAACGGGGGAAAGCCGATGAAATGACAAAGGGGGGCCTTCCGGCCAAAAACTGTCCCAGTAGCTCCGTCAGGGCCCCTGGCCCGTAAGCCTCGGCCCAGGCGAAGCAGAGGGCCCCAAAAAGGGTATCCGAGTGGGCGAACTCCGCCGTCTCTTCCAGGCCGATGCCGTGTTCCCCAAGGTGCAGGGGTGATTTGGGACGCAGGTGGAAGACCTTGCCCCGGACCACGGTTGCTACCATCCCTGCCCGAGCTGCGAACCCAGCCAGTTCGTGACCTGATCGAGCTCGGCCAGAAGCTCGGCCAGGGACTTAAATCGCTTCTGATAATCCTGGCGGTTTTTCCCAGCCGGCCGCACGCCCACACGCAGGTTCTTAAACTCAATCCGGCCGCTGCCGCGCGAGCCAGACCCGCCCAGATAGTCGTCCTCCAGCATTAACAAGCCGTCAATCAGGGCCCGAAACCAGGCCCGGTCATCCCCGTCATACACGCTAAAAACGAACTGGGCCGGGCCGAACTCGGCCCCGGCCGGCACCCGCTCCAGCTGCCTCGGGTTGGCCGCCGAAGTTATCCGGTCGATGGCCACCTCCCACTTGATTTCGGTGTAGGGCGCATCCAAGTCCAGGTCACCCAGTTGGCGGGCGCTCTGTTCCGTGAGGAATACATCCCGGACCACCAGTCGGGTCGGCTCGGCGTAGTTTTTTTCGCCGGGAATGCCGAAGACGTGGCAGACGGCGCAGCTCCGAAAGTCCTCCAGGTTTTGGCAAATATGGATCCTGACCTGACCAATTTTTTGGTTAAGGGGCAGGCCATCCTGACGCTCCAGTAGGCTCCGGATTTTGCCTTTCAAAGACGAACCCGGAATGTACGGGCGGTCAGTTAGGGGATCCCGAACCACCGCGTTTTCCTGGCCGCCGATCTCAATGGCCGACCGCCCGGCCCCGATGTGCAGCCCGGTGACCACCCTTATGTCACCCTCGATAAAAATTTTTCCTTTAAGTTTTATCCGGCTGCCATCAGCAACGCTCATCGGAAACCTCCCCAGGCCTAATCCGGCCCGTCGTGAAACTTATGGTATGCCAGTATCGCCTCGAAAAGCTCGACAAACCGGGTAAGCCGCTGCGGGTTCGACCGGTCTGCCGTTACCAGTTGGATAGCCGGGTCCAGCACTTCCCGAAGCTTCCGCACGCCGGCTATCTGCCTGGCAGCTTGATAGGCCAGCTTGGGCCGGAGCAGCGTGAGCCGTCGGTAAATCCGGTCCAGGTCGGCCGACTGCTGGCTCACCCGGGCCTCGTTCCCCAGGCGACGGACCTCGGCGAAAAACTTGCGAATTTGGGCCGCCTTAAGCTTTTCTTGGCTCAGCTCTTTGCCCTTCTGTTCCGCAAACTTGACCAGCTCTTCGGCGTCCCCGTCCACGATAATGCGCCGAAGGACGTTGTTTAAATTGTTTCCACCGGCCGCTCCGGGCGGCCGATCCGGTAACCTGTCGGGTCGAGAAACCATCCTTTAGGCCTCCTTCTTGCGGGTTAAAAGCTCGGCCCAGCGGGCCGCATAAGCCATAACCTCCAGCCGGCCGGGGTTATCATGAACCTCCCAGGCCAGCCGGCGCAGCTCCTCCCGGTTGTAAAGTTCGGCCAACCGGCCCAAATAATAAATTGTCCGCCACACCCATGGTCCGTAGTGGGGCCGCTCGGAAGCTTGGGACCTTCGGAGGCGGGCCCGGTCGGCCTGCTGCAGCAGATAAAGTCCCATCAGCCGGTGCAGCAACACCCGCCCCGGCCCGTTTTCCCCGGCCACCAGCCCCCTGAGTCTTTCGGCATCGGCGGCCAACGCCTCAAGCTCCGGCCAGCCGAAGACCCGGTCCATGAAGGCCACCCCATCCTTCACCGGCCGACCATGCTGCCGGCGGGCCTTGGCCGCTTCGAGGGCCCGGCGGGCAGCCTCGGCGGTTTGGTAAAGGGGCCGGTGGTGGTCGGCCAGGTAGATTCCGGCCGA
The DNA here is from genome assembly GCA_040289115.1 of Chloroflexota bacterium. GTDB lineage: Bacteria > Chloroflexota > Dehalococcoidia > JAUQQI01 > JAUQQI01 > JAUQQI01. The sequence continues at coordinate 7,589 of PSKS01000056.1, forward strand.
GAGGGTCAGGGCCCCATTGCCGGTAAACCGGGCAAAGTCTTGCCGGATACGCAGGGCCAGTTTCGGGATGAGATCCCAAGAGCCGACGATGAAAAGGTCGTCACCCCCGGAATAAAGCAGGTAAAGGCTCCCCGGCTCCCGGTCAAGTTGTCGGCAGATGAGGTCCACCCCGGCCTCGAAGTAAAGCCGAAGCAGAAAACTCAAGGTTGAGTACCGGGCCGGAGTTGCCCGGTCACCTAGCCCACGGCTGAAAACGCGACCGAGGTTATCTACGTCCATGCGGAGGATGCCTAAGAGTCCGGCCCCTTCGGAACGCCCGGCGAGGGTCTCGAAGTCGGCAATGTGCTCCGGGGCGTCAGGGCCGAGCCTAGGAACCACCTGCGGTCGGAAGCGCCAGCCGACCAGGGGCCGGGCATCCCTTGACGCGAAAAGCTTAAAAAGTTCCGGAAGCTTGTGCGGGTCGGGGTTGAAGGATTGGACGATGCACCCCGGCTCGAAACTAGCCTGTCCGAAGGACTCCACAATTTCGAGGCGGTAGCCCAGGAAAGGCCAGAGGCTGTCGGGCGGATTCTCCGGTCCAGTCGGATGCAGGATCAGCCCATTGGCCTCCGCCAGATCCCGCCCCAGCTCGGCCAGGTCAGCGCAGATCCCGCACTGACGCCGCTCGGAGTCGTCGACTAGCGGTTTATCGGCCCCTTCCCGGCCGCAGACGGCACAAACCTGCTCCGGCGGGCCCCCACCCTGGGGCAAAAAAAGTCGGGCACCGGCCGCCGCAAATCGGCGGTCCTTGGCCCGGCCCAGGGCGGCCCCTAGCTCCCCAACCCACTTCTGGGCGTAGCGGGCGGGGTCAGCGATATCGGTGCCGGTAAGCCGTACCCGGGCCAGGGCCAGATAGAGCTGGCCCTCAAATTTGGCCAAGAATGCCTGCTCCAGTTCCCGGCAAAGGTCGCCAAACCGGTAATCAGGGACCGGATAGGACAATATGTAAAAGCGGCCGCCGCCGGCATAGAGCAAATTGCAGACGGGCAGGCCAAGCCGCTTAAGCAGCCACCGAGCGGACAGTTCCGTAATCATATCCAGGTAAAAGGACCGGCCCCGCAACCCTCGGGCCACTGCCCGGGAGGTCAGGGTGTATAAAAAGGCCTGGACCCCGGAAAGGTCCCCGGCCACTAGGTCGAACTGCAGGCCGGAATAGTCGCCCTCTAGGGCCCGGTCCAGGTCGGCGTCGGCGGAGTCCGAATTAAAAATCGCCGCGGCTAGGGCCGCCGTCGTTCGCAGGTGCTCGAAAAGGGAGATGTCCGCGGCATCCCGATAGTAGGCCGAGGGAACGGCCCAGAGGTAAAGTTGCAACACGGTAAACAGACCGGCCAGGTAGGCTTCGGCATCCCCGGCAAAGGCCTGGCCCAGGGCCTCCAGGCTGCGGCTGAGGCCGTCCCAGAGCCGGCTATATTCGGCCTCAGCCGCCGACGGCTTCTCCTGGGGGGTCAAAGTTTCAAGGTCAGGTGCCAGGGGCTTTAAGGCAAAAAACCTGGTACGCCCGCCGACCCCATGGCCGTCAGGGGAAACCTCGGTAAGAAGCGACCTGAGCTGGCGGTTCTCACCCGCGGCCTCCTCGTCAGTCGCCCTTTCGGCGGCTGAGAGCCGGTCAGCCAGCACTAGGATCCGGGCATGCCGCTCCAGATGGCCAGCCCGGTGGTGGGTCGCTACCAGGGCCGACACCCCTCCCCGCCAGGGTTCAGGGATGTAATCCTGGGCGATAATGAGGCCTAAGAGGGCATGGAGGTAACCGAACTCCTGCCGGCATTCCCGGCAGGAGGAAAAGTCGGTGTGGGGCCTGGGTGCTACGCAGTACTGGCGGGAGCGCTTGCGCAAATCATCCTGGCCGGTGCGAAGCCAGACCTTGCCCAGGTCGTGGCAGCCGGCGGCTATGACCAGGGTTGCGAGCCGCTCGTCGATAAGATACCTCCTCCTAATACAATCTAGATTAATTCTAGCGCCAGGGTTAGCGGCCGTAAAACTGCCAGGCCGCTGGGGTTTGCCCAAGTGGTGGCAGCCCGAGCCTGCTAACCGCAAGGCTTAGGGCTCGTCGGTTTCGGGCAGTCCGTATGTTCCCGACCAAGGCGCTAATTTCGGTCAACAGCCCGACCCCCAACAACGGCTTGCCCAGCCAGGTTGAATAAATTTGACATAATATTTAAAGGATTATGTTTGGTTTTCGGATTAAAGCGGTTCCTTCAAATCAGGCCGGCAATAAAGTTGGAAACCTCTGGGCGGGCGGGTTATGTTTGGCAGGGCTAGCACCGGCGCTTTATAATCCTGTTCTGGGAGGCAGTTCCCGCGGGCAAGTGGCGGAACTGGCAGACGCGCCGGCCTTAGGAGTCGGTGGGGAAACCCGTGCGGGTTCGAGTCCCGCCTTGCCCACCCAGAAACGCCCCTGTTTACCGCCCCTTAAACCCTTGTGCCCTTAAAACCCCGGAAGCCTGCTCCTCGCCGACTCCATAAGGTTTCGTAAAAGTCGGCAATCATCACAATGTCGACATCGGAGCCCTCATGGATGTCCTTGCGGGTAAAAGAACCGAAAAGGATTACAGCGTCACCAGTAACTAGATCGTGCTGGAGACCACTGCCCTGCTTCAACATCGGATGGGTATGAAGGCACCAGTTTTGAACTGATGCGTCACTTGGGCATACGTGGTGCCATCGCTTTTGACTGGCACTTTGCGGAACAGGGCTTTGAGGTTCAGCCATCGCTGGTGCAATGACCCCCTCTCAAAGCCCCTCGGATGCTCGGAGGATACATCACTGCTGAGCTTGAGCCGAAAGTTCGGACATGGGAGAGCCAGTTCAAAAAAGGGCCCCGCCGGCGGGCCCTCAGGCCGACCCGCGGGCGACTCAGCGCACCATTATTTCTAAGTCGAAGGCGTCTTGACCATTCCAGGTTTTAAGCCGCTCTAGGCTCGGCCACCGGTAGAGTCCGATCCTGAGTAGGTAGGTTCCCGGCTTAAGTTCATCCGGGAATCTCAGTCGGTAACGCAGCCCAATTCGGTCCCCGGGCCGCCACCCCGGGCCCGGCTCCAAGGGACCATCGACTTGGGCCACCAGTCCCGTGGCCGAGACCAGATGATGAAAGACGTGGAGTGTCGCGGGCCCATCCGGAGCCCGGTAATCCCACCAGGAAACGACCTCGATTTCAGAGCCGGGCTGAGGCTCGCCCTTCACCAGGACCGCTTCCAGCACCACCGGACCGTCCCAGACTGCCCGGACCTCCGGCGCCGGTTGCGGCCCTGGGACACACAGCACCGGCCAGGGCCGGTCTGAAGCGACCGCCGGCTCGGGCAATAGCCCTTGCCAGCCTCGAAACTCGAGCCACAGCCGGGCCGGAGCGATAACGTAACAGCCTCCGGCCTCTGGCAGAAGCAACCCCGACACTGGGTCTGTTGCTCGCACCGGCCGGCCAACTAGCCGACTAACGTATTCCACAAGATGCGGCTCATCGGTGAGCACCACTGGCTCAGCAAAAGCTGACATTTGCAAATGCTGAACAACAGCCGCCAAGTAATTCAAGTAGGGTCGAACCGTCGGACAGTTGGCGATAATTTCTGGGGCGACATAAAAGCCGTCAACAGCCACGTACTCTTGGTTTACAAACTCCGCAATGGATTGGAGATAATCGGTCTTAAAGCCCAGTACGTCCCCACCGGTCCGGACCATGATAATCGTCGGCCTCGTCCGCAAGAAGTCGAGGACTTCATCCAGGCCCCAATCCGCCATCCACGGCCAAAGGAGACCGAAACGGGCCACCGGCCTTAGTCCTGTAAGGAAATTAAGGTGAATCCCACCGGGGTATTCGGCAGCGGCAACGTCGGCCCGGCCGCAGCTGAGTCGTCGGACAATTTCGGCGTTGGCCTCGAAACCGCGAGCCATCCCCGCGTGGACCTCCAGGAACGTCGGCCGCACTACCGAACGCCAAGCCCCGAGGCTTAGCCAGATGACCCCTGCAACCAGGGCTACCCGTAAGAGCCGGCCCACCCAAGCGGCAGGCTTGGCTTCCGGCCAGCCGAAAACAACCAGGGTCACGGTGAGAAAGAGGGCCGTCATTATGAAGGTTGCGGCCGGGAAGAACTCCGGACTCCTGACCAGTAGGGCGGCTGAAAACCCGTAAAGGAGCAGGGCTTCGAAGCGGCGTCCGGATAGAAAGAGCGAAGCGACCCCGAGTAGGATACCGGCGCGTAAAAAGAAACCCGTAAAGACCCAGCGGCTGGCCGTCTCATACTCAAGGACTGGTAAGACCTCAGCCCTAAGCCAGCGGTCGTCCAAAAGACCTAGGCCGGTTACGACCTGATTGAGGAAGCCTCCAGGCAAGTCCCGATAGAGGGGCATATAATGGGGATAGATTCCGGTGTTAAAGACCACAACCTGGCGCCAGAGCTCTGTTAAATCCAGCAACTGGAAGGCCACGGCCGCTAACCCGAGTAGGCCGAGGAATGATGAGAAGCAGAAGCTCGGCGGCGGTCCTGGCCGGAACTGGCCGCCGGATGAACCGCCAGAGGTAAAGCAGACCCATCGGGACCCAACCAAAGGCATCCGCCGTAACAGTTAGGCCTGCTGCTAGTCCGAGAAGCAGGCTCGTCCTGAGCCGGTAGAGCTCCCCAGTTGGGGTAAACAAAACGGTGACCAAACCGGCGAAAAGACCCAGCCTAGAGAAAGCGTAGAGAGTGACCATGTGGGCCCAATAAAGGTGGGCCAGTGGCGTCCATGCGAGCAGAAAAAGAGCCATAGCCCGCGGCCTCGTTGTAAGCCGAAAGGCCAGTGCGAGGGTCAAGATTTCAATCAGAAGCAGGGAGAATCGTGCGCTGAAAACTGAGGACCCGAAAAGGCGAAAAGCTAGCGCTGTCCAGTAGTAAGGCAAAGGCAGATGATGCGAAAAGAGGTCCCGATAAAGGCCAAATCCCTGACCGATGAGGCGACCCCAGGCCAGATTATCGGCCTCATCGACGAAGTATCCGGCATTGATGAACCAACAGCGGGCAGCAAAATAAAGGCCAACAAGCAGGCTCGCAAGCCATCGATCTATCGGTTTCATGGTCAATCACCCAAGCTCACCCGGCATTGTTCCAGAGGTGGTGGGTGGGGCAGGCACCAGGGCGGCCCTGTAGCACGGCGTTCGGGGTGACCCGAGCTGGCAGTGGCGCCCGCCGCGGTCGCTTGGGCGAGGTGTTGGACGTCCGATGGGCCCGGAAGGCTTCCCCTTCGTCCGGCTGGGCAGTTGGCTCATCGGACTATCCGCCTGTAAAAGTTCGAGGCGATGGCTAGGGCCCGGGCACACCGCTTTTAGAACATCGGTTGCGGCCAACTTGAACACTTCTCCAGCTTGGACCCCGGCCTTGAGTATATCCGACCCGGAGTCCTCCCTGACCACCCCAGCCGGCTTGCCGACCCGTGGCAGCCTTCGATTCTCGGGTTCAGTCGGGCCGTTCGCCATCCCTAACATCCCCGATGTGAAAGCTGAGGAACCACCTATCCAAGTCGGCGTCCGGTTCGGCCGGGTCACCTCCTGGCGGCAGTGGAGGTAGCTAACCCGGTGCCGGGGCGGACAAAGCTCCCTGCGGCCCAGGGCTTTGGGCTCTCCGCCGCCGTGTCCGGCCAGCACCGTGGTAGGTGTAACCTGCCTGCTCGAGGACCGGTACCACCATCGATTCAAGGACCCGGCCCGTGGTCGTGCCCCGGGGGCGCCATCCTCAGAGCTCAGAGATTCCGGGTGGCAATGACCTCCTTTACCGGCCGCCGGTTCCCGGTGCAGCTTATCACCCGGGGCCCCTCGACGAACCTCAATTCAAAGCCAAGCTCCCTGTAGAGTCCCACCACCCGGTCTGTGGCCTGGTTAGAGACGACCACTGGTCCCGGGTGCTTCGCAAGCCAGCGGGCAAGTCTGACCTGGTCGTCCCAGCTGAAGCCTTCCGGGCTGTACTGCCGGAACTCAACATCGTACGGCGGGTCGGCATAGACGAAATCGTCGGGCTCAAGCCGAACCGTTTCAAAGTCTCCGCACGTGAACTCCCACCCTGCGAATATAACCGCATAATCGGAAAAATCCTGCCGGTAATTTATTTTCCGATAGCGGCCGAATGGAACGTTGAACTCACCCTTACGGTTGAACCGGCAGAGACCGTTGTAACAGGTACGATTCAGGTAGTAAAAAAGCTGGGCGGCCTCTTCGGAATGGCCCTGGCCAAGACGGATAAGCTCGTTGAAGCGGGTCCGGTGCTGGTAATATAGCTCGACGTCGTTGGCCATGGGGATGGTGACCCGTAGTCCCCGCTTAAGCCAGTTAAAGAAATCTATCAAATGCGGATTGATGTCGTTAAGGAGGGCCCGTTCGGGCATCAAACCGAGGCTTACGGCCAGCCCCCCACACATGGGTTCGACCAGCCGGCGGTGGCGATGCGGCAGCCACAGGGGCTTTAAATGCGGAACAAGCCAGCGCTTACCACCAGCCCACTTTAGGGGCGGTCCCACTTTTGACCAGCCCGTCGTCACCGCTACGGGATTATACAGCGTCAACGGCCGGCCGACCTCCGGCGCGGGGATTGCCCCGGCGAGGGCCTGACGCCTAGCTCCGGTACCCGAAGATAGGCCTGGCGGCCGTCGGTTCGAGCGCCTACATTGGTCCGGGCTAGCCCATTTGGGAGGTTTTTCGGCGGTACCAGGGGCCCCGGGTCAGCCGGGCTTTGACGGAGTCTGATGGTTGCCTACCGGCCAGGCTTATTCCATGATAAAACGTCTACCCTACTCGGTCACATCGCCGAGCTGGGAGAAGGGTCGACCGCTTTAAGCTCCTTAACCGGAGCCTGTAGCCCGTGGAAACGTTCAAAGCCAGCCCTTGGTGAAGTTTGTAAACCACCGCCATTACAACCTGCGGTGACTGTAAGGCTCTACGGCCAGGAAAACTCGCCTACCGGGGCGGCATCCTCCGGCAGCCGGCGACCGGTCCGGTCGGCCGCTGGGAGCCGGCGGCCATCAACCAGGGAGTACAGGCCTACCAGAATCCGATACCGGCCCGGCGGCAGGGAAGCCACCTCGACCTCCCGGGAGTCAACAATCACATCCCCGGACTCCCAGAGGTCGGTGGGGTACCGTCCCCCGGCCGGGGGGCCATCGGCCTGAGCGACAATCTGGCCCCGGACGTCCACCACGTGAAAGAAGACGTTGTAAGGCCGCTCAACTTCACCGGTCGCCTGCCAGTAAAGGACCACCCCCAGCCGCCCGTCCACCAACTTCTGGTCGAGCCCCACCAGCCGGATGCTCGGCCCAAACCTGAAGTCTGCTGGCGCGGCTGGCCCGGCGGCCTTTAGGCTTGCTGGCTTAAGGCGCACCCGGCCCAGGGGGGCCGTCGTGCCCAGGTAGCGGCCGGGTCGTAGATCCCTAGGCGGGGTCCGGCCGGGTCCCGGGCGTCATAAAGGGCTAGCCAGACCGTGCCGGCTGCCGGCCCGTCCCCGTCATACTCCGCTGTCAGCCGGTGTCGGTCATTGACAACCGCCCCGACTGGCCAGGTGGACGTCGGGGCCCGGCCGCCCTGGGGCCGGGAATTGGAGCCGCCCAGGGGCTTAAGGTCTGGGGCAAGCCGGGCCAGGCTCACGCTCTAGTTGCCCTGGACCGGAGCCGTGGCCCGTCACCAGAGCTCCACTTCCACAGCTTCGCCCGGCCGCACCGTTGGGGATGAGACCCGAACCCCCAGAAGCTCGATATTTTCCCCGAACCGGAGGAAACTAAGACTTCCGGACGGGGGCGTTCCGCCCCAGGCGGGGGTGTAAGTTGGGAGGATGACCGTCGTTAGGACGGCCAGGTTTACCGTTGCCGAGAACATAGAAATCTGTTCCCGACACCCGCCCGTTACCAGGCGGGGGTGCCGGTCTTACGCGCCTGCGCGCCGCCGGCTTCCCGCTTCATCCGGGACCGCCGACCCCAAGGCCGGACTTACACCCCGTCCACGGGCGTTTAGCGTCTCCGGTCCACTCCCGGCGACGGCGGCCGCCAGGGCCGCAAGGTTCCGCGCTGCGTTCTCGTCCCGGTCCAGGACAAGCCCGCACGCGCTGCACCGGAACACCCGCTCCCACAGGGGGAGGTCCGCCTTCACCGCCCCGCACCGGGAGCAGGTCCTGCTGCTCGGCCAGAACCTGTCCACTTCCACGAGGCGCGAGCCATACCAGGCGCACTTGTACCGTAGCTGCCTGCGGAGTTCAGCCAGGGAGGCGTCGGCGGCGGATCGGCTGAGGCGCCGGTTCCGCATCATTCCTGCCACGTTCAGCGTCTCCACCACGACGGTGCCGTAGGTCCAGGCCAGCCGCGTGGTGAGCTTGTGCCAGGCATCCCGCCGGATGTTCGCCGCCCGGGCGTGGGCACGGGCCAGCCTTCGACGGGCTTCTCTCCACCGGCGGCTACCACGTTGCCGGCGGTTCAGTTCCCGGTTCAGCCGGGCGATCATGCGGCGGGCGGCCTTGAGCGGCCGGGGGTTTTCCAGACGCTCCC
>PSKS01000057.1:0-16023 GCA_040289115.1 Chloroflexota bacterium
GCCGGTGGGACCGGTCCCACCGGCCGGAATACCCCGGGCCAGGGGCGCCCGGGCACACCCGCCCAGGACCCCCAACAGAAGTCCCAGTCCTAGAAATTCCCGGCGGGAAGGGCGACTACGCCCGCCGCTCGTATCCGCCCGCATCATCGGGTCGGAGCAGGTACCGGCGCAGGCCCCGCCGGGCCTGCCGGATCCTTTTAAGCTCCTCCTTGACCCGGAGCACCTCGGCCTGAACCTGCCGCAGGGCCTCCCGGTCGGCCACCACCACCCCCTCGATGAGGCGAACCGCCTCCGGCGAAAGGCCCTCCAAGGCCCCAGGTGCAAGCAGGGCCTCGATGACCTGGCTTCGCTCGGCCCCAATGGCCACCGCCCTTTCCCAGTCGGACTGCGCCAGGGCCTCCGTTCGCCGCCGGGTAAGTTCCACAAGCCGTCGGACCAGCATCTCGGTGTCAGACACCGCTGGCCCTCCGCGTTACCTCCTCCCAGGCCGACCCAAGCCCCTCCACCTGCTCTTTCAGGTCGGGAAGCCTCGAGCCGTCCCGGCGAACGTAAGCCTCGGCCAGGGCCCGGTAAATGAAATCGTAGATGCTGAAAAGGTTGCGGGCCACCGGCCCGGCCTCGAGGTCGACGGCCGCCCAGAGTTCGGCCACCACCTCCTGAGCCTTGAGGATCAGGGGCTGGGCCCGGTCCCAGTCGCCCGACCCGGCGGCCTCGGCGGCCAGGCCAAGCAGGCCCGAAAGCCGCCGGTAAAGCAAGACCACCAGACCCGCCGGGTCAGTGGTGTTAATGACGGTCTGCCGGTAGGCCTCTAAGCCCTTCATCGGCCGCCCCCACCCCGTTGGGCCAAAGCCTGCAAAATCTGGGTCCCGAGCTGGCCGCTCTGGACCTGAAGCTGGGCCAGTAGGCTCTCCATGGCCGCAAACTGCCGCCGAAGATAGTCTTCCCGCCGGGCTAAACTGTCCTCAAGCCGGCGAAGGCTTTCGTCAAGCCCCCGGAGCCGGTCGTTAAGGCCGTCCTCATGGACGCTGAGCATTCCCCCGGTCTTGAGGACCGAGTCCAGGTAACCGGCCGCATTCCCGGCCACCGCGCTCAGAAGGGCGAATGCCGCCTCAGGGTTCTCTTGAAGGGCCCGGGTGAATCTGGCCTCGTCCACCTGGTAGCGGGTGGCCGTGCCGGGGGCGCTGCCGATGGGGCCGGTGGAAATCCCCAGGTCGGCCAGGCTCCGGTAAGGGCCGGTTAGGCCCGGGGCCGGGCCGGTGAGCACCGACCGGAGCCTAGTTGTGACCAGGCTCACCGTGGAGTCGCCCATAAGGGGCCCGGCGGTGCGGCTGTTCGGGTCGTAACGGGTCTGGTCGGCCACGAAGTCCAGGAGGGCGTTAACCTTGGCCACCAGCTCCTTGGCCGCGTTAAGGCCAGGCCCGGTGTCCACCGCCACGGTTACGGTGACGGGGGCGGCGGTCACCTGTTTAAGCTCGAGGGTAACCCCCTGAACCAGGCCGCTAACCCGGTTGCTTGGGCTCGAGAGAGGCTGGCCGCCGTTTACGGTGCTGATGGTGAATTGGGCGTTCTGGCCCAGTTCCTGGGTGGCCGAAAGCAAGCCCGTCGCCGCCAGGAAGTTGCCCGAGAGGTCTTGCAGGGATATCCGGGTCTCCCCGGTAGCTTTATTGGTCAAAATCAGGCGGTCCCGGAGGGGGTCATACGTTGCGGTCACCCCCGCCGCCGAGGCGTTTATCCGGCTTATAACCGTATTGAGACTCTCCATTGCCCGGTAGGTTATCTCAACCCCGTTTATCTTGAAGCTTCCGTCCGAGGTTATCGGGGTAACCAGGCGGGCATTGGTCAGGGCAGCCGAAAGGCTTACCACTCCCAGGTTTCCGGCCCCAGCCACCTGGTAGACACTCCCGTTAAAGCTTTGGACCCCGTTAAGAAGCCGGGTGGCTGAAAGGAAGTTGCTGGTGTCCGAGCCACTGCCCAGCTGGATGGGGTTTGCCGACTCCAGCCTTAAGATGTTAGGCCGACCGTCGGCGTCGGGAACCAGGGAGGCCGTCACCCCGGCCCCGCTGTTGTTTATCCGGTTTATCACGTCGTTAAGGGTGTCCACTGCCGGGTCAACAGTTATGCTTACCCCGTTTACCGAAAAGGTGCCGGCGGTGACGGAAACCCCCAAGCCCGCCTGGTTCAGGGGGACCGACGGGTTTACCGGCTGGCCTAGGGCCGAGGCGCTGCGGACCAGCGTGGCCGTTGCCAGCTTAGAAATGGTCACCTGGAAGGTTCCGGGGACGGCGTCCGGCCCGGCGCTCACCCCGACGGCGGGCCCGTCGGCCGAGGCCGTCCTGGCCAGAACGGTCCCGCGCAGGCTGAGGCTGGAGAGTACCAGCTTGAGGTCAGAAAGTTTCGCCCGGAAGTCCCCGATAAGCTTCTTTTGGTTTTCGATGGCCGCCCGCCGGTCCTGCAGTTGGACGATGGGTCGCCGCTCTAGAGCGATAAGCTTTTCGACGAACTGGTCCCAGTTTATACCCGAAATTAGGCCGCTGATGCTTGCGGTTCCGAAACTTTCCAGCATAAGTTGCCCCCTGTTACCTGAGGAAGTCCAGCAGACTCGGCTGGATCATCCGGGCCGAGCCCATGAGGGCCGCCCGGTACGCCGTCTCGGCCATGGCCAGGTGGGTAGCGGCCTCGGCAAAATCGACGTCTTCGGTCTTGGATTTAAGCTCCGTAAGGGAAAGCTTAAGGTCCAGCAGGCGGTTTTCGGCTTCTTCTAACCGGTTTAGCCTGGCGCCCACCACTACCCGCCCGTCGATGGCGGCGTTTACCGCCTGGTCGACGGCCGAGAGGGCCGCCTCCACCGCCGCGGAACTGCCGGAATCTAAGGCATCCCGGAGCTGGATGAGGGCCGCAATGGCCGGGCCAAAGACCTGGTCGGCCGTGAGGTTTAAAGTGATGGTAGCCCCGGCTTCCACCTCCGCCGGCATCTGGCCACCGTCGCCCTGGTAGGGGGGTGGGGTTGGGACATCGTACTCGTCGGGCAGGGGGTTGTACGGGGGAGTTGTAACCTTAAAGCCCGAGAAAAGATACCGGTCCCCCAGCATCGCCTTGCTGAGCTGGAAGGTGTGGCCCAGCAGCTGGCGAACCTCCAGGGCGATGCGCTGGCGGTCGTCGGCGGAGAGGGTATCACTTGCCCCCTGCACGGCCAGCTCCCGGGCCCGCTGGAGGGTTAGGGTCAGGTCGCTTAAGGCCGAGTCGGTGGCCGACAGCCAGCTCCGGGCCCGGTCGATATTGGTAAGGTGCTGTTCCAACCGAAGGATAGCCGCCCGGTAGCCCAGGGTCGAGGCCGTGCCGGCGGGGTCGTCGGCGGGGCGGGTAAGCCTCCGGCCGGAAGAAACCTGGCGCTGGTAGCGGTTGAGCCGCTCGAAGGCGGCCGCAATATCCGAAAGGACTTGCTCGCCGATCTGCCGCTGGGTGATGCGCATAGGCCCCTCCTTCTACCGTCCGACCAGGCCGGTGCGGTTGATCAAATGGTCTAAAACCTCGTCCAGCACCGAAAGGCTTCGGGCCGCCGCCTCAAAGGCCCGCTGGTAAAGGACCAGCCGCCCGGCCTCCTCATCTAAGGACACCCCGGAGAAGCTATCCCGGCGGCTCTCCAGGTAGCCCTTAACCACCTCCTGGTTGGCCTTCTGGTCCTCGGCCTGCCGGGCTTCCAGACCCAGCCGGCCGACAAGTAACTGATAGAATTCCCCCAAAGTGGCGGTGCCCAGGTCTCCGCCCTGGGGCTGGTACTGAATCTGCGAGATATTCAGGGCATTGCGGCCGTCCCCCGGCGAACCGGGGCTTAAGGCAGCCGCAATCTTTAGGGGGTCGCTCACCGCCGGGGCAACGGCTAAAGATGCGGCCTCTTCACCGGCCGTAAACACGAAGAAGTCCAGGCCGGTGGAACCGTCGAGGCCGTAGCCGGCCCGATGGGCGGCGTTCACCGCCCCGGCCAGGGCGGCCGCCAGGCTGTTGAGGTCGGCCAGTTTTCCCGGAATAACCGTATCCCGCAACCGCAGGGTGGCGGCCAGTTCCCCCGAACCGTCGTCCAGGAGGACCGGGGTGCCGTCTCCGGCCCAGACTGGCTCGGCGAAGCCCCCAGGACCGGCCGCCGTGGTGAGGCGGAAAGCCTGGTCGTTGTGGATCAGCATCCGGCCGCCGATGTAAACGGTCACCTGACCGTCGGGGGCTGTAACATAGGCGGCGCGGACAATGCGGGCAAGGTCCTCCAGGAGGGCATCCCGCTGGTCCAGCAGATCATTGGGGCGCTGGCCAGTTCCCTGGATCTGGCCGATCTGGGCGTTAAGGCGGGCGATGCGGTCGGCCAGCTCGTTAAGTTCAGCGACCTGGTTTACCAACCGGAAGTCCAGGTCCTGCTGGAGCTGCTTGAGCTGGCCGGCCATCCGGTTGAAGAGGCCGGCCAGGTTTCTGGCCGCCTCGATAAGGCCCACCCGGATGGCAGTGTCCTGAGGGCTTAGGGCCAGCTCCTGCCAGGCATTAAAGAACTTGCCGAGCTGCTGGTTAAGGCTGGAGTCGGACGGCTCGTTGAATACCGCCTCCACCTGGGCGTAGCCGTCGGCCAGGACGGTGTGGTAGCCGGTGAGGGCGAGCTGCTGGCGGAGCTGCAGGTCTGTAAAGGCATCCCGGAGCCGGTCGATTTCGGCCACCCTTACCCCGGTGCCCAGCTGGCCGGCCCCGGCGCCCCGGGTGAGGCCGGGCCAGGGGTAGGGCGGGGTGGTCTCAAGCCGGGCCACCTGCCGGGAATAGCCGGGGGTGTTGGCGTTGGCGATGTTGTGGGCGATGACGTCCAGGGCAAGCCGCTGGGCCTGCAGGGCCCGCAGAGCAATCTCGACGCTACCGAAGGTGCCCCACATCAGCCCTAGTTCCCCCGACCGTAGGTCGCAGCCGATTTTAGGGCCCGCTCGACGAACCGCTGGCGTTGGGCCGTAACCTTTTTAAGCCCCTCGTAAAGGCCTAAGTTTCGCCGAACTTCGGCCTTAAGGCGCAGAAGCGTCCCTGGGTCTATCGAATCTAGGGCGGCGAGCTTAAAAGCCAGTTCCAGCCGGGCGAGGGCCGCTGCCCCAATGGCCTCGATGTCCCCGGCGCCCGCGGCCGCCCGCTCCTGCTCACACAATTCAATCAGGCGGTCGACCAGCTCGGCAGAACTACTCACCGTCGGCCTCCGCCCAGAAGCAGCCTGGCAAGTTCGGTTTCGTCCACCCGGTAGCTGCCGGCCTCCACCTGGGCTTTGAGGCCGGCGACGACCTCGGGCCGGACATCGGAAACGTTCTGGACGAGCTGATGCAGGGCCATGATAAGGCGAACTTCGGGTGAGACCGAAATGGGCGCTTCGGGCGAAACCGGCTCCGGCTTCCGACCCTGGCGGCCCTGGGGCGCCCCGGGCCGGTCAGGGGGCGGGAAGGCCACATGGTCAGGGCCAATCCTCGAGACATCCATAGGCTTTACAGGACCTCCCGGTTAATCTATCGGCAACACCGCTCAGTTTTTCAGCCCCTCGCCAGCTCAATGGCCTCTCCCAGCAGGCGGTCCTGGTCCCGGATGATGTTTAGGTTCAAAACATAGGCCCGCTGGGCCTGGATGAGCCTGGCAAACTCGCCGGTAAGGTCGACGGCCGACATCTCCAGATACCCGGTCACCACCGCCTGGGGTTGGGCCGGGCCAGCCAAGCCGGTGAGACCGGTTTCACCGGCCGGCTCCCGGAAGAGCCCCCCGCCCAGGGGGACCAAATTCTCGGGCCGGTCGAAGGTAAAGACCTCTAGCCGGCCGAGGACGGCCTCGGCCCCGTCCGGGCCAAAAGTGACCACCGTCCCGTCCGGCCGGACCTCCACCCGCCGGTCCGGGGGTATGCGGATTTCCGGGTCGAGGGGAAGGCCCCCGTGGGTCACCAGCCGCCCGGTCCCATCAACCCGGAAGTCACCCCGGCGGGTGTAGGCGTAGTTCCCGTCGGGAAGCCTTACCCGGAAAAAGCCGGGTCCCGGCAGGGCCATGTCAAAGGGGGCCCCGGTTTCGGCCAGGGGACCGGGCCGGGCCGAAAGCCGGCGGGCGGCCGGGATGACCCCACCCTCGGCCGCCTCTGCCAGCGCCAGGCGAGTCGGCCGGAAGGCCGGGGTAGAAAGGTTGGCCAGGTTGTGGGCGACCTCGTCCAGGGTCGCCTGGTAGGCCAGGGCCCCGCTCAATGCTGTCGTCATTACCGGCAGCATTCTGCTCCCTCCTTAGTCCCAGCGCCCGAGCTGCTGAATCGCCCGGTCCAGGGTGGAATCCGCCAGCAAAACCAGCCGCTGGGCCGCCTGGTAGGCCCGCATGGCGACCAGGAGCTGGGCGACCGTCTCGGTCAGGTTCACGTTGGACTCCTCGATGACCCCCTGCCGGACCTCCCCTCCGGCCGGTGGTGGCTGAAAGGCCGGGTCGGCCGGACGGAGCAGGTTATCCCCGACCCGGATGAGGCCCGGCGCCCCCGAAAGGTCGGCCAGCCTCAGCCGACCGACGGCCGCTTCACCAACAAAGATCGTTCCGTCGGAGGCCACCGAAAAGTCCGAATTGCCCACCCGAATCGGGCCGTCCTCGCCCAGCACCCGGTCGCCGGCGGCGGTGGTTAAAAACCCCTCGGCGTCGACGAAGAAGGTCCCGTCCCGGGTGTAGGCTGGCCCGTCGGGCCGCTGAACGACGAAAAAGCCCGGGCCGTCCACGGCCAGATCCAGAGGCTCGCCGGTCTCCACCAGGGGCCCGGGGTTAAGGTCGATAGCGGCCGGCTCCAAGGCCGTTCCTGTCCCCAGGGGGCCCACCGGGAGGATGAGGGCCGGATCACCCAGGCGCCAGAGGCCGAGTCTGGCCCGCTCGGCCTGGGCCAGCAGGGTCTGCTTGAAACCCGGGGTGCCGATGTTGGCCAGGTTGTGGGCTAGCAGCTCCTGGCGGCGTAGCTGGGCATCCAGCTGGGAGATGGCGGTGTAAAGTCCGCGGATCATCTGGGCCTCCTCAGCCGGTCGATGATTCGGCCAAGGGCCAAAGTGGCGAGCACTCCGGCCCCGAAGCCGAGGGCCGGTCCCAGGACAGCCGGACCAGGAGTGGTAGCCGGCGACGAAACCACCGCGGGCGGGCCTAAGGCGGCCTCACCCCCGGTACGGGGAAGCTCGGCCGGCAGCGGGCCCCGACCTTCGGGCGGCTCGACTCGGCCGGCGATGGAGCGGCGGGGGCCCGGCACCGGGGGGGTGCCGTCCTCGACACTTATAAGCATGAGGTCCCAGTGCTCCTCGGGGATGGGCTCGGGCAGGACGTAGTCCAGGCGGGCTGTCCTGTCAGGACCGGTGTTGAACCGCCCCAGGTTATAGCTGCGGCCGTCGGCCGTCCGGAGCAGCCAGATGTTGTATGCGCCTTCCGAAAGCCTGGGCAGGCCCACCACGCTGAGCCGAACCTCCCCCTCCTGGAAGACAAGTTCGGCCACCCCGGCGGCATCCGTCGGGCCCCAATTGGAGACCCCCGACATATACCCGAGGACGACCCGAACCGGGGTGCCGTTGGCCAGGGCCGCAGGAACCGGGACCTGGAGGGCAGAGGCGACCAAGAAGATTAAAAAGACGCGCAGTCTTAAAGGCATTTAATAGCCTCCCACGGCGGTGGTCAGGTCGGTGTCGATGAGGGAGCCCAGGGCGCTTCTGACCCGCAAGATGGCCCGGGTGTAGAGTTGGATGGCACGGGTCGGGGAGACGCCGAGGACCGCCCCGATCTCGGCAAAAGTGAGCTCTTCTTTGTGATAGAGGGCCAGAACCAGCCGGTCCCGCTCGGGCAGTGTCCTTATGGCCTCGGCCACCAGGCGGATGGTTTCCCGCTCTTCGACGTATTCGGCCGGGTCGATGGCATCCCGGTCGGCCAGCCGGTCGGCAACGGTGATGGATTCGTCATCCGGCCGGAGCTGGAGGGGGCTTCCGAGGGATAAAAGCTGGGTGGAGTCGTGGAGGAGGGCTTCTTGGTAGGCTTCGGGGGAAAGGCCGAGGCTTTCGGCCACCTCAGCGTCGGTGGGGTGGCGGCCGAGCCGCTGGTAAAGGGCGCGGTGGGCCTCTTCGAAGCGGCGCAGCCGCCGGGCCGCCCCCCGGGGGTGGATGTCCAGCTGACGGAGGGCGTCGACGATGGCCCCCTTAATGCGCTGGCGGGCAAAGGTCTCGAATTTCACCTGCCGGGTGGGGTCGTAGCGGTCGACCGCCTGAATGAGGCCCACCATCCCGTAGCCAACCAGGTCCTCCCGGTCGACTACCCCGGGGATCCCGACCCCGAGGCGGGCGGCTACCTGCCGAACCAGCGGGGCGTAGTGTAAGATGAGCTTTTCCCGGAGGGTGGGGTCCCGGGTGGCGAAAAACCGGGCCCAGAGCTCCCCGACCTTCACCGGTTGGTCCCCCGCTGAGGTCGAAGTAGCCAGGCGATGGCCAGGCCGATAGCGGCGCTTCCGGCGGCGCCGGCCAGCCCCCGCACCCAGGCTGCCTCGACGGATGCCCCGGCCAGCACTCCACCCCAGGCCACGGCGATGAACACCGCGGCCGGCGCAAGCAGCACAAATTCGTCCCACCGCATCGCTTAATCCTCCTCTGGTCTCCGCTGTCTCAGCTGTTTGCGAAGGCAGAACTTGACGATGGTCTCCTGCCTAGCCGGGTCGATTCCGATGAACCGGGCCCCGGCTTCGAAGGGGAAGCGGGCGGCCGGACCATCTGGGCTCGGCCGGGTCTTAACCCAGACGACCTCGACCTGGGCCGAGAAGGTCCGGCCGCCGTTAAGGTTCAGCTTCACCTCCAGCTGGTCCCCAACCTTGAGGGCCCGGTCGCTGACGAAGCCGAGGCCGCCCCCGCTTATATCCCGCAGAAGCAGCCTTACCGGCTGCTCCTCGGCCCCGGGCCGAAGGAGCCTGGCGGCGGCCGGGGCCATTCCCAGGGCCACCCGGAAGAACTCCCGCCGCTGGTGGCGAACCCACTCCCCGGCGGCCACCACCAGGATCGGAACCCGACCCAGCTCCCGGCCCAAAACCATTGTCTCCAGCCGGTAGACTCCCCGCTCCCCGGCCGCCTCCACCATAACCCGGTCGCCCACGGTCAGCCGGACGGGCACCAGCTGGCGCATCGGGTAGGCCAGAACCAGCCGGTCGGGCCGAATATCCTCCACCCGGGAGGGGTAAGGCTCGGCATCGCCTGGGATGAAGATTTTCACCGGCATACCCACTCGAACGGGCGTCATTCCTCCAGCTCCACGGTGGTGCGGACCTCCAGCTGATAGCCGGAGGCGACCTCGGCGTAAGAGATGAGCACCAGCCCCGGCAGGGGCCGCTCGGTCAGCCTTCGCAGGGGCAGCCTCAGCTTCGGCGGGCAGAAAAGGATCGGCCGATAACCTTCGGCGGCCAGGCTTTCCATGGCCGAGGCCAGGCGGGCGATGAGCCGCTGGGCAAGCTCCGGAGCCAGGGCCAGGACGGTGCCGGCCTCGGCGGCGGTAAGGCTATTTAGGAGTAGGTTCTGGGCGTTGGGGCCCAGGGCGAAGCCGACAAGCCGATTTTCGGCCTCGGTGTAGAGCTGACAGATGGCCCGGGCCAGACCCTGGCGGGCGGCCTCGGTAAGCTGGTCCGGGTCCCGGGTGGTGCGCAGGAGTGGGGATATGCTTTCCAGGATGGTTACCAGGTCCCGGATGGGCACCCGCTCCCGAAGCAGGTTCTTAAGCACCCGCTGAAGCTCCCCCAGGGTCAGCTGCTCGGGGATGAGCTCCTCGACTAGGGCCGGGTATTGGGTCTTAAGCTGGTCCACCAGCTGGCGGACCTCCTGACGGGTGAGGAGGTCGGCGGCGAAGTTACGGACCGTCTCCGAGAGGTGGGTGATGATGACCCCGACGGGGTCCACCACAGTATAGCCTAAAAGCTCGGCCTGATCCCGCCAGCCCGGTTCGACCCACCTGGCCGGCAGGCCGAAGGCCGGCTCCTTGGTGTCTTCGCCCGGGATTTCTGGGGCGGAGGCGGTTCCCTGCAGGAGCAGGTACATGTTGGGCCGAACCTCCCCGGCAGCCACCGTCACCCCCCGCAGTTTGATTCGGTACTGGTGGGCCTTAAGCTCCAGGTTATCCCGGACCCGGACGGTGGGGATGACAAACCCCAGTTCTTGGGCCACCTGGCGCCTGAGCAGGCCCACCCGCTGGACCAGGGATCCCCCGGGCCCACCCCCTTCCACCAAGGGGATGAGTCCGTAGCCCACCTCCAGCTCTAAGGGGTCGGGCTGGACGGTCTTGAGGACGGCTGCAACCTCGTCGGCCCCCTCGGACCGGGGGCCGGAGAGGGCCTGGGGGGCCGGCTCGCCGCTTAGGACCCTGGCCCGATGGACGGCGAAGGCCAGGGTCCCCAGCCCGCCGCCGATGGCCAGGAAAGGCAGGGTGGGCATTCCGGGTATAAGGGCGAGGCCGCCCAGCAGGCCGGCGGCCAGGCCCAGGGGTTTGGGCCCGGCCAGGACTTGCCGGGCCATCTCCTGCCCCAGGCTTGATTCGGAGGCCGCCCGGGTTACGATGATGCCAGTGGCGGTGGAGATGAGGAGGGCCGGGATCTGCGAGACCAGCCCGTCGCCCACGGTGAGGACGGTGTAAGTTTGGAGGGCCCGGTCGATGGGGAGTCCTCGCTGGAGCACCCCGATGACAATGCCCCCGACGATGTTGATGAGGATGATGATCACCCCGGCGATGGCGTCACCCTTTACGAACTTGCTGGCCCCGTCCATGGCGCCGTAAAAGTCGGCCTCCAGCTCGATGAGGCGGCGGCGCCGGCGGGCCTCAGCCTCGTCGATGATGCCGGCGTTGAGGTCGGCGTCGATGGCCATCTGTTTGCCGGGCATCGCATCCAGGGTGAAGCGGGCCGCCACCTCGGCGACCCGCCCGGCCCCGTTGGTTATGACCACAAACTGAATGACCACCAGGATAAGGAAGATGACGACCCCGATGACGTAATTACCGCCGATGACGAAGTGGCCGAAGGCGTCGATAACCTTGCCGGCATAGCCCTGGAGCAGGATCTGTCGGGTGGCCGAGACGTTAAGGCCGAGGCGGAAGAGGGTGGCCACCAGCAGCAGGGAAGGGAAAACCGAAAACTGCAGGGGCTCCCGGATGTACATCGAGACCAGGAGGACCGTAAGGGCCAGGCCGATGTTTACGGTTATGAGCACGTCCAGCAGGGCCGGGGGGAGGGGCAGAATCATCATCCCGACCACGACCACCACCGCCACCGCCAGGTAGATGTCGCCCCCGGCCAGCAGGGCCGGGCGCCGTTCGGCCGAACCGGTGTTAGCCGCCATGGCTTTGCCTCAGCTCCCGGAGGCGGTAGATATAGGCTAGAAGCTCGGCCACCGCCTGGTAGAGGGCCGGCGGTATCTCCATCCCCACCTCCACGGCTCGGTAGAGGGCCTGGGCCAGGGGCGGGTTAGAAACGACGGGCACCCCGGCCTGGCAGGCCAGGGCCCGGATGCGCTCGGCCACCAGGCCCCGCCCCTTGGCCACCACCTTTGGGGCGGACATGGTCTTTGGGTCGTAACGGAGGGCCACGGCCAGGTGGGTGGGGTTGGTCACCACCACATCGGCCCTGGGGACGGCGGCCATCATATTTCGGAAGGCGAGCTGGCGGTGCCGCCGGCGCAGCTGAAGCCGGACGGCCGGGTCGCCCTCGGTCTGGCGCAGTTCTTCCTTAAGCTCGCTCCGGGTCATGCGCAGGTCCCGCTCGTGGCGCCAGAGCCGGTAGGCGTAATCCAGCAGGCCCAACAACCCGAGGGCGAGGACCCCCCGGAAGAAGAAGTCCGAAGCGGCCGCCCAGAGGCCGCCTAGGCTGCCCTCCAGCGGCCCGGCCGACCAGAAGGCCAGTTCAAAGAGCCTGGGGGCCAAGGTGAAATAGACCACCAGGCCGACAGCCGCCGCCTTAAGTATCGAGCGGGCCAGCTCCACCAGGCCCCGGAGGGAGACCAGCCGGCGCAGGCCGGCGATGGGGTCAAGTCGGCCCGGGTCGGGGCGGAGGGGATAAAGGCTGAAGGTGCCGCCCGTCTGGAGCAGGCCCACCCCGAGGCCTGCCCCGCCGGCGGCCAGCATCAACGGGGCCGCCAGCATCAGCCCCTGCCCCACCTGCGCCCCCAGCAGGCCCCAGAGGGCCTCGGGGTGGGCCGGGGGGCGGGCTAGGCCCGCGGCCAGTATCCCCTCAAGGCCGCGCCAAAGGCTGACCCCGCCCCAGTAGAGGGCGAGGCCGCCGGCGGCCAGGCCGGCCACGCCTACCAGGTCCGTGCTGGTCGGCACCATACCGCGCCGGTGGGCCTCCTGACGGCGTCGCTGGGTCGGCGGGGCAACCTTTTCCTCAGCCATCAGGAAGGTCCTCGCCAGAAATAATCGGCGGCCTCGACGATTCCATGAAGGACCGCCGGTACCTGCCCGAAGACCAGGGGCGCGCTGACGATGATTAAGACGAGCCCCAGACCCACCTTGATGGGAAAGCCGACCCCCAGCAGGTTGAGCTGTGGGGCGGTTCGGACCAGGACCGCCAGGGCCAGGTCTACCACAAGCAGTCCGCCGACCACCGGCAGGGCCAGCCGGACGGCCAATCCCAGAACCCCGGTAAGCACCTGGGCTAGCCGGACTGCGCTCAGCTCGCCCAGCGGGTCGGAACCGGGCGGAATGAGGCGGAGCCACTGGACCAGGGCGATGACGGCCTGGTGGTGGGCGTTGGTTGCCAGGACCACCGCCCCGGCCGCCAAAGCGTAGAGCTGGTCCAGCGGGTTGACCGCTTCCCCGCTCGGGTCAAAGGCCTGAATGATCGTGTAACCTGTCTGGAATCCCACCAGGTCGGCCGCATGCCGGTAAATTCCTAAGCCGAAACCAAGAAGCCAGCCCATCGTCAGGCCCAGGAAGACCTCCCGGACCAGGGCGACCAAAAAATTTGGAAAGTCGGCTGGTAGGGGGGCGGCCGGCACCAGGGGCAGGACCGCCAGGCCCCAGGTGAAGCCGAACCAGACCCGGGCCGCAAGGCCCAGGCGGCTGAAGCCGGGAACGGGCATCACCGCCAGCAGGGCCGAGAGGCGGGCCCCGGCCAGGAACCAGCGGTTGACGGTTTCGGGGTCGGTGGGCATCTTCAGGGACCTCCCCGGCCGACCTGGGGCAGAAGGCCGTAAAGGTTCACGGTGAATGCCACCAAGCTGCTCAGAAGCCAGGGTCCCAAAAGCCCCAGGGCGACCAGAACGGCTAAAAGCTTGGGAACAAAGGCCAAGGTGAACTCGTTGACCTGGGTGGCCGCCTGCAGGACGCCGATTACCAGGCCGGCGGCCAGGGCTACCAGCAGGATGGGCCCGGCCATGTAGAGAACCTGACCGAGCATCCTGGCTACCACTTCGATGGCGAGCTGTTCCGACAAGTTCGGCCCCTTTCAAACGAAGCTCTGGACTACCGACCGGACCACCAAGGTCCAGCCGTCTACCAGCACAAAGAGGAGGATTTTAAAGGGCAGGGAGACGATGACGGGGGGCATCATCATCATACCCATCGCCATCAGGACGCTAGAGACCACCAGGTCGATGACCAGGAAGGGCACGAGGATGACAAAGCCCATCTGGAAGGCGGTCCTGAGCTCGCTTAAGATAAACGCCGGGATGACCACGTGGAGGGGGAGGGACGCCGGGTCCGCCGGTGGCTGAAGGCGGGCAAGCTCTATGAAGAGGGCTAGGTCCTTCTCGTGGGTCTGCCGGAGCATGAAGGCCTTGACGGGAACCTCGGCCCGGGCCCAGGCTTCATCGGTCCCTACTTCCCCCCGCAGGTAAGGCTGGAGGGCCTCCCGGTTGAGCCGCTCCCAGGTGGGGGCCATGGTGAAGACCGTAAGGAAGAGGGCCAAGCCGATGAGAACCTGGTTGGGGGGAAGCTGGGGGAGGCCGAGGCCGCTCCTGAGAAAGCCTAGGACGATGATTATACGGGTAAAAGAGGTGGTCATCATCAGGGCGGCTGGCAGGAAGGAAAGCAGGGTAAGAAGGCCGACGACCTCCAGGGCGATGGTGGCCTGTCCCGGGGCCCCCTGGGGTCCGGCGATTTCAACCCGGAGGGCCGCTGGTTTCCCGGCGGCCGAACACCCGGCTAGAACTGGGGCGAGCAGGAGGGCCCAGCCAAGCCGGCCTACCCCTCGCCCAAGGCTCGATTTAGCGATAACAACCGCTCGGCTCCTCACTTTCCGGGCAGATCTTACTGCCCGGCCAAACTTGCCGGTAGGGACTAGCGGTCAAGTCCGGAAGGCCAGAATTCCTGGCCGGCTGGCCAATGTCGGCCCTGGGTCCGATGGAGGGGCAAAGTCACCAGCAGTCGGGTGCCCTGCCCCGGCCGGGAGCTTATCCGGAGCCGGCCGCCTCGGGCCTTAACCGCCCGACGCAGGATGTTAAGGCCCAGGTGGCCCTTTGGGGCCAGATTTTTAAGTTGCGAAGGGGAAAAGCCCTCCCCGTCGTCTTTAAGTTCCAGGCGGACCCGACCCGGTTCCCGCCTGAGCTCGATCCGGATGCGCTGGGCCCGACCGTGGCGGATGGCGTTGGCGACGCCCTCTCGAACGACCCGGCCGATGAGCTCGGTGACGTCCGGCGGCATCCACGCCCCGTCGAGGGCGAAGCTTAGGGTCGGGGGCTGGCCTTCGGCTCCCTCCAGCCCCAGGGCGGCGCTGGCTTCCAAAATCTCCCGGAGCTGGGCGGCCCGCCGGACCCGCTTGAGGCCGGCGGTAAGCTTCCGCAGCCTTTCAAGGCTTAAGGCCAGCTCTGAGCGCAGGACCCGAAGCTCCGAAAGGAGGGCCGCCGGCGCAACCTTTCCGTCCGGCGCCGTGAGGGAGGAGTCCAGCCGGTCGATGCGCAGCAGGCTGAGGGCTAGGCGGGGCATCACGTCGTCGTGAAGGTGCCCGGCCAGGTCATTGCTGAAAAGCTCGAGTTCCGTCATGGCTTTATTCCTTCCCCCGGACCAGGCCGACACCATGGGCCACCAGGGCGGCGGTCACCCGGTCGGAAACGCCCAGCTTCTGGAAGATAACCGAAAGGCGGTTTTTAACCGTGGAAGCCGAGACCCCGAGTTTGCGGGCGATCTCTTTGTTGGAGTAGCCTAAGGCTAAAAGCCTTAGGACCTCGACCTCCCGGGCCGTGAGCCCGTTGGGTCCGGAAGTCAGGGGGTTATACCGCTCCCGGTAGCGTCTAAGCAGGCCGGTCATAAGTTTAGTGTCGATGGCGGACCCACCCTCGGCAACGGTCCGGATGGCCATAACCAGCTCAGAAAATCCGGCGCTTTTCAGGATGTATCCCCGGACGCCGGCCTTAACGGCCCGGTCCAGGTGGTCCTGGTCGGCGTGCATGGTGAGGATGATAACCGGGGTATTAGGGGCCTCGGCGGCGATGGCTTCGGCGGCCGAAATGCCGTCAGCCCTTTCCCCCGGCATCTCGATGTCTAAGATGGCAACATCAGGTTTAAGCCTGCTTACAAGGGTTCGGGCTGTTCGGCCGTCGGGGGCCTCGCCTATTACTTGGATATCTGGGACGGTGCTTAGGAGTTCTTTGAGACCCTGCCGGAAAATGGTATGGTCGTCGGCAATAATTACTCGGATCAACCAGCTCGCCTCCGCAATAGGCTTTGCTTTTAAATAGCACTGCTGCATTCCGGATGTCAAGGGCCGAAACGCCAGTGGGCCTGGCTAGGTCTTTTGATGGTGGCCCGGAATGTGCCGTCGAGGTCCTTGGAAAAACGGGTTACCGGGGGTCGACGGCAATAGGTGGAGGCCGTTTTAAAGGTTTTTGCCGGCCGGCCTTGACAGGGCCCCCATTCTTGGCTACAATTGGGTCGAAACAGGGGGAACGCCCCCACTTCGGGTTGGATTTCAATCGCACCATAGTGGGATTGAAACTGAAGCTTGTGAAGGATGTGAAGGATTTTTGGCTATGTTTCAATCGCACCATAGTGGGATTGAAACGGGTTTTTCGGGTCCTCCTCCGAATA
>PSKS01000058.1:0-15353 GCA_040289115.1 Chloroflexota bacterium
CGCTCGACCCCATTGGTAATGTACCAGAAAAGCTCGCCGTCGGTCCGGCTTAAAACCGGCTCGGCGGTAAGGTCCGCCGGCAGGGGCTTCTGGGCGGCCCGGAAGTAGGCGGCAACGATCCCATTACCCTTGCCCTGGTCTCCGTGGCAGGCGACGCAGTTGACGGCGAATAGCTGACGTCCCTGGTCGATGGTCTGCTGGGTCCGGGGTAGGGGGTTGGTCAGGTTCCGGGCCTGCTCCAGGGTGTAGTCCACCTCCCGGCCGGTTATGGGGACCGCCCCCGGCGGCGGGCTCAGCCGGGGTGGCTCCTGCTGCTTAAAGCTCCACTGGTAGTGCATCTCGTTAAAGATGTCCAGGGGGTAGCTGCCTGGCAGGCAGGCCGAGGCGAGCAGGGCCAGGGGTATCAGGCTGAGAAGAAGCCGGGCCCGGCGCATTTTAACTCCCCCTTGGCGGCCCGGCGATGACGTCAGCAGCGCCGGCGTCCCGCATGACCCGCTCCACCACCGGCACCCTGTCCGAGGTCGTCGAAACTATTACGCCCACGTAGCCCTCGCTTATGCGGGGGTCGTAAAGCCCTGCCCCGAAGGCCGGAAGCCGCGACTCAAAAAGAATCCCCAGGATGGTAAAGAGGATCGCCCCCAGCATCGTCCCCTCGTACATAACGATGAGCATGGCCGGGATGGCGATGATCGGCTTGCCGTGGGTGACGAGGGGGTAGGCCATCTGGGTTCCGATGGTGAGGAGCAGTCCCACCGAAAAGCCGCAGAGGGCCCCGGCGATGGGGAAGATGTAGAGCCGGTGGGCCACCGGCTTTTCCCCGAAGGCCCCTTCCGGGTAGGGCGAGCTGGTCAGGACGTCGAAGTCGTCGGGGGTTATTCCGGCCTTCTCTTCCAGCTGGTCCAGGGCCTCGGCGGCGGCATCAGCCGAAGTGAAGAGTCCGAACAGACTCTGCCGTTGCGCAACAGCCATCTTTACCACCTCACTCGCGGATTACTCCAGGTACCGTCACCTTGCCCACCTTGATCTCGGCGGCAAAGACCTGGCTCTCCTTCTGCTCGTAAATGGGGATGATGGGGAAGACCTTGGCAAACAGAAACACTCCGAGGGCCACCAGCCCGAAGGAGCCGATGACCAGGCCCCACTCGGGCAGCTGGGGCTGGTAGACGCTCCAGCTGAACTGCAGGGTCTGCTTGTACTGCATGGCCGGGACGATGAGAATATACCGCTCCAGCCACATCCCGATGTTTATCAAAATCGACGTCAAAAACATCATCGTCACGCTGCGGCGCACCGACCGCATCATCAGCAGGGGCACGGGCAGAATGTAGGCCGTAAGCAGGAAGATAACGAACAAGGCGCTGAAGGGCCACTCGAAGACCCTGGCCTGCCAGATCTGAACCTCGGTGTCTTCCCGGGCGTAGAGGCCGAAGATAAAGTCCAGCAGGAAGAAGTAGAACCAGGCGTTGCCCACCACCAGAAGCAGCCGGCCCAGGGCATCGAAATGGTCCGGCCGGATGTAGTTATGCAGTTTAAACATAAACCGAAGGATGGCCATGAGGGTTGCCACGGCCGCGACCCCCGACCAGACGGCCCCGATTACGAAGTAGGGGGCGAAGACGGTGGAGTGCCAGCCTGGGACCAGGGCCATGGCGAAGTCGAAGGACACGATGCTATGGACCGAGACGAAGACGGGCAGGATCAGGCCTGAAAGGAGGATTCCGGCCAGGGTCTGGAGCCGCCACTGCCGGGGATTCCCCCGCCACCCCAGGGCGAGGATGCCGTAGAAGGTTCGTCGCCAGCCGGTGCTCCGGTCCCGGGCCACGGCCAGGTCGGGGATAAGGACCGAGTAGATAAAAAGACTACTTCCCGTCAGATAGGTGAAGATGGCGCTTGGGTCCCAGATAAGGGGGGAGCGGACGTTGGGCCAGATGCCTCGGAAGAAGTCGTAGGGGAAGACCCAGTAAATTACCCGCCAGAACCGCCCCACGTGGACGGCGGGGTGGAGGGCAGCGGTGGCCAGGGCAAACACGGTTAAGACCTCGGCCGCCCGGGTCACCGGCCGGCGCCACTCGGCCTGGGTAAGCCGCAAGATCGCCGAGATCATCACCCCGGCGTGGCTTATCCCGACCCAGAACACGAAGTTGGTGATCTCAAAGGCCCACATCACCGGCCAGTTTTCGCCCCACACCCCCACCCCGGTGGATATAAGGTAAACCACCGCGATAAACCCGGCCCCGAAGACCAGCCCCAGCAGCAGAAGCACACCCCAGAACCAGATGGGGGTGTGTAGGACGAAATCCAAAAGGTCCCGGTTAATCTGCCGGTCGGATAAGACAGGTCGCTCTTGCATGGCCCCTTACTCCGGTTTGGCAACTACGGCGGCCTCCGTCCGCAGGTACGGAATCGCCCGGGAGAAGATGAGGGCCTGGCGCACCTCCCAGAGGGCGAGCACCGGTACCAGCCGGACGGCCAGCAGGTAAACCAGAACCGCGCCCGAAATCGCCCCCGCCAGGATCATAAGGTCCACCACGTCGGGGACATACGGGCCCGGAATCGTCTCGAGCATGTGCTCGAATACGTTCTCCACCGAGAAGGCGGCGCTGTAAAGCCGGATGCGGTCGAGGAGAAGCCCGAAGAGGATACTTAATGCCACCACCACATTCCAGCGGATGCTGCGCCGGACGGGGAAGATTAACAGCATGATGAAGGGTATAAGCCAGACGAAGAGAAACTCCACGATAAAGAGCCCCAGATACGGCCCCCAGTAAAGGATAGTGAGCACGGCAATCTCCCGGGGCGTCCGCCCGTACCATAAGGTGAGAAACTCGGCGAAGTGAAAGTACATCCAGAGGAGGGTAAGGGCCAGCATCAGCTTAGACACGCCCCAGAAGGGGTCAACGCTGATATACGCCTCCAGCCGGCCGAAGCGCCGGACCAGGGCCATAACCAGGATGGCGGTGGCGCACCCGGCCTGGAGGCCGTCGATCCCGTGCAGGGCCGGGAAGATGGCCGAGTGCCAGCCCGGAACCTGGCTCATGGCAAAGTCCGTGGCAAAGACGGTGTGGGCCCCCACGTAGGCCATCAGGTAAAAGGCGCTCAGCAACGTCATCCCCTTTTCCAGGACCCGCCACTGCCTGGTCGTTCCTGGCCAAGCCCTCGCCCCCTTTAGGTCCCCCTCCAGGGCCTTTAACATTGCCCGGTCGGGCCGGGCCGAAAGAAACACCAGCCCGAGGCCCGCCAGAAAGAGGGCCCCCAAAATCACCAGGTTCCAGACTAGGGGGACTCCCAGGGGCGAATTAAAGTAAAGGCTCGGCCGGCCGAAAGTTGGGGGCAGGGCCAGGGCAGCCGGGATGACCATCAGTACCGATACGAGGCCGGCCAGGGAGCACATCTCCAGGGCCCGGGCCACCGGGCGCCGCCAGTGGCCCTTGGCCAGCCGCCCGGCCACGGCCACAACCGGGGCCGCCTGGAAGGTCGAAAGGATGAAAGCAATGGCCGCCCCGAAGTAGGCCCAGCGCTCCCGGTGCTCGAAGCCGCCCGAAAGGCGCAAGATAAAGCCCGCCACGCCGATCAGGAAAAGGAGCCCGAAGAAGGCTACCGCCAGGCCGTAGGCCCCGCCCGGGCGCATGAGCCGCTGGCCGTCGGCCACTACCTGGGCTGGCGGCACCGTAATAACGTGTGGGCGGTAGTGGTGTACGGCCCTATGCGTGTTCCTCGGCATGGGGGTCCACCTTTTTAAGATAGATTACGCCCGGCTCGGTGCCCAGGGACTCCATCACCCGGTAGCGGCGCCGGTCCCGGGCCAGCTGGGCCACCCGGGTGGTGGGGTCGGCCAGGTTGCCAAAGACCAGCGCCCCGGTGGGGCACGCCTGGGCGCAGGCCGGCTGGAACTCCTGGTCCCGAAGCGCCCGGCCCTGGGCCCGGGCGGCCCGGGCCGCCCGCCGGATCCGCTGGATGCAGAAGGTGCACTTTTCCATAATGCCCCGGCCCCGAACGGTCACGTCCGGGTTAAGGTAATTGTAATACGACTCCGGCCAGCGGGCCTCCCAGAAGTTGAAAAACCGGGCGTTATAGGGGCAGTTGTTCTGGCAGTAGCGGGTACCCACGCACCGGTTGTAGACTTGCACGTTTAAGCCCTCGGTGTCGTGGTGGGTGGCGTAGACCGGGCAGACAGGTTCACAGGGGGCGTTGGTACACTGCTGGCAAAGCATCGGCAGAAAGCGGGCCTTAAGGTTCGGGTATTCGCTGCCTTCCCAGTAGCGCTCCACCCGAATCCACTCGAAGGCCCGCCGCTGCAGGAAGAGGTCTTCGGTGTTGATGGGCAGATTGTTTTCCGTCTGGCAGGCCACCACGCAGGCCTGACAGCCCGTGCAGCGGTCGAGGTCGACCACCATCCCCCAGCGGATCTGCTGTTGTTGGACCATAACCGTTACTCCCCGCGTAAAGGCTCTTAACCCCTGGTGACCTGGACGGGCCGCTCGTGCTCGAAGCCAAAGGGCGGCACTGCCCCCTCGAACTTGACCACCCGTGCCCGCCGGCCCGTCCGAACCAGCCGGACCCGGGTTGCGGCATAAGCCAACGCCCCCGAGTCCTCGTCGGTGAGGGGCGCCAGAATCCCCAAAACGTTGGCCCCGCGGCCCTGGGCGTAGCGGCCGTACTGGCGCTGGCCCCGGCCCAGGGGCACCGCGACAACCCCGGGGGGCATCCCCAGGTTGACGTAGACGGGAACTTCTATCCGGCCCACTGGCGACTCTACCGCCACCACATCCCCCTCGGCCAGGCCCAGCCGGCGAGCGGTTTCGGGCCCGACCTCGGCCCAGGTGTGCCAGACCAGGGTGGTTACCGGCTCGGGCACGGCCTGAAGCCACGGCAGGCCCGCCAGCGGCCCGCCCGAGGCCACCCCGATGGGTTCGAAGGGGATGAGCACCAACGGGTACTCCCGGGCATCGCCCTGGAAGCGGGCCACGGGCGGCTGCGCCGGAAGGCTCGGGGGCGTCGGGACGGCCTCCACGGCCGCGGCCGTATCCCACCAGCCGCCCCGCTGGAGCACCCCGTTCCAGAAGGCCTCGAAATCCACCGCCTGAACCGAGCCGCGGCCCGAGCGGTGGAGCTGGCGGGCCCCCTCCCGGATCGCCTCCCGCAGGTTCGGCCAGGGAAGTTCCGCCTGAAGCCGCCCGCCAACGGCGCGGGCCAGGCTTAAGAGCACGTCGAAGAACGAACGACTGTCATAGAAGGGGTTGACGATGGGCTGCTGGAAGCCGATAACCGGGTAGCTGGGGGCCGGGTCGGTCACCTCATCCCCCCAGTCCTCCAGGTAGGTGTGGGCGGGCAGAACCAGGTCGGCGTAGGCAGCCGTATCGTCCAGCAGGGTCGAGAAGCTGACGATATACCCGGCCTTGCCCAGTACTTTTTCGAACCCCAAGTATTGGAGCTGATAGACAGGATCAGCATCAAAAAGGATCAAGAGCTGGACCGGCCTGGGCCGGCCGGTATCCAGTCGGGAGCTGAGGGCTTGCCACTGGCTTACCGTTGCCGGATTCGGGGTGTAAGGAACGTCCCCGTAGGGGGGCCTGGCCACCAGCCGCACCGGCCGACCCAGGCCCACACTGCCCACCAGGTAGTTGAGGGCGTAGGCCGCCACCAAGTTGAAGGTACCGTTGGTGTGGGCCCCGGCCACCCCGCCGGCGATGGCCACCGCCGGCCGGGTCCGGCCGAAGGCCCGGGCCACCTCCCGGATCCGCTCCGGGGGAACCCCAACGGCGTCGCTGACCAGTTCGGGCCGGAACGGGTTAAAGGCTGCCGGACCGGCGCCGGCTGTCAGGGCCTGAATGGCGGCCGGATTGGCCAGGTTCTCGTTTACCAGGACGTGGGCGATGCTCAGGGCCAGGAGGCCCTCACTCCCGGGCTTTACGGCCAGCCATTCGTCGGCATTGGCGGCCGTGGTTGAGAACCTGGGGTCAACGTGAACCAGGGTGCCCCGGGTGCCGGGCCGGCCCTGGCGAAAGTCACCGTAGCCCCGGCTGTAGCGGACGGGGGAAACCCAGGTTCCCAGAAAGTCGGCCCCGAAGGAGAGGACATAATTGGCCTGCTCTAGGGCGAAATCCACCAGGAAATCCGAGCCGAAGGCCCGCCGTTGGGCGGCCCGCACCACCGTCTGGTCGGGGGTGGCCAGCTGGAGATGGTCGGCCCCGAGGGCCCGGGCAAACCGGCGGACAATCTCCGCCCGGTAGCCGGTTAGGGGCCCCGTGATGATGACCACGGTATTTCCGGCCTGCTGGCCGACCAGGTTCTGAAGGCGCTGGGTAAGCTCCCGGAGGGCTTCATCCCAGGAGACCGACCGGAATTCGGCCCGGCCCCGCTCGCCGGTGCGGATAAGCGGCCGGGCGACCCGGTCCGGGTGGTAAAGGAGTTGGACCCCGGCCAGGCCCCGGGCGCAGAGCTTGCCCCGGTTCAAGGGGTGGTCGGGGTTGCCCTCAATCTTTTTGGCCCGGCCCTCCATTACCCGGACGATGATGCCGCAGCCGGCCAGGCACTGCCGGCAGACGGACGCGTACCAAGCGTCGCCCCCGGCCAGGACATCCTCGGGGATGCGGACCGGACTCTGAATCTGGAACTCCCTTTCGGGGATGCTGCAGCCGGCAAAGACGACAGCCCCGGCCGCCGAGGTGGCGGCGATTTTCATGAAGTCCCGTCGGGTAACGCCCATCGTTAAACCCTCTCAGTAGTGACAGACCCCGCAGTCGGTGGGCCCGTTGTTCTCCCGGTGGCAGTTGACACAGTCGGCCATCTTGAGGGGCCGCACCTGCTGAACCCCCTCCTTGCCCACGTTTTCGACGGCCCCATGGCAGGTGGAACAGGCAAAGCCCCGCTGGACGTGAACCGAGTGGACGAAGTGGACGTGGTCGGGCAAGCGGTGGACCCGGTTCCAGTTGATGGGCTGGTTCTGCTGCCAGTAGCTTATAAGCTTCTGGATTTCGGGCCGCTCGGTGGCCACCACCTGGTGGCAGAACATACACTGCTCCACGGCCGGCACCGTTGCCGCCGCCCCGGTGGCCACATTCCGGTGACAGAAAGTGCAGTCGAGGCGGGCGGCCTGCACGTGGACGTTGTGGGGAAAGGCGATGGGCTGGGTCACCTGGGGCCGCAGAAAGGCCGGCGGTAGGCCCGCGGCCGAAACGATCACCACCCCAAGGACGGCCAGCGGAATCAGGGCGGCAACTAGGCCCCCAGCAATCAGCCCCAATCGTAGAATCTGACGCTGCGCAAGCCTCATCTGGGCCCCCAAACCTTGGGCTTAGAAGACGAACTTGGGATAGAACTTGGCGATGACCCCGGGCGCAACTGTAAGGAACTGCACCAAGAAGAAAATGGCGGCCGCAAAGGCCACGGCCGCCAGGATATAAAAGACCGGCTGGAGCCGGTGGGCCCCGGCCGAAGCTTCACCCGTGGCCGCCAGGGAGGGGATAAAACCAAAACCAATAAGGAAAGAAAAGGCGGCGATAATGGCCAGGAGCAGGTAAATGGCCAGGTAGGTTATGGCCTGGGAAATCCCGACCCAGGTACCCGCATCAATGGAGCCCGGCTGTAAAGTCCAAGGGTCCATGGGCACTCCTGCCTTAAGTTTACGGCCCGCACCCTCCCCCGATGAACCGACCACCCACGGGGCCGGTAAAAAGATAGTGCAAATCCTCACAAATGTCAACCTGACTGGATCCGCCGGACCCAGGCCGCCAGGGCCTGGGCGACGTTTCTAAAGGCGACCGTTTCCGGGAGCTCCTCAGGGGCAAACCATCGGAGTCCGGCCACGTCGTCGGCCGGCCGGACCTCGCCCGTTTCGGCCTCGGCCAGGTAATGGATGTTCAGGGTGGGCTGGCCGTCCTCCCCGTACCGGTCGGGGAATATGCCGAGCAGGTCGATGACCCTTATCTCTAGGCCCGTCTCCTCCCACACTTCCCGTTTTACGGCGGTAATGGGGTCTTCATCGGGCTCGATAAATCCGCCCGGCAGGTCCCAGCAACCCTGGCAGGGGGGCCGGGCCCGGCGGGCCAGGAGCACCCGGCCGCCCCAGGTGATGACGGCGCTGGCGGTGGGCTTGGGGTTGGGGTAAAAGACGGCACCGCAGCGCGGGCACCCCTTCGGCCCGAGGCCCTCGGTCGCCCCAAGTTCCCCGGCGCACCGGGGGCAGTACCGCCAGGCGTCCCAGTAAGGGTCGGCCATATCTGCCGGGAAATTATAGGCCATGGGATCCCCGCCCGGCCAGGGCCTGGTCGAAGGCCTCTAAGGTCCGGTCCAGGTCGGCCTCGGTGTGAGCCAAGGATATGTAAAACTTGGCCGAAAGGTTGACTAAAATCCCGGCCCTTAAAAGCTCGGCATTAAGCCGCCCAAGCCTTGCCCGGTCCGAACGGTCAATCCCGCCCTGGTCCCGGATGGGCTCCGAACTAAAATAAACCCCG
This sequence comes from Chloroflexota bacterium, assembly GCA_040289115.1. Taxonomy (GTDB): domain Bacteria; phylum Chloroflexota; class Dehalococcoidia; order JAUQQI01; family JAUQQI01; genus JAUQQI01. The sequence goes on from PSKS01000058.1 coordinate 8,454, forward strand.
GCCAGCGGCCCATCCCCCAAAACCTGCAGGGCTACGCCCCGCCGCCGGGCAACCTCGGCAAACCCGGCCCGAAGCCTCAAGCCCAGCCCGTGCAGCCGCTCATAAACCCCAGGCCGCCTCAGCTCTTTCAAGGTAGCAAGCCCCGCTGCACACGCCACCGGGTTGCCGTTTAATGTCCCGCTTAAAAAGACAAACCGCTCGGGCTCAACCACACCGGGCACCGTAAGGTCTAAAATCTCCTTCCGGCCGGCCACCGCCGCTAAGGGATAGCCCCCGCCGATGATTTTGCCGTACGTGGCCAGGTCGGGAATAACCCCGTAATATTCGGCCGCACCCCCAAAGGCCAGCCGAAACCCGGTAACCACCTCGTCGAAAATCAAAAGGACCCCGTGCCGGGCCGTGGCCGCCCTTAAACCCTCAAGAAACCCGCCCACCGGCGGGATCACCCGCTGCAAGGGCTCGACAATGACAGCCGCAAGTTCCCCGGCATGGGCCTCAATAAGGCTTTGGGCCACCTCTAAGTCGTTGAAGGGGGCCACCAGGACCGTAGCCTTTACGGCCCGGGGAATGCCGGCCGAAGCCTCCCCGATGGTGTAGTCCTGGTGGCCGTGGTAGCCGCCGGCAAAACGCAGAATCTTCTCCCGGCCGGTAAAGGCCCGGGCAAGCCTTAAGGCATAATTGGTAGCCTCGGCCCCGGAGTTGCAATAGCGCAGCGCCCAGCCGGCAGGCAGGGCCGAAAGGATGGCCTCGGCAAGCTCTATTGCCGGCTCATTGACCATGTAAAAGGTGGAGCCCAGGGCCGCCTGGCGTCTTACGGCCTCGACCACGGCCGGGTGGGCGTGGCCTAGAATGAGGGGTCCCGAGCCGAGGATGTAGTCGACGTACTCCCGGCCACGGTGGTCGAAGACCCGGCTGCCCTCGCCCCGGACCGGGATGACCTCTAGGCCCCAGGCGGCCTGCGGCTTAAAGCCCCCGAAATGGCCGCCCGGAAAGACCCGAAGCGCCCGCTGGGCAAGGTCGTCCGTCATCGTGGCACTCCTCTCCGGTGGGAAGGCTGTCCCCCAATACTACCCCGTCCGGCCCCGATTTGCCAAATCCTCCCCGGCCTTTGAACAGGGCTTTCCGGTTATTCCCGTAAAGCTGTGGGGCTTTGAACGGGGGCCAGGCTGGTGGCTATAATCTTGCAAACCTGTGGCCGAGGAGCCAGATAATGTCGCCACGGCCCCTAAAAATCGAAGACCTTTACGGCCTCAAAAACCTGGCCGACGTCCAGTTCCACCCCGACGGCAACCGGCTGGCCTACGTGGTTACCGAGACCGACCCGGAGGCCAACGAGTATCGCAGCGCCATCTGGGTGACCTGGCTGAGCACCGGCGAGACCCGCAAGTTTACCCAGGGGGCCAAAAGAGATACCTTTCCCCGCTGGTCTCCGGACGGCCGCTGGCTTGCCTTTCTTTCGGACCGGGGCGGGGATAAACCCCAAATTTGGGTCATGCCGGCCGACGGGGGCGAACCCCGTCAGCTAACCCGCCTGCGCCGGGGGGTGGCCGAGTTTGCCTGGGCCCCCGACTCCCGCCGCCTGGCCCTGGTGAGCCGGGGGGACGAGCCCGACCCGGAATCGGACGTCCGGGTGATAACCACCGTCAAGTATAAGTTCGACGGGGTTGGCTTCCTTGAAGGCCGTACCCACATCTGGACGGTCGACCTGGCGGGCAACGTCGTCCAGGTCACCGATGGCGATTGGGACGACAGCCGTCCGGCCTGGTCCCCTGACGGCCGTCAGATCGCCTTCGTCTCGAACCGCTCGGCGGAGAGGGATTTTACCCTCCGGACCGACATCTTTGTCGTACCGGCCGAGGGTGGCGAGGCCCGTCAGCTCACCCCCGGCAACGGCGACGCCGACGCCCCCAGTTGGTCCCCCGACGGTCAGTTCATCGCCTACGTCGGCCACGACCGGGGCTGGCTAACGGGGGTCAACAACCGGCTCTGGGTCGTACCCGCCGAAGGCGGACCGCCCCGGAACCTTACTCCCGACTGGGACCCGTCCATCGGCGTCTTTATCATGGGGAGCCTGCCTGGGCCCATTCAGCCCCACGCCCCCATCTGGACCCCTGACGGCCAGGGCCTGGTCGTCACCGCCGCCGACCGTGGCAACACCCATATTTTCAAGGTGGACCTAGCCGGCAACATCACCCGGCTGGTGGGTGGGGAACGGACCTGCCTTTACGTTAGCCTTTCGCCCGACGGCGGCCAGCTGGCCTTCATCGCCGGGGACAGCCTTAACCCCCGGGAGCTGTTTGTCTTAGAAGACGGGGAGGAGCGCCAGCTAACCCGGCTTAATGCCGACTTTCTGGCCGAAATCAGTCTGGTCCGGCCCGAGCGGTTCGTTTACCCCGGTGCCGATGGCCTGGAAATCGAAGGGTGGGTAATGAAGCCCCCGGGCTTTGAGGCCGGTCGGCGCTACCCCCTCATCTTGCACGTCCACGGCGGGCCCCACGCCGCCTACGGCAATAACTTCATGTTCGACTTTCAGCTGGAGGCTGGCTCCGGCTACGTGGTGCTTTACACTAACCCCCGGGCCAGCCAGAGCTACGGCGAGGCCTTCGCCACCATGAACATCGGCGACTGGGGCGGCAAGGATTTCGAGGACCTGATGCGAGGCTTAGACTTTATCCTGGCCCAGGGTTACGTCGACCCGGACCGCCTCGGGATCACCGGGGCCAGCTACGGCGGCTTTATGACCAACTGGGTGGTGGGCCACACCGACCGGTTTCGGGCGGCCGTGACCGAAAATAGCCTCTCCAACCTGCTAAGCTTCTACGGGACGAGCGATATCGGGACCTGGTTTTCCGAGGCCGAGCTTGGGGCCGACCCCTTCGACCGGCCGGAGGTCTACCTGGGGCGCTCGCCCATAAGCTATGTGAAAAATATCAAGACGCCCTTATTGATTATCCACGCCGAAGCCGACCACCGCTGTCCCATCGAGCAGGCCGAACAGCTCTTCGTCGCCCTCAAGCGGCTGGGCAAAGAGGCCCTTTTTATCCGCTTTCCCGCCGAGAGCCACGGCATGCGCAGCGCGGGCAAGCCCCGCCACCGCACCGAACGGCTCCGGCACATTCTGAACTGGTTTAATCGCTACCTGCAACCTGCCTGGTGAAGGAGGTGTCCGATGCTTAACGGTGTCCACCATGTCGCCTACGTGGTCCGGGACCTGGACCGGGCCATCCGAATGTTCGAGGAAAAGTTCGGCCTCAAACTGCTAGACCGAAAGCGGACCCCGGAGGAAGGCTACGGCTTTGATGCGGCGGTCCTGCAGGCCGGGCAGGTCAAGATTGAACTGATCTGCCCTTACACCGAGCGGTCGCCCTACTGGCAGGCCCTTCAGGAGCGGGGCGACCACCTCCACCACGTGGCCTTCAGCACCCCGGTGCCCCTGGACGAGGCCATTAAGGAGCTGGGGCACCGGGGTGTGAAGTTCCGGGAGGAGGCGTCCTTCCAAAGCCCGGTGGGCTGGTGGATCGTTAACATCGACCCGGCCTCTACCAACGGCCTGGTAGTTCAGCTGGGCGAGAGGTAGCAATCTAATCGGAGGGGCGGGAGGCGACCGGAACCGCAAAGGGAACGGCCGCTTCCCGAACCCGGAGCAGCAGCCCAAACCCCACCCACAAGATGACAAACAAAACCAGGACCGCCAGCCGGTAGCTGAGCGTTCCAAGGTGGGCGAAGGTGGTCAGGGTCAGGCCCCACAGGACCGGACCCATCACCGCCGCCACCCGGCCGACCAGCACATAGAGGCCGAAGAACTCCCCGACCCGCTCGGGCGGCGCCAGCCGGGTGAGCAGCACCCGGTCGCAGGTGCCCACCGCCCCCAAGCTTATGCCAGTAAGGACGGCCAGGATGAAGAAAACTAGCTTTTCCGTCGCCACCATTGCCCCAACAAATATCACCGCCCACTGGGTCAGAACAACAACCAGGGTTCGCTTGACCCCGAGCCGGTCGGATACCCAGCCGTAGGCCAGGGCACCGGGCAGGGCCCAGGCGGTGGCCAGGATAACGATAAGCTGAAGCTCCGAGGTGGTGAAGTCGGCTACCCGTGCTAGGTAGAGGGAGATAAAGGCCATAAGGGTAGCGATGGCATCCTCGTAAAAGAACCGGGCAATGATAAACTTAAAAAGCTCTTTATACCGACCGGCCCGGCGAATGGTCTCCGCGGTCAGACGGTAAGAGGCGGCCACGTACCCCCAGGACCAGGGCGCCTTCGGGCCCAGATCCCGGACCAGCAGAAAGCAGGGCAAGGCGAAGATGAAAAATGCCAAAGCCGCCGGAAGGAAGGCCGCCGCCCGGCCGCCGGCGTCCACAAAGGGCTTTATCAGGAGCACCCCCAGGACGTTTCCCAGGTAGCCGGCCCCAATTCCTATCCCCGAGGCCAGGCCCCGTTTCGCGGCCGGACTGACATCGGGCAGGAGGGCGTTGTAAAAGACGGCGGCGGCCATATAGCCGAAGGTGGCCACCGCAAAGAGGGTGAGGGCCTCGGCCCCGGTCCGGACCAGGACCCCCAAGAACATACTTGGAACGATGCAGAGCAGGGTAAAGAAAACCAGGAACGGAACCCGCCGGCCGTAGCGGTCTGAGACGGCCCCGAACAGTGGGGAGGCCAGGCCGACCAGGAGCATCAGGGTGGAGTAAACCAGGCTGTAAGCCAGCTCCGGGACCTTGAGCTCCTCCGTGACCCAGAGCAGGAAATAGAGGGTTAAGACATTGATGGCCCAGAGGCTATTGGCAAAGTCATAAGAGGCCCAGGCCAGAAGCCGAACAAGGGCCGGAAAACTCATATTCAACCCCCCTGCTCGTCGGCGGAATCAGCCCGATTATAGGGGCTGGTCGGCGGCATGTCAAAAATTCGCGGAAAGCCCAGGGCTTTTAACCATACAATCGCTAGTATTTTTATCGGGGCACACGGCCGTGTGCCCCGATAACCCGCCTAATTACCACCTGGTGGCTCCTTCAAATCAGGTCGGCAACAAAACTGGAAACCCTAGGGAAAGCCGGCTGCGACCGGCTTTTGGGGCCGGTCGCAGCCGGTCGGGCTAGGGGGATGCCGTTGGTCTTACCATGGTTCCGTCCGGCCGGAGGACAAACCAGACGCCGCCCACATTCTGGCCCCGGGTATCCCCGGGCTGGGCATCCCGGAACCAGTAGTAGAGGGGCCAGCCGTTGTACGTCACCTGGAGGGTCCCGTCAGCCCTGATGGTAACCCCCAGAAGCTCGGGCCGGACGCCGGGGCCGGCGACAGGCCGGTCGGTGGTGAGCAACGGTGGCCAGTTGGCAGCACAGATGCCGTAGCAGTTGGAGGTCGACGGTTCCCGGACGTCCTGGGTAAACATGTAAAGGGTCAGACCCCGCTCGTCCACCAGGATGGTGCCCAGGGCCGTGCTGGCCGCCCTGACGATGGGCCTGGCGGCCGCCGGTGAAACGACGATGGGTCCGGTCCAGCTCCCGGCCGGAGTGTTGTTGTAGAAATTGACCCAGGCATAGCTTGAGGCCGACATCCCCGGGACCTCGACGGTGAAGGTGTAGGGTCCGACCACTGCGCCCGGGCGGATGCCTGAAACATTATTCCAGCCGATGCCACCCTGACCATCCAGGCCACACTGCCGCCAGTCGGTCCGGTGGGTACCATATTGGCAGGACAAGAGCCTGGAGCCGGGGGGTAGTCGGGCCTTAAGTTCATAACTATAAGTTCGGTCGCTGCGGTTGGTAACCAGCATCACGAAAGTTACCTGATTGCCAGTTTGAGCTGCCCGCATCTCAACGGTTACTGGCGGCCAGCCTGAGGTAATAATGCCGGGCAGAGCAGCCGGGGCGGGCATCGGGGCTGCCGCCGGCATCGGGGTTGGCGCGGGGGCCGGTTGGCCCGGGGCCTGGACTACGACTACTCCGGACATCCCCACCCCGCCCGGCCCGCCGTGGGGCCGGCAGTGGTAGGGGTATGTGCCCGGCTGCTGGAAGGTGCGTTGGTAGGTTCCACCCGGTTGAATCAGACCCGAATCGAAACTGCCGTCGTCGGCAGTAACGGTGTGGGCCACCGGGTCTTGGTTTACCCAGACTACCGTGGTTCCCGGGGTAACGGTAATCGTCCGGGGACTAAATGCGATATTGCGCAGCTCAACGGTTATCTGTTGGGCCTCGGCTTTGGGAACCCCAAACTGGGCCGGGATTGCAGGCGCAAACACCAATAAAATTGCCACCAGAATTACGAATCGTCTGAAAAGCTTGGGCATTCGTTGCCTCCACCGTCGGACTTTTCTGGGCCAAGGGCTCCAAAATGGTTAATAGCTACCGCGTTAAGCCTCACCTCCTTCTGCGCTGGGCTGTGGTTTCCACCGTAAATACGTCCTGGAGGCCCGATTGGATTTATTCGCGCCGAGGCCGTTACACCTAATCTGACGAATCTGCCCCCTGCTGTCAGGTCCCGAGCCTGCGCCCGCCGGTAGATCCGACCTGCCGCCCCATTCGTAACCCTAAGGGGAGAGTGACGATATTGTCCGGCCGGCTGGTGTTTATCCTGGCCTGTATGCTGGTCACGGCGGTGGCCGGCTATGTTCCTGGTGCGGCCGCCCGGCTGGGAACACAGGAAATTACGGTGGAGATGCGGGATATAATGTTCAGCCCCCGGATGGTGACCATCTCCCCCGGCACCACAATTGTTTGGGTTAACCGGGACCCTTTTGACCACACGGTCACGGCCGACGACGGCAGTTTCAACTCCAGCCTTATTCCGCCTGGGGGTGTATTCAGGTTTACCTTTCAGCGACCGGGGAGGTATCCGTATTATTGCGTGCCCCATGGCGGGCCGGGCGGGGTGGGGATGTCTGGGGTGGTAATCGTGGGGGCACCCCA
>PSKS01000059.1:0-14927 GCA_040289115.1 Chloroflexota bacterium
CCGGGATACTTATCGAACAATTCCCGTAAGGTGGGTGGACTTGGAGTCTGGGTTGGCGTTGGGGTCCCGGCGTGCGGGATCGCCCCCCATTAGCGAAATCGCACCGAGGGCCACAATGGCACCTGCGAAGCCGGCCAAAAGGGCGACCAGGCCAAGGATTAAACCTGACCTGACCTTATCGTTCATTGCCGCTGAACCTAAGCCGGGGGGCACCACTAGTCCCGGGGGAAGTGGCCCCCCAAGCTTTCCGCCCTCAGGTTGCTATAATCTATCCTACGACAGGGGCCATTGTCAAGAAGCTTTTTTGATTAAATTCCCAGGCGGCGAAGACGATAACGGCAGCGGAGCTTATCCGCCGAAAGGCACGTTTTGCAGAAAAGGTCGGGGCCGTTGGGCGCGTGGAGAAGGCGGGGGCCGGTTAAGGAGGCGTCCGACGAGCGGCCCAGCAGGTCACAGATCCTGGTCGGCTGAACCGGCCCCCACGTTTTGGGCTTTTTGGGCCTTCTTGCGATAGTAATATTCCCTGGCCCGCTGCCGCGCCCTTTCGGGATTTTTCCAGTAGTGGGCCCGCCAGCGGGCCCGGTCGGCGCAGGTTTGGCTACAGTACTTGCGCCGACCGACGCCGACAAACTCCACCTGACAGACGGGGCAGACTAAACGCTTGGGCTTCCGGGCCTTAACTAAAAGCTTTGCCGCCTCAGAAAGGCTCACCATCCCGCCCTAAGTATAACCCCGCCCCTTACCGGCTGTCAACGCAAAAAGTTGTGGAAAACTCGGCCAGAACCCCTTGACATTCACGATATATAACGCTATTCTCTAGTTAGAAAGACTAATGACGGTCCGGCGGGTTCTTAAAGAAGCCCGGGTAACCCGGGGGATAGAGCTTTACCTTCGGGGCCGAATCCGGTCCCCCTACCGGGCCCGGGGTGATGGGGTCAAGCTCGCCCGGGGCCAGCTTTACGGGGTCCTCTCGGAAAGCCGGGATGATGTGCGGACCGGCCAGGCCTGGTCCTGCACTTGCCCCGACTTTGCCAAGCGGGGGGCTTGGCTGCGGCCGTCCTGGCCTGGCGGGGTGAGCTCCGCTGCCTCGAATGCGGGGCCCCCTCGGGCCGGCGGGATTATTGCGGGGCCTGCCTGGAGGCGGCCTCAGCCGCCCAGGCCGAGACCGACGCCCGGTACGACCTGGGGGCGGCCCTCTGATGGGGAGGGCCGCCTCCCGAAACCAGGGGGAGGAACATGTTCCAGGTGACTTTAACCGACCAAACCAACTTTTGGGGTACGAGGGTGGCCAAGACGGCCACCATCCAAGCTGGGGATACGACCTGGCGGCTGCTTTACGAAGCCGACGACGGGGCCGGGGTCCACCGGTGGCTGGTGGAAGGCCCGGGGACCGAGCGGTTCCGTCCCCGGCCGGGGCAAAAGGGGCTTGATTTCGACGAGCTTTTAAGTCAGCTTCTAAATTTCCTGGCCCGGGAAGCCGAGGCAGCTGGGGAGGGGGTCGTTCGGGCTCTGGAAGACCCCACCAATCCCGACCGGCCCCGGCTGGTCCAAGAGCTGGCCAGGAAGGGGGCCCTCCGGGTCAAAAAGTGACCTTATCGAGTATGGAGGGAAGATGACCAAACGTCGACGTCGGGGCAAGGGTGAAGGTTCCATTTACCAGCCCCGGGGACGGACCGATTGGCGGGCCGAAATCCGGGTCGGCGCCAAACGGCTGGTCCGCTACTTTAAGACCCAAAGGGAGGCCCAGCTTTGGTTGGCCCAGGTCCGGGTCGAGGCCGCCCGGGGGCTGCTACCCGAACCTTCGAAGGTGACCCTGGGCGAGTATCTGACCTTCTGGCTGGAGAACGGGGCTAAACCCACCGTGAGGCCCCCAACCCTGCGCCAATACGAGTATGCCGTAAGGGTGCATCTAAACCCGGACCTGGGGGGCCGGAGGCTCCAGGAGCTGAAACCGGCCGATATCCAGACCCTCTATAGCCAGAAGCTTGCAACCGGACTTTCCCGCCGTTCGGTCCAGATTATCCACGCTGTCTTACACCGGGCCCTTAAGCAGGCGGTGGAATGGGGGCTGCTGGCCCAGAACCCGGCCGACCGGGTCAAGGCCCCCAGACCGGGGCGGCGGGAATTTAGGGTCTTGACCCCAGAGGAGGCGGCCCGGTTCCTTGAGGCCGCCCGGGCCTCGGAGTACTTTGCCCTTTTTGCGACGGCCCTGGGGACCGGTTTAAGGCTTGCCGAGCTTTTGGGCCTGCGCTGGTCGGATATCGACTTTGAAGCCGGGACCATCCAGGTTAGGCGCACCCTCTGCTGGGTGCGGGGCAGCTGGGTGGAAGGTGAACCCAAAACCGCAGCCGGGCGGCGCAAGGTGGTGTTGCCCCCGGAGCTTTTGGGCATCTTAAAAGAACACAAAAGGGCCCAGGCCGAGGCTAAGCTAAAGGCCGGGCCGGGCTGGTCCTCGGAGTATGGGGACCTGGTCTTTAGTACTCGGGCGGGCCAACCCATCCCCGGGCAAAGTCTCCGCCGGGGTCTTAAACAGGTCCTTAAGCGGGCCGGGTTGCCCGCTATCAGATTCCATGACCTGCGACATACCCACGCCACGCTGTTGCTGGTGGGCGGGGTGAACCCCAGGGTGGTGCAGGAACGCTTAGGCCACACCCAGGTGGGCATCACCCTGGGGACCTACTCCCACGTCCTGCCCGACTTGCAACGGGAGGCGGCCCGGCAGGTTGGCCAGGCCCTCTTTAAGTCCCCCACCGGGCTGAGCTTTTAAGGCGCGCGGTCATCTCACCGACAACGGCGCCGACGACAGCTAATTCCCACCAAATTCCCACCAAACAACCCGAAAACCGTTGGCTGATAACTATATATTGTTGTCTTATGGGTTTTTGAACACAATATATTGTGGCCAACCCCAGGGTTGGAGGTCATGAGTTGCTGATCAGGAATCAGCGACCTGGGGGACGTAACCTCGCCGTAGCAGCCCACAATCGCCTCGATGGCCCCTTCCGAAAGGCCGGTTATGACCGACGACTTCCAGTAATGGTAAGCCCCGAAGGGGGTCGCATCATCGGTCAGCCGCTGGACCTGGACGTAGGGCATCGGTCCGGTCATGTCCATGAGGGGGCCGGCCCAGCCGGGCCAAGGGCTCGGCCAGTCTTCGGCCCTCGTCGACGGGTCCGCAGTGGCAGACGGCAAGGCCCACCACCGGGACACCTTCGGGTGAGGTCAGGCAGGCGGCAAAGGCGTTGAACTCATCGGGCATATTGGCCATGTGCTCCCGGTAAGACCGCAGGATCTGGGGGGCCCGGGAAAGCGGATAAAAAGTAAGGCCCCCGAAAACCGCCGGGCCAACCGGGTGCAGCCGGTAGGTGAACTCGGTTACCACCCCGAAGTTATGGCCCGCGCCCCGGATTGCCCAGAACAGGTCCGGGTTTTCGGTCCGGCTGGCCCGCCGAATCTGGCCGTCAGCGGTGACCACCTCGGCCGAGAGCAGGTTGTCACAGCTAAGCCCATGTTTGCGCATAAGCCAGCCCATACCACCGCCCAGGGTCAGACCGGCGATGCCGGTATCGGAGACGGTGCCCATGGTGGTGGCCAGCCCGAAGTCCTGGGTCCGGGCGTCGAACTCCCCAAGCCTGAGCCCGGGCTGAGCCCAGACCGTCTGCGACTCAGGGTCAACCTCCAGCCCCTTAAGGCCTGAGAGGTCCACCATCACAGCCCCATCGGCCACTGCATGCCCGGCCACCCCGTGGCCGCCGCCCTTTACGCTGAGGAGCAGGCCCCTTTCCCGGGTAAAGGCCACGGTTTGGGCTACATCCGCCGCATCCCTGGGCTGGATGATTAACGCCGGTCGTCGGTCGATGAGGGCGTTAAAGACCTTCCTGGCCTCACCATAATCGGCGTCTTCCGGGGTCATCACCCGGCCCGAAAGTCCGGCCCTTAAGGACCCCACTTCGGACCTGCTCAGGCCGACCTCGGCCCCATCTAACCTTAAAGCCCTTTATGTCTGCACGATGCCTCCTTTTGATAACTTTGCCGGACAAAAGTTCCGGCAACCACCCTAAGCATACCAGTCGGGTACTGACATTTGATAGCCTAAATTGTAGATTTTTCGTAGAGAAACCGTTGAGGCCGGCCTTGCATTGGGCGGCCAGCGTTTGTTAGCCTACTTTACCGGGATGGTCGCGGACATCAGGCCCAAACTCCGCCCCCTCGACATGCAATGGACGGTCCTTAACGGCAGGTCCGCCCTCGTACTGCGGGACCGGCAAGGCATCAGCAACCGGGTCCTGCTCATCCCGGGCGAGCTGGCGCCCCTGCTGGCCTTCATGGACGGCTCCCGAACCCCGACCGGCATCCGCCTCGCCTTCGAGATGCGGACCGGCCGGTTTCTGCCCCCTGGCCTGGTGGAGGGGCTCATCGCCGAGCTCGATGAAGCTATCTTCCTGGAGGGTCCCCGGTTGGAAGCGGCCCGCCGGCAGGCCCTCGAAAGCTTCCGGGCCCTGCCCATCCGCCCCCCGGCCCTGGCCGGGACGGTCTACCCGGCTGAGCCGGAAGACCTGGCCGCCGCCCTGGGGGCGTACATCCGGGAGGCCGGAGCCGAGGGGATGGCCTCCGGGGCGGTGGGGGCCGTAAGCCCTCACATCGACTACCAGCGGGGCTGGCGAGTCTACGCCCGCCTCTGGTCAGCCCTCCGGCCGGCCGTGGAGGCCGCCGATGCGGTGATCATCTTCGGCACCGACCATTCCGGCGGGGCCGGACGGCTGACCCTAACGGCCAGGCCCTACGCTACCCCCTTCGGCACGGTTCCCCTCTTCCGTGAGGCCTTCGACGCCCTGGTAGATGCCCTCGGTCCCGAAGCCGTCTTCGAAGAGGAGCTCCACCACCGGGCCGAGCACTCGGTAGAGCTGGCCCTGGTCTGGCTTCACTACCTGCGGCGGGAGGACCCGCCCCCGGTGTTGCCGGTGCTCTGCGGCCACTTTTACGATTTCACCCACGGCGGGGCTTCGGCGGCCGACCACGAACCCTTTACCCGGACCCTGGCCGCCCTGCGGGCCGCCTGCGCCGGCCGGCGAGTCTTCGTCGTGGCTGCGGCCGACCTGGCCCACGTGGGTCCCGCCTTTGGTGACCCCGACGGCTACGACCGGCTGATGGCCGCCCGGCTGGCCGGCGAAGACCGGCGGCTTCTGGAGGCCATCGAGGCCGGGGACGCTGAGGCCTTTTTAGGCTGGGTCCGGGCGGACCGGGACCGCAACAAAATCTGCGGCCTGCCGCCCATTTACCTGGCCCTGCGCTTCCTGGGCCGGTGCCGGGGACGCACCATAAGCTACGAGCAGTGCCCCGCCGACCCCTACGGCACCTCCCTGGTGAGCATCGCCGGGGTCATCCTCGAACCCGATGGAAGCTGAGGACTTCTGGGCCCGGGTTGAGGCCGTCCGGCAGGAGATTGCCCGCCGGCGCTTTGCGGGTGAGTCTCCCCGGCTTGAGGTCGGGGCCGGCGAGCCCCCGGCCGAGGCGGTTGTTAAGATAATCGCCGCCGAGCGGAGCCGAGTCCCCCTCAGCTGGCCGGGGGCCAGCGGCGAGTTCTGGCTGACCGAAGACCTGGCCCGGGAGCACTTTTACCGGGCCCAGGCCGCCCTCCAGTTCTGGAATTTCTACCTGGCCCACCGCCACCTGGACGAGGCGGCAGCCCTCAGCCGCGACGACCTGCTCCATCAGCAGGTGGGCCTCTTTCGGCTTTTAACGAACTTTGTCCGGGCCGTCGTTACGGCCGACCCCAACGGCGGGGCCAGGGTCGACCCGGAGCGGGTTGTCAGCGAGGTGGACCGGCTAGACCGGCTTCCAGCGGCCGAGCGGGAGTTTTATAAATCCGAAGTCCGCCGCCTGGCCGCCACCTTAGAAAGGCGGGCTTCAGACCCCAAGCTGGAGGCCGCCTGGCACTTCCTCCGGGCCAGGTCGGCCTTCGTCCGGGAGGACGCCGCCGGAGCCCTCATTCCCCTGCTCCGGGCCTACCGGGTTCTAACCCAGGGGGGCCTCCGGCCGGCGGAGTTTCTGGCCCGGCAGGTGGAGCTGGCCCGGCAACTTATCCGCTTCTGGGTCGGCGAGGGCCCGGCCCCCGCCGAGGCGGCTGCCCCAGAGTCGCTGGCGTACAAGCTTCACGACGCCCTGGATGCTCAGGCCGAGCGGGACCTGGGCGTGCGGCTTTCGGCCCTGAGCGGCCAGTTTGGCCTTAACCTATACCTGGAAGGGGATGGGGCCGGGTAGCTGGGAGGACTTCTGGGCCGGACGGGGGCCGAAGGGTCGGCCTATCTACCCTGACCGGCCAGTCATTGCCACCTGGGTTGAGGCCGAATCGGGCCCGAGCCGGGTGGTGCTGGAGGTCGCCGACGCCGACGGCAAGCCCTTGGGCCGGGCCTGGGTCTTCGACCAGGAGTGGTACCCTGGGTGCCTGGGGCCGGTCAGATTTTCCCACTACTTTCGGACCCTCCAGCGGGCCCTCCGGGGCCTCAAGGCCCTAGGGGTTGATCCGCCCCAGCTCCGGCTCCAGGTTCTAAAGGCCGTTGACGCCGGCCGAATCCGGCCGTACATTGTCTTGCTCAAGTTCATCATCTGCCCCGAGTACGCCGTCTGGGCCACCCACCTGGAATGGGTCTACCGCTGTCCCCTTCAGGGCTTCTACCGCCTTTTCGTCGGTGTTCCCCGGGCCCCAACCGACCCGCTCGCCCCGGAGTACACCGTCGGCAACGCCATCCACCGCGGCTACCGCCGGGCGGCCCGGGCCGTGGCCGACGGCCGGGCGGAGGAGGCCCTGGCCGAGTATTTTCGGGGGGTTGCTGAGGCCTGGGTTTCGGACTTCCCGGCCCTCGTCCGCTACGGCCCCGAGCAGATCCGAAGGCAGGTGAGGGCCGTTCGGGCACCCTGGGAGCAGGCCGACCGGGTCGTTACCGGCTGCCTGCACCGGTTCGGGTCGGGGGCAGTTATGCATGAGCGGCCGGTTTTTGCCGCCGACCGGGGCCTCGGGGGTCGGGTGGACCGGATTATCCTGGATGCCCAGGGCATCGAGGTGGTGGAGGTGAAAACCTCCGCCGGGCCCGGGACAAGCCTGGACCCCCTAACTGGCCGGCAGGTGCCGGGCGGGGTGCAAGCCCTGGCCTACCATGAAGCCGTCCGGCTCCACAGCGGCGCCCCCCCGGAGACGGTCATCGAGCTTTTTCAAGATTCGGGCTACCAGCCGGTGTCCCTGCCCGACCACCCTGTGGTCCGCAAGGCCGGGGCCGACCCCCGCCAGGCCGACGACCGCTACATCGACCTGGTGGCCCAGAACCGCAACCAGGCCTTTGTGGCGGCCTCGGGCCTGCTTACCGGCTACGACCGCCAGCTCCTCAACCAGCTTCCGAAAGAGGGCCACCGGCTTCGGGGTACCGGCGGCGACTTTGCCTTCCAGGCCAACGCGCCCCCGTGCCGGACGTGTCCGGCCGGCCAGCGGGGCATCTGTGAGCAGAACCGGGCCGACCTGACCCGAAGGGTCTACGACTTCTGGCTTTACGTTCCGCCCGCCCTCTTCGAGTACTGGGCCTGGTTCCACCGCCAGCTTAAGGCCGAGGAGCGCCTGGAACGGGAGCACTTTTTCAAGCTGGCCACGGCCGACCCGGCCGTCCTGGAAAACCAGGAAGGGATTACCTTGTTGGGCCTGCGGGCCGAAGCTTTGGTCCAGGGCCGGGTTCGTTTGGGGCGGTCGGCCCGGCTGGACACCCGCCTGCGTGAGGACGACCCCGTGCTCGTCACCCCCGCCCCCCACCGCCCCGGCCACTTCGTCTCCGTGCAGGGGGTCATCCGGCGGCTGGAGGCCTTCCACCTGGAAGTGGACCTCGACGAGCCCCTACCGCCGGCCCCCGAGTACCGGGTTGACCGGGCGGGAATGGGGGAGCGGGTGGACTGGGAGGTGGAGGCCCTGACCGACTTTATGCTCAACGCCATGGCCGCCGCCGGGGTGCGGGGACGGCGGGTCCGGGAGGCCGAACTGCCGGCCCTGGCCCGCACCATCCTGGGGAGCGAAAGTCCCGGGGTACCGGCTCAGACCGAACCCGCCCTGCGGCCGGTTCTGGACTTAAGTCCCAGCCAGCTTAGGGCCTTAAGGTGCATCCTAGGTCTGAAACCGGGGGAAATCCTGCTGGTTCAGGGGCCGCCGGGCACCGGCAAAACGGCCCTCATCGCCGAGGTCGCCCGCCAGCTCCTCTTCCGCCACCTCTGGGACCCCACCGACCCCGAGGAGCCGCGGCCGGTGCTCATTCTTGCCAACACCCACCGGGCCGCAGACGAGGCTGTCCTCAAGCTGGTGGGAGCCTGCCCCGAGGTTGCCCCCTACATCGTCCGGGTGGGACGGGTGCTGGGGGGAATGGAGGCCGCGGTGGCCGCCTGCGTCCTTGCCGAACGGGTGGGGCTGCGGGAAGCTGTCCGGGCAGGCTCTGATTTGGAGGCCCGGCTAAAAAATTGCCTTTTCCGGGGGGCCGTCCTCCACCGCCACGCTGGCATCTTCGTCGCCACCCTGGCGGCGGCCGCCGCTCCCGAGCTTCAGGGACTCACCTTCCGCCACGTTATCGTCGACGAGGCCGGTCAGGCCACCGAGCCGGCCACCCTGCAGGCCCTGCGCCGGCTGCCGGCCGGTTTTGCGGGTGACCTGGTGCTAGTGGGGGACCACTGCCAACTCCCGCCGGTGGTGGAGGCCACCCAGGCCCCGCCCCTTACGTCGGCCCTTACCGCCGGCCGCGGCTTTAAATCCGGCCACAGCCTCAAAGTCTCCCTCTTCGAGCGGCTGGCCGGCCGCTACCCCCAGCGCCTTATCCGCCTGGTGGAACAGTACCGGATGGCCCAGCCCATCTCCGACCTCGTCGCTAACACCTTCTACGGTGGAGAACTGCGGCCGGCCGGCTCCGCCGTGGCCGACCAGCCCCCACCCACCGGCTTTGACCGCCACATCCTCTGGGTCCTCACCGACGGAATCTCCGGGGCAGCAGAGCAAGCTGCCGGGATTGAGGAGGCCCGGAGCAACCCCTACGAGGCGGGGCTGGCCGCCCGGGCCGTGGTGCGGCTGGTGCGCAACGGCCTTCCGCCCGACCGGGTCGGGGTGATTTCGCCCTACCGGCGGCAGAACACCCAGATCCGCCAGGCCCTGGCCGACCTCGCGCCCGGCCTGGCCGAGCAGGTCCGGGTCGATACCGTGGACCGATTCCAGGGGGGCGAGCGGGACGCCGTCGTCATAAGCCTGGCGGCCGCCAACCCCCAACGAAATCTTGGCGAGCTCCTGGCCGACTGGCGGCGGCTCAACGTGGCCATCTCCCGGGCCCGCCGCCTCGTAATCATCATCGGCAGCCGGGAAACCCTAACCGAGCCGGGCCCGCTGGATACCCCCGAAGCCCGGACGGCCAAAGGGTACTACCGGCGGCTCTGGGCCGAAATCCGTCGGCTGGCCGCTGCCGGGGCCGCCCGGGTGGTCAGGCCGGAGGCAAAGTGAGCTCCGGGACATTCAGCCAGAGCCTTGAGGCCCTGCGGCGGGTCGCCGAGGCCGGGGTGGGCTGCGATTTCTGGCTTGGGCCGGAGTTCGGCCTGAAAATTGGCTGGCTCAACCGGCTCGGCCTGGCGGAAAGCTTTCGTCAGCGGGTGCCCCGCTGCGTTGAGCACCGGTGTCACCTGGCCGGGATCTGCCCCTACCAGCGGCGATTCGACGTCGACCGGGCGGGCATCGCCGGCCGTAAAGGTCGGCTCACCGAGCTGGGCCTTGAGGTAGCCGGGGGCCGGGTTTCCCTGGCGGAAGTCCTCCTGGCCGACCCGGCCGTCCAGGCCCTACTCGGCCGGCTTGAGTCCGGACCCGCAAGCCAGTTTGAGGTCCGGCGCTGGCTGGTGGAGGCGGTCTGGTCCGAAGGCGACCACCTGGCCGCCCTGGACCCACCGGAGGTCGGCTGGCTTCTGCGCCTGTTGGCCGACCTGGGCCAGCTGGTGTTGGCCGAAGACCGGGTTAGCCGGCCCTAGGGCAGGGTTCCGGCCCAGATTTCGGCGGTATCGGCCCCATCGGGGCGGGGCAAGCGGGCGCCGGTAAGGGGGTCGTAAAGGCCCACCAGGAGCCGGTAGGAGCCGGGGGGTGGGGCGGTGGGAACGAGCAGGGTGTGGGCATCTTCCACGTATTCGCCAACCAGCCAGCGGTCGGTGGGGTGGGTCCAGTTCTGGGGTACGGCGTCAGCCTGGGCGATGGGCTGGCCGTCGGCCCCGGCCAGGTGGACGAAAACCTTGAGGCTTCGGCCTACCGGGGCATCGGCCCGCCAGACCAGGGTAACGGCGAGGGGCGCCCCCGGGCGGGGCGGGTCGGGGCTCAGGTTCGCCCCCACCAGGATTAGTCCCTCCCCAAACCGGGCGCCCAGCTTCACCCGGACGAGGGGCGGCTCAAACCGGCGGCCTACCGCCGGCCGAACGGTCACCACCCCCAGTGGCCGCCCACCCACCTGGAGGCGAACTTCGCCCGCCGCCGGAATCGTAACCTTGAGGCGCTGGCGGACAAATCCCGGCCGGGTGGTCCCAGGGACGAGCAGGGGAATCCGGTCGGAAAAACCGGCACCGGACATCTCTAGCTCCAGGTTCCGGGCTGGCGAGCCAGTTAGCCAAAGCAGCTCGACCTCGAAGGGCTCCCCGGCGGTAACTGGGCCGTCGGGGAGTCGGTATCCGGCCAGACTCCCGACCGGCGACTCAAGGAGGTTAAAGCCTTCGGGTGGGGCAGGGATGGGGTTTTCGAGCCGGCCCACAGGCAGGGCGGCTTCGACGGCTCCTGTCGGCCGTCCTGCCACCGTAAGGCCCAGGATCTCCCCGGACGGCAGATACACCCGCACCCAGGCCGTGTACTTCCCGGGGGGTAGGCCGGGCGGAAGCCGCAGCCGAACGTACTGCTCCGCCACCTCTCCCGGCTCCCAACGGTCGGCCGGCTCAAAGCGGCCGTTCCGAATGGGTCGGTCAAAGGCGGCCCACTCTTCGCCGTTTCCCAGCCGCAGGGCCACCCGGACCGATGGGGGTTGGGGAGGAGGACGATCGGCCTGCCAGCGCAGGAGCAGGCCCGGCGCATCGGTCGGCCGGGGTACCAGGGCATATGCCGTCAGCCTGATCGCAGAACCAAACCGGTAGTCGACGGGGTGCCATTCCAGCTCAAAGGCCGGACCCGGCCGGTAAACGGTGAGCCGTAGGCCCCCGGCCCAGCTTTCCCCCTCCCGGGTCAGGGCCGATTCCAGCAGGCCATCGAAGAGGCCGTCGGGGTCGGTTACTACCTCCGGGTTCCAGATGTACCAAACCCGCCCGGTCTGGGGAAGATTTTCCCGGATAAACCGGAGCATCGGCTCCGGAAGGTATGGTGTTACCGGCACGTGGCGGGCCGGAGCCGTGCCCCGGTAGTAATACCGGAAGGGTGGGGGCACGTTGAAGAGGACCAGATCTTCGGGGCCGGCGGCCCGGCTCACCTGGGCCACTACCGACCGGTAATCCGTCCGCCAGAAGGCCGGGACCGTCTGCTGGGTCCAGACCGCCCCGACCCCCAGAGTCAGCAAGCCCAGGCCGGCCGTAAGGCCCACGGCCGGCCGGACGGCAAGGCCGGAGGCCAGAAGCATGGTCAAAAAGGCCATGCCTATCAATACATAGCGGGGGTGGTAGGCCGGGGCCCGCAGGGCGATTGCCAGGGGCGGGACCAGGTTGACGGCGGCCATGAGCAGGAGCGGCCGGACGGCCGGCTTTGCCGCCCCCAGGATCAACGCCGGGGGAAGGGCGGCCGCCGGCAGGAGAAGATAGGGGCTAAACGCGTCCCGGGGTGCCCCGGCCGCCCCCAGCCCCAGCCAGAAAAACTCCCAGGTCCAGCGCAGGCGCAGGAGGGGGTCGGGGGGCAGGGCAAAGGGTGCCCCCCAGCCCAGAGCTTTCGGAATAAGGCCCGCGGCCCAGGGGATGAGGGCCAGACCCACGGCCCCAAACCAGCCCCACGGCCGGCGTCTGGCCAGGAAGAGCAAAATCACCTGCCCCGCCAGAACGAAAACGTAGTAATAAAACGTAAACAGCCCGACAACCGTCAGGCCGGTCCAGGCCGCCCAGCCCCACCGTCCGGGCGGCCGGAGTAGGAGGGCCGTGGTAAGGGCCGCCAGGGCTGCCGTGGGGGCAAACATCCGGGCCTCCCGGGCGTAGTAAACCAGGGGCGGGGCTGTTCCCAGAAGCCCGAGGCCCAGAATAAGCCCAGCCTGCCCCGCCCCCCGCCTACACAGGTATCCCCCGGCCGCCACCAGCACCATCCCGGCCAAGACCGAAAGATACCGGAGGGCAAATTCCCCATCGCCGGCCGCCTGCTCCCAGAAGTGGAGGGCCAGGTAATAGGCCGGCGGGTGGTTTTCGGCCTCGGTCGAGCCTGTGGCCCAGTTCTCTCCCCGCAGGATGTCGGCCGGGGGCTCGGCGGCCAGAAGGGCACTGTAGGCTTCATCCCACCAGAAGGACTCTTGGTCAAGGCCGCGGACGCGGAGGGCGAAGGCGGCCACCAGCAGGAGAAGGGCTACAAGACGCCAGACCACCTACCAGGTTAGGTTTCGGGCAGCCACAGTCCGCCAGGGGTTCGGCCGGGTGGTTCTTCCCCCAGCTCGGACCCTTCGCGGGCCGGCACCCAAAGGCCCAGCTCCTCGGCCCGGCTCCGGGCCTCGGTCGGCAGGGTAGACCCCAGGGCCGTGCCCACCAGGGCCTGGAGGAGGGGGATGCGGGCCGGGTCCTGGCCCGGATCGGCTAGAGCCAGGGCCGCCGCCAAGAGGCGTTTTGCCGTAAGCACCCGCCCGGCCCGGGCGTAGAGAAGGGCCAGGTCCTCCAGGACGCCCACCCGCACCTGCCGCACTTCGGGGTTGTTGTTAAAAAGGCCCCGAACTGCGCGGTTAACCAGGTCGGCCCACCGGCGCCGGTGGGTCTCCTCGTCGAGGAGCACTTGGGTTCCCGCCAGGTTGCGGGCTTCCCGGATGAAATCCCTTAAAAGGCGCGGGACGATAAGCCAGTGCCAGAGGTGGGGCTCATCGGACACGACCCGGTCGGACTCGGCCAGGTACTGGGGATTGAAGCGCACCTCGGAGCGGTTAATGAGGCGATAGACGGGGTGCTCCGGAAACTCCCGGCGGGGTCGGCCGATTCGCTCCAGCCAGGCGGCGGCTGCCGGGGAGAGGGCGAGCCCACCCCGCCGATTCCAGAGGATATCCCGGGCCTCGTCAGGCTCCAGCCCGAAAAGCTCCAGGTCGGCCTCGGCCGCCGCCCGGCGAAGGTTTTCAACTTCGGCCTCAAGCCGGTTCCGCACACTCTCCCGGTGCCCGACGTCAACCCCGCCGGGTCCGAAGCTGAACCCCACAATGCTGAGGCCACCGACGGCCTCCTGCACCAGCAGGATCAGCTCCCGGGCCCGCTCCAGGGTTACCGGGGTTGAAAAGGCCCGCAGGACCGGGTCGGCGGCCTCAGCCGGCTTGACCCGCGGCGCCGGCCGTCCCCCGGCCCGGAAAAGCTCCCGCCGGACCTCCTTAAGCCGCTCCTTAGGAAGCTCGGCCCTGGCCAGGGCACTCAAAACCGCCCCGGCCCCCGGATTCCCCCGGAGCGCTCCCAGCAGCCGCCCGAAGACGGCTGGGTCCCCGGCCAGCTCCACGGCCAGCCGGGCCAGACCCTCCGGGTCGGAAAGGGCCAGCTCCCGGACGGCTGCGTCGAACTCGTCGGCCGCCAGGCGTCCCAGGCGACGGGCCGCCTCGGCGTAGAGCTTAAAACCTAAAAGCTCGGCAACTTCGGCCCCGGCCTGTCCCGGCGTCACTGGCTACGTCTCCCGAACGTCCCGGACGGGCACCGTTCTGGCCTGGGCTAAACTCGGGCCGAGCAGGGGAACTTTGCTGACAAGCTGGGGGAATACTAGCTCGAACCAAAGCTGGGCCAGCTGGATGAGGGTGCGTTTGATCCGCCGGAAGTTGAAAAACTGCGACCGGCCGTAGGCCCGGTGGTAGTGGTGGACCGGCACCTCGGCCAGCCCAAAGCCGGCATCCTGGACCTTTTTCATAAGCTCGACGCAAATCACCCCGCTGTCGGACTTAAGTTCGACCTTGTCAAAGATGCTCCGGCGCATCAGCCTGAAGTCGCAGTCGACGTCCTTAAGCTTGAGGCCGAAGGCAAACTTGACCACATACTGATAAATTCGGCCGATGATGATCCGGTGAAGGGGGTCGTGGCGTTCGACCTTCCAGCCGTTTACCAGGTCGACATCGTCCCGGAGGGCCGGCAGCAGCGCCTTCAGCTCTCGGGGGTCGTACTGGGCATCGCCGTCGGTGTAGAAGATAAGCTCCTTGGTGCAGGCAGCAAATCCGGTGCGGAGGGCGGCCCCGTAACCCAGGTTTTTGGGGTGGTGGATCACCCGGAGGCAGTTGTAGACGCGGGTCAGCTCCTCCAGGACCTCGGCAGTGTGGTCTTGGCTGCCGTCGTTCACAACGATAACCTCGTAATCGTCCGTAAGCTCCCGCAGGGTTCGGACGGCGGTGACCACCATCGAGGCGATGGTGCCGGCGTCGTTATAGGCCGGGAAGAAAACCGAAATGCTCGGCGGCCGGGACTGTACGGTCATGTTCGCCCAGAAAATATTACCCGAACTAGCCACCACCCACAACTACCCGGCCCAGGACGGCAAACGATTCCCCACCGGCCGTGGGGTTGCGCCAGCCATCTGAAAGCCGGTAAAAGCCTGCAACCAGGTAGTACTCGTCGGGCCGGAGGTTTGGGGGCACGGGGATCACGGCCTCGTCCAGATACCGGTCGCCCGGGGCCCATTGGTAGGTGGGCAGGAGGCCTCCGGCTGGCCTGAAGTCAGCCTGGGCAACCTGAACCGTTCCCGGCGCTGGGACCAGGTGAACAAAGACCTGCCA
>PSKS01000060.1:0-14770 GCA_040289115.1 Chloroflexota bacterium
AGAGTCCTAAGATCCAGCCGGGGCAGTCGGCCACGGTCAGGTTCACCCCCCAGCGCAGCGGCACTTTTAAGATCGGGTGCATCGAGCCCGGCCACGCCGAGGCCGGGATGGTTGGCCAGCTGACAGTTCAGGACTAGCCGGGGCCAGCTCTCCGCCCAAAAGGACCCGGGGTAGGGCCCTGTGCCCCGATGGGACCGTCGGGGCGTTGGACAAATTTGGGGCCACCCCTTAAGGGTGACGGATGGTCCCGGTCCAAAACTGGTAAAAGTGGTTTACCGGGCCTTTCCCGCGGCCCAGGGGAAAGGCGTGGCGCAGGGCTCCGGTCAGATACTCCTTAGCCCGGGCCACGGCCTCGGGCACAGGGTAGCCGGCCGCCAGACCGGCGGCGATGGCCGAGGCAAAGGTGCAGCCGGTGCCGTGGGTGGAGGTAGTCTGAATTCGGGGGCCGTGGAACTCCCGAAACTCCCGCCCGTCGTATAAAACGTCGATGGCCGGCCCCTCCCCGTGGCCGCCCTTCACCACCACGTACTGGGGACCCAGGGCCCGGATCCTTTCGGCCGCCCGACGCATCCCTTCCAGGCCCTCCACTTTCTCACCCAGCAGGGCCTCGGCCTCCGGAATATTCGGGGTTACCACCGTGGCCAGGGGAAAGAGCAGCTCCCGCAGGACCGCGACCGCATCCGGCCGAAGCAGGGGGTCGCCGCTTTTGGCCACCATCACTGGGTCGACCACTATGTTCTGCAGCCCGTACTCCCGGAATTTGTCGGCGACCACCCGGATGATCTCGGCGTTGGCCAGCATCCCCGTCTTGACGGCGTCGGTGCCGATATCCGTCAGGATGGCGTCGATCTGGGCGGCCACCATCTCCGGCGGAAGCTCGTGGACGGCGGTGACCCGCAGGGTATTTTGGGCCGTGATGGCGGTGATGGCGGTGGTGGCATAGGCCCCGAGGGCCGAGATAGTCTTTAAGTCGGCCTGGATACCAGCTCCGGCCCCCGAATCGGAACCGGCGACCACCAGAACACGCGGCGGAGTCCGCATCTTCACCCTCCTTCTAAAGACTTGGCGCCGAAACACCGGGATTCGGCGTTCGGCGCCCAGCTGCGTGCTTGCGCCCTTCCTACGCCGGCATTACCCGGTTCAGGTTCGGCGGTCGGCGGTGGCCGCCCCGGTCAGGGGCCCTAACCGCCCTCTCAGCCCGGTTTGAGCCCCGGGCTCCCGCGGCGAAGCCGAAAGGTCCTTAGTCGGCTTTAACCGGCTCCCGGGCCCCGACCAGGGCGGCGATAATCTCCCGCATGAAGGCCGGCAGGTCGGCGGGGAACCGGGAGGTTATGATGTTGCCGTCCCGGACGACCTCCTTGTCGACGTAATTGGCGCCGGCGTTAATCAGGTCGTCCTTAATGGAGAAGAAGCCGGTAACGGTGCGACCTCGGAGGACCCCAGCCGAGGCCAGCATCCAGCCGGCGTGGCAGATGGCCGCCACCACCTTGCCCTGCTCCACGGCCTCCCGCACCAGCTTCACCATGGCCGGGTGGCGACGCATGTGGTCCGGCGCATACCCGCCTGGGATGACGACGGCGTCGAACTCGGCGGCGCTGACCTTATCGGCCGAAGTGTCGGCCTTGGCCGGGTAGCCGTGCTTGCTCTGGTAGGTCTCGGCACCAGAGCCCACCACGACCACCTCCGCCCCGGCCTCCTTCAGGCGGTAATATGGGTACCAAAACTCCAGGTCCTCGTAGATGTTCTCCACCAGAAGGGCAACCCGCTTACCCCGAAGCTCGGACATCCTGACACCTCCTCTCGATAAAATCCCCCAATATTCTAGCACCGAGACCGCCTAGCGGAGCAGGCCGAGGGCCACCAGCCAGTATTTAATCAAAAAGACTCCGGCCCCGATGAGCAGGGCGGCCGCCACCGAATGCACGTAAGGCACCACCGCCCGGATGAAGCGGGCCACGACGGCGTGAAAAAGGGAGGTGGCCACGATCACCACGCTGAGCACCAGACCCATCCCCAGACCGTAGGCCAGAAACCGGGCTGCCGCCTCGGTAAGGCTGCCGGCCGCAAGGGCCGACCCGACCACCACCAGGAAGACCGGCAGGGTGCAGGCCAGGGACGCCACCGCATAGCCCACCCCAAACAGGAAGGGCGATAGCAGGCCGCCCCCCAGGGATCCGTATCCGGCGGCCCGACCAACGGCCGCAATGCCGAACCCCGCCCCCCGCAGGGCAAGCCAACTTCCCAGGACCGTAAAGATGAGGCCGATAACTACCCCGGCCACCGGGAAAAGGTCGACCAGCATACGGCCCCCGGCTCCAAGGATGAGGCCCACCCCGGTGAACAACACAATAAAACCGGCCGCCGTCAGCAGGCTCAGAAGCAGCGCCCGGCCGACCCGGCCGGCCGCCGTCTTTGCCCCACTCTGCCCCAGGTAATAGGTCACCAGGGCGGGCAGAAGCACAATCCCGCAGGGGTTGACGGCGGCCACCATCCCGGCCCCAAAGGCGTAGCCGAAGGCGAGCATGGAGACAACCCCGGCCAAGTTCCCCTGAACGGCATAGATGGACTCGGTCGCACCCCCGAGCAGGAGGCCGAAACCAACCCCCGCCAGGACGACGAGCACCCGGCCCGGGTGGATGCGGTAACGTTCGGCCGTAGCTTCCGGAAGGGACATAGGCCCAACCCAAGTTTACAACAAACGTGGATAAGTGGGCTGAACGTCCGGATGCCACCGGGTACAATCCCGGGGAAGTAGGCCTTGCTGGGATCCTCGATTTTCGATTCTGCCGGAGCGGAGCCGAACGGGTGGACTTTTTAACTTCCCGACCCGACCCAAGGCCGGGTCGGCGGTTCCTGAGGGCTTCTCTGGCCCGCGGCGCACAGCCGTGTGCCCCTACCCCCTTGCCAACTGGCACCGCCCTTCCCGGGCCAAAGCCTGAAATACCCTGGGGCCTTTTACTGGTCCTAATGGCGTTTTTAGGCACCGGCACGGTCCTTTTCTCCCCGGCGGTCAGGGCCCAGACCGTGCACTACGTTGGGCCCGGGGGAAACTGCGACAACCTTCAGCCCTGCTATGCCACCATCCAAGACGCTGTTAACGCCGCCAGCCCCGGCGACACCATCCGGATCCTCCCCGGAGGGGTTTACAACCAGGTTAACAACCTGGGCGGTACTTCTCAGGTGGTCTATATTACCAAATCCCTGACCCTGGAGGGCCACCCCTCGGGAACCCCCACCATTGCCCCCGAGTCGCCGGCCCGGGGAGTCTTCATAGCCGGGGCCACCGTGACCCTGCGCAACCTTAAAATCGCCCTCGGGGATGCCGGCCGGCTCGGGGGGCAGGGGGGTGGCCTCTACGCGAGAAATGCTCAGCTCACCATCGAGGACTGCGAGTTTGCCTCCAATCGGGGAAACGGAGCTGGTCAGGGTCAGGGTGGGGGAGCATTTATCACAAACTCCACCGTGACCATCAGGGGAGCGAAGTTCTTAAGCAACCTGGGCGGAGTGGCCGGGGACGGGGGCGGCCTCTACCTGGCCAACTCGACGGCGACCATTGGGGCCTCAACCCGCAGTTCGACTATCTTCCAGAACAATCGGGCCGCCGGGGGCGATTCGGGCCGAGGCGGGGCGATCTTTGTAAGCGGCGGGTCCCTTACCGTGGACAATACCGAAATCCGAACCAACATCGCCAGCGAGGGCTCCAGTGGGCAGGGTGGAGGCCTCTACGCCGAAGCCGCCGGCGTTACCGTCGGCTCGGGGACCCTCTTCGCCGGAAACACTGCCGGCCAGGCCGCCGGGGGCGACGGGGGCGGGGCCTTCATTTCAAGGGGCCAAGTGAACATCGGCCCGGCGGTCTTTCAGGACAACGTGGCGGCCGTTGGGCCTGGTCGGGGCGGGGGCCTCTACCTGGCCAGTGTTTCCGGGTCCGTCTCGGGCACCAGGTTTAGGGCGAACCTAGCCAGCCTTTCCGACCAGGGCCGGGGTGGGGGCGTCTACGCCGACGGCGGGTCGGTTACCCTGTCTGGGACCGTCTTCACCGGCAATATCGGCAGCCGGTTCGGGTTTGCCGGCTACGGTGGGGCCCTCTTTCTGACTGGGGTCGGGGTCACAGTAAGCGGGGGCAGCTTTACCGGCAATTTCGCCGCCCGGGGTGGGTCCGGCTACGGCGGGGCTATCGCCGCCCAGGGCGCGGCCGCCCGGCTCACCGGAGTCGAGGTCAGGTTAAACAAGGCCACCGACGCCCCGAACGCCACCGGCCAGGGGGGCGGCCTCTGGGCCTCTGGGTCGAGTCTTACCATCCTCCAGGCGACGGTGGCCCAAAACACCGCCAGCGTCTGGGGAATCGGCACCGGCGGCGGGCTGGCCTTCACCGACGGAAGCGACGGCTTCGTCTCGGCCAGCACGGTGGGCGGGAGCGGCGTCGACGGCAACGTTGCCTCGGCCGCCCCGGATCAGGCCGGCCTGGGCGGGGGCTTCTGGCTCAACTCCAGCTCCACCAAGGTCGTCGGCAATTTGGTCAGCAATAACCTGGCGGCAAGCCAGGCCGGCGGCGTCGGCTACGGCGGGGGCATCTACCTTACCAGGAGCCCGGCCGAAATCAGGCAGAACACCATCACCGGTAACAACGCCTCCCCGGGGGTGGGGCAGGGCGGCGGAATCTTCGCCGTCGACAGCCCGGCCCTGATCGAGGCCAACCTGCTCCAGACCAACTTTGCCAGCCAGGGGGGCGGTTTCGTGCTGACTACTGAAACCCTCGTTGGCCAGGGCCTTCGGACCTTTCAGGCCGCCGGGGGCGTTCGGCTCCTGCGCAACCGCATTTTGGGCAACCAGGCTTCGGGGTCTGGGGGTATGGCGGCTATCGGGGGCGGGGGGATCATCAGCCGGACTTCGGATTTTAGGCTCGTGAACAACGTGCTTGCCCAAAATACCGTCGCCGCCGGGGGAAATGGCATCGCCCTCTGGTTCGGTGGAACTTCGGCAGTGCCCGCCTCGGGCAGTATTTACTTCAACACCCTGGCCGACCACCGGCCCCCGACCGGGACCACCCTACCCGGGGTGGTCTTCCTTTCCGACTACGCCCAGGGCCTGAATTTCGTCAACAACATCTGGTCGGAGCGGGCCGGTTTTGAGGGAAGTTACGGGGTTGTCGCTAACGGGGTCGGGACCCAGGCCAGCCTGAACTACACCCTTTGGAACGGGTTCTCCGGCCGGCGCACCTCCGGTTCGAGCATCACCACAGCCAACGACTTTACGGGGGACCCGAAGTTTGTAAACCCCGGCGGCTTCGACTACCACATTCAGTCCGATTCGGCCGCCGTCAACAAGGGCGTCGACGTCGGGGTAGCCAACGATATCGACGGTGACCCCAGGCCCTGGGGCGAGGGGTTCGACCTGGGGGCCGACGAGTTTATTCAGGTGGCGGCCCGCCTCTTTCTGCCCATCATCCGGAACGGCGCCCCTTAGCCTTCGGGTTCGGCCGTCGGATGGCGGGCCTGTTCGGCGAGGGACCGCAGGGCCTTAACCTCCCGTCGCAGCTCCCGAACGGCCCGGCCCAGGTAAAGCAGATACCCAAAGCTCAGGAGCCACAGGACCGTATAGCCGGCAAATAGATAAACGGTGTTATCGGTCATTCGGCCAGCCTCTGCCGGATGAGCTGAAGGTCATCCCGCACCTCTTCTACCATCACCCGGTGAATCAGCAGGTAGACATACAGCAGGGTCATAGCGACCAAGCCCAGAAAGAGGGCTGCCAGCATCGGCGGCTCCAAGGCGGGGCCGCCGGCCCGCACCACCACCGGCTCGGGGTGGAGGGTGCGCCACCAGACCACCGACATGTGGATGATGGGCACATCGACAAACCCGATGATCCCTAAAATGGCCGCGTAGCGGGCCGCCCGGTTGGGGTCCGAAACGTAGGACCTTAACGCCAGGTATGCCAGGTAGATGAACCAGAGGATGAGCGTCGTGGTCAGGCGGGCATCCCAGGTCCACCAGGTTCCCCAGATGGGCCGGGCCCAGATGGAGCCGGTAATGATGGTAAGGGTGGCGAACGCGACCCCAACCTCGGCCGAGGCCCGGCCCAGCCGGTCCCAGAAGGCCGAGCGCCGCCATAAGTAGGCGATGCTGGCGACGAATACCACGAAGAAGGCCAGGTAGGCCACCCAGGCTGAGGGGACGTGGAAATAAAAGATGCGCTGAACCGGCCCCTGAATCCGCTCCGTGGGCGCATAAACCAGGGCCCCGTATAGGGCGGCAATGAGGCTGAGGCCCGTAACGATACCGAGCAGGTCAAGCCATTCAAGCTTTCCCTTTGACACCATCGGAGGCCATCCCCCTTACAGCTAATCCTCGACCACCAGCTCGAAGACCAAGTAAGAGATGCCCACGAATAGGGCGTCGAACCCCACCAGCAACTGGAGCCACGGCAACGCCAGCTCCCAGGGGTCGCCGGCAACAACCACCGTCGTCGCCTTCACGGTGGCGATGATGACGGGCACCGAAATGGGAAAGAGCAGGATGGGCAACAGACCTTCCCGGGTTCGGGTGTGGGCGGCCAGGGCCGAAAAGAGGGTTCCCACCGAGGCGAACCCGAGGCTACCCAGCAGGGCCACCAGGCCCAGGGGCAGAAGGGGCAGGTTAAGGCCGAACAGGGCGATAAAGGCCGGGATAGCCACCGCCTCCACCACCAGCATCAGGACCAGGGCGCTCACAAGCTTTGCCAGGTAGATCGCCCCCCGGTCTATCGGGCAGAGGAGAAGCCCCTCCAGAACGCCCCGGTCCCGCTCGGCTGCAAAGACCCGGCCCAGGGCCAAGACGGCGGCAAAAATAAATGTCACCCACAGCACCCCGGGGGCCAACACCTGCAGGTTTTCTGCCCGCAGTTCGAAGGCGAAGTTAAATATCACCAGAACCAGCAGGGCGAAAACCAAGGTCGAGTAAGCCACGTCCCGGGACCGCAGCTCGATGAGGAGGTCCTTGGCCACCAGGGCCACAAGCCGGTCAAACCCGAGCATGGGCTCCCCCCAGGTTGAGAACGTTGGCGGGAAGGTCGGAGGCTGGCCCGTCAAACACCAGCCTTCCGGCCGAAAGAACCAGGGCCCGGTCGGCCCAGGCCCGTTCCAGCTCGAAGGCGTGGCTGCTGAAGAGCACGGTCCGCCCCCGGGCCCGCAACTCCCCCAGCAGGGCGGCGAGCCGGCATCGGCCCTCAACGTCCAGGCCCGTGGTCGGCTCGTCCAAGAGCAGGACGGGCGGGTCGTGGAGCAGGGCCCGAGCCAGGGCCGTTCGCTGCTGGAAACCCCGGGATAGGGCCCGGACACGGGTATTCAGCCGGTCGTTCAGGCCGAAGACCTCGGCCACCTCCCGGATACGGCGGTCCAGGTCGGCCACCCTGTACATCCGGCCGTAAAAGCGCAGGTTCTCGGCCACCGTTAGCTCCTCGTAAAGGTAAGTTTGGTGGCCCGAAAACCCGATAATGCCCCGCACTAGCCGGCCGTGCCGGCGCAGGTCCAACCCCCCGACCTCCACTACCCCCCTGTCCGGCCGCACCAGGGTGGCCAGCACCTTGAGGAGGGTCGTTTTACCCGAGCCGTTGGGTCCGAGCAGGACGCAGACCTCGCCGGGGGTAAGCTCGAAACTTACCCCCCGCAGGGCCGGGGTGAGTCCGTAGCGCTTCTCAAGGCCCTCGACCCGAACGGTCGCCTTCATCCCGGTCCCTCCCCGGCGGTGAGCCTGCGGGTCAGGGTTAAGAGCTCGGCCTTAAGGGCCGCCCGGCGCTCGGCATATTCGGCCGCCCCAACCTCCCCCCGCTCGTAGCGGTCGTCCAAATCGGCGATGGCCGCCACCAGCTCCGACCGCCGCCTGGCCAGCGCCTCCGCCGACTCGGCCTGGGGTACGGCCCGGGGCCCGGCCCGGCGCCGCCACCAGACGAGGCCCAGGGCTGCCAGCCCCAACCCGCCCCCACTGACCACCAGGAGGGGCAGGGTCCGATTAGCCATAAGCCGGCCGAGCAGGCCCGGCTCGGGCAGGCCCGTCAGGTCGAACCCGACCGGGGCGTTCCCGGGCAAGCCGGTGGCCACGTAAAGGTTAAAAGTCTGTTTCCGGGCTTGGGTCGGAACCTCCACCTGACCGTGGGGGCTGAGTCCACCCCCCTCCACCCCAATGGAACCTGTTGGGGCCAGCACCAGCAGCCGCTCCACCGGGAAGGCCGGGGTAAGGCCCACCGTTAACCGCCCTCCGGCATAGGGCAACACGTAGGCAAAGGCCAGGTCAAGGTCCCCAGGCGGCAGGGCCATGGCCACCCCGTAGCCCCGGGGCGTGCGGACCAGGTCCTCGGTCCGGGGTCCGCTGTGGATGACGATGTTCTGGGCGCCGGTGGGGATGGGCAGGGGGAGAAAGCCCACATCCATCCCCATGGGCTTCGAAACGTAGGTGCGGTCGCCCCGGTTAGAGAAAGTTACCAGGCTGAAGACGATAACCTGATTCTGGTCGGGGTTAACGTCGGCCACCGCAATGCTCAGCTGCTGAATGGCCACCTTCTCGACCGAATCGGTGGCCTCGTAGATGGTGATGTCGGCCCGCTGGACCGGGTCCACATTAACAAAGCTTACCTGGCGGCCGAAGTAGGAGGCCCCTTGGTACCAGACCCACGGCAGGTAGGAGTAGCCGGGGTCGGCCTTAAGGCCCCGGAAGACAAAGTTGCCCTCCGGGTCGGCCTGGGTGGTCAGGGTATCGACCACCTGGTCGTTAAGGAAGACAGCCATCCGGACTTCAAGGCCCGCCGGCACCGACGCCCCAGGGGTACCGTTTTGAACCTGGCCGACTACCCCGTAATCTTCCGGCTGGGCCCGGGCGGGCGCGGATATAAGGAGGCCCAGAGTCAGGACCAGCAGGAGGCTAACGGACCGGAGCATTATCCTGGAAGGGGCGAAACGTTCAGGGCCTGGCCGCAGTGGGGGCAGAAACGGAAGTCTTCCGCCAGGGGCTGGCCGCAGTCGGGACAGCGTCGGCGGGCGAGGGCCACCTCCCGCTCCAGCAGTTTTTCCAGGGACTCCACGTCGGTGCCGAGGGCCTGGTCGACGGCCTTCAGGGCGGCCAGGGCCCGGCGGCGGTAGCGGGCCCGTAGAAGCTCGTACTCCTTGTCATCAATTTTGCCCAGCCGGTGGTCCTCTTCCAAATCCCGCAGGGCGTTTAAGGCCAGCTCCCGCCGCTCCAGGAGCTCCCGGATTCGGTCGGCCCCGGCCGGGTTCTCCGGCTGCGGTAGCCGGGCCGGGGGCCGGATTAAGGGCCAGGCGGCAAAGAGCAAAACCCCAGCCCCGAGCAGAAGGGCCACAATAGTTCCCGGTTCAGACATCCCTTACCGCCTGCTCCAGCTCGGGGGCGTAGCGACCCTCGTCGGCAGGGTCCAGGGCCGGCTCGGCCTCGGGCCGGGTGCGTCGCCAGGCCCGGACCGCCCCGAAGATGATGCCAAGGCCCAGCAGGACCCCCACGGCCGGCCCGACCCAGGCCAGCAGGCCGAAGCCCTGGCGGGGCGGCTCCAGCAGAACCCCATCACCGTAGCGCTCCACAAAGTAGTTTATGATCTGCTCTTCGGTCCAGCCCTCAGCCAGCTTCTGACGGATGATGGCCCGCATCTGGGCAGCCAGGTCCGAGGGCGAATCGGCCACCGAGATCGTCTGGCAGACGGGGCACTGAAGCTTCTTGGCGATGGCCCGGGCCCGGTCGTCCAGGTCGTCGGCCAGGGCGGGGGAAACCAGGCCCCAGGCGAGAAGGGCCAAAAGCAGGATACCCCCCAGCCTAGCCCCCACCGGCCACCACCCCCCGGGCCGGAACGGCCGCCGGCACCGCCCGCGTCTGCCTGGCCGGCCAGGCCGCCAGCACCCCCCCGGATAGGGCCACCGCCGCCCCGAGCCAGACGAAGGAAACCAGCGGGTTTACAAAGACGTGGATGGTGGCCGAGCCGTCGGCCGTCCAGCCCGTCAGAAAGACGTAGAGGTCCTCCAGCCAGGGCACCACCGTCACAATTTCAATGTGGCTGGCCGGGGTCTGCTCCCAGTTCCGGTAAAATTTCCGGTAGGGCAGAAGCTCCCATTTAAAGGGCTCCACCAGGGTAACGAGCGCCCCGACGTTTCGGACCCCAGGGTCCGTCCACTCGCCCAGCTGTTCAAACCGCAGGGTGTACCGGCCGAGGCTGAAGGTTTCCCCTGGCCGGACCGTGAACTCCCGCTCCAACTTGAAAAAGTTCGACCCGATGACCCCGACGGCCATCACCAGGATGCCCAGGTGGACGATGTAGCCGCCGTACCGGCGGCGGTTCCGGCCGATAACCCCCAAAAGGGCCACAATAACCCCCTCGCCCGTAGCCCGACGCCGGACCCGCACCGCCCGGTAGAATTCCAAAAAGACCGTCCCGGCAACAAACACCACCGCCCAGAAGCCAAGCAGGGCCTCCACAAGTCGGACACCTAAGGCAAAGAGGAGCCCGACCACAACGACCCCGGCCAGGGCCGGCCCCAGGACATCCCGCAGAAGGGCCGCCAGACTCGTCCGCCGCCAGCCCATTAGGGGCCCGATCCCCATCAGCAAAAGCAGGGCCAGCAGGAGGGGGCCGTTCACCTGGTTGTAGAAGGGCGGCCCCACCGTGAGCTTCTCGCCCCGGACTGCCTCCGAAAGGAGGGGGAAAACGGTCCCCCACAGGGTTGCAAAGGCGATGCCCACCAGGAGCAGGTTATTCAACAGAAAGGCAGCCTCCCGGGAAAGGAGGGACTCAAAATCTCCCTGGGTTCGCAAAACTGGTAGCCGGTAAAGGATGAGGGCCGCCGAGGCGGCGAGGGATATCCCTAGGAAGGTGAAGAACGCTGGGCCGACGGACGACTGGGCAAAGGAGTGGACCGACGTCAGCACGCCGCTTCGGACGACGAAGGTGCCGAAAATGCTCAGGTTAAAGGCGGCCATTATAAGGCCGAAGTTCCAGAGCTTGAGCATCCCCCGGCGCTCCTGGACCATCAGGGAGTGGATAAAGGCCGTTCCCACCAGCCAGGGCAACAGGGCCACGTTTTCGACGGGGTCCCAGCCCCAGTAGCCTCCCCAGCCCAGGACGTGGTAGGCCCACCACCCCCCGACTACCAGCCCAGCGCCCTGAATGATCCAGGCGAGCATGGCCCAGGCCCGGGTCACCGGCAGCCAGTCCCGGTCGAGCCGCCCGGTAATGAGGGCCGCCGCTGCAAAGGCAAAGGGAATCGACCAGCTCACGTACCCCGTCAGCAGAAGGGGCGGGTGGACCAGCATCCCGGGGTCCTGAAGGAGGGGATTTAAGCCCCGGCCGTTGGGGACAACGATGGGCAGCTTTTCGAAAGGATTCGTCAAGAAGTTTAAGACCAGCAGGAAGAAAAGCTGGACGCCACTCAGGATGGCGATAACCCAGGGGATAAGCCGGGCTTCGGCGTAAAAGTGGAGCCAGACGGCCAGGGCCGCAAGGACCGATAGCATCCAGGCCCAGAAGAGCAAGGACCCTGCCTGGCCACCCCAGAGGGCTGTGAAGACGAAAATCCGGGGCATCTCCAGGCTGGAATTTTCGGCCACGTAGCGGATGGAGAAATCGTGGGTTAAAAGGGCGGTAAGGAGGGCGACGATGGCCCCGGTCAGTAAAACGGCCATCCCGAGCAGGCCGTTTCGGGCGCTCACCAGGGCCCCGGGCCAGCGCCGACCGACGACGGCCGCCGCCAGGTTATACCCGGCCAGGCCGAGGGCAAAGAGGAGAACCAGACGGCCGAATTCAGCCATGCCGCTCAGTTCTGTTGGGGTTGGCCTGGGACCCCACTTTCAAACTTGGATGGGCATTTTGCGAGGAGGGTCTTAGCCTGGAAAGTCCCGTCCCTGAAATCCCCCTCCACCACAACCTGAATACCGGGGGCGAAAATATCCGGGACTATCCCCCGGTAGACCACCGGAATTCGGGCACCCTCTTCTTCGATAACGAACCTGAGGTCGCCACCAGCCGAGCGCACCACGGTGCCGTCCACCACCCAGCCGGCCACCCGCACCCGGTCGACACTCCCGGCAGCCTGGGCCCGGGCTAAAAGTTCCGGCACCGTAAGGTAATAGGCCGCGGTCGATTTCAGGTTAACGTAAACCAGGTAGGTGACCGACAGCAAGATAACGGCCCCGACAGCCAGAAGTTTAACGCCAGGGCTGAACCGACTGGACCCGACTTCCTGCTCGGTCTCCAGTGGCAACTCACGGGCCGAACCAACAGGCGCTTCCATAGGGCTTTAAGCCTCCTACCCTACCCGGCTATTATACCCTAAATACGCTTCCCATCCCCTTCCGACGGCACCCTGACCCAGGCCTAGCCGGGGTTTGGTGGCTTCCCCAAATCAGCTTTAGCCGGACAAAACTGGTCCCGGCCGTATTACAAGCTTAGACCCCGCTGGGTCAGGAGCTCCCGGACGCAGGCCCAGACCTTCCGGGCCAGCTCCCGGGGGGGCGCCTGGGCATCTAGCACTAGCCAGCGGCCGGCAAAGCCGGTTTCCCCGGCCCGGGCCAACTCCAGGTAGCCAGCCCGCACCCGCCGATGGAACTCCAGCTCCTCGGCCTCGAACCGGTCGGCCTCTCGCCGGCCCCGGCGAGCCAGACCGACCTCCACCGGCAGGTCCAGCAACACCACCAGGTCTGGCCAGAGCCCGCCGGTGGCCAGCCGGTCGGCCTCCGTTACTTGCGCCAGGGGCAGACCGCGGCCGTAGGCCTGGTAGGCGATAGTTGAGGGCGAGTAGCGGTCGCAGAGGACGACCCGGCCCTCGGCGAGGGCTGGCCGGATGACCGCCCTTACCAACTGGGCCCGGGCCGCCAGGAAAAGAAAGAGCTCAGCCTCGGCCACCAGGCTTTCAGACCCGGGCATCCCCTTTAGCAACCTTCGCAGGCGCTCCCCCAGCGGGGTACCCCCAGGCTCCCGGGTGCAGACCACCTCAAGTCCAGCCCGCCGGAGCCGTCGGTAAAGGAGGCGGAGCTGGGTGCTTTTGCCCGACCCTTCAGGCCCCTCAAAGACGATAAACAGCCCCACCCGATCAGCCGGCACGGTCGCGATAGGACCGGAGCCGCCGCAGGGCATCGACAACCTTCACGGTGGTGCCAAAACGGGGCTGGTGGCCCACCGGGGTCTCCTCAGATCGGCCGGTCCGGACCCCTTCGCCGGCGGCCTGCTCGGAAAGGCCGAACATGGCCGTGAGGGCCTGTTCCATCTGGATGATGGTGTTGCTCCGTAAAACGTAAACGGGAATGCCCTGGGCTTCCGCCTCCCGGAGGAGCTGGGGCTTCTTGCGGTAAAAGTTTTTCAACGTCATCACCGCATCGGCTTCGGCCAGGGAATCGACCACGATAACCGGCAGCTGAAGGCCCCGGGCAACCTGGGCCAGCCGGTCCCGGCTCACGCCGTAGGCCAGGATCCGGAGGGGCTTTTCGGGCACCTCCAATCCTGGGGCCTCCGGCAGCGCGGCCGGGCGGGCCACCCGCTGGGGCTCAAAGCCCTGAATTGTGCCGTCCGGGAGAACCCGGCGCTGGAGGTGGGGCGGCTCGATGCCCCGCAGGATCAGGTCCACCGCCTCGGCCACGTCGGGATGGACGGCCACCTCCGTCCAGCTCTGGATCTCGACCACCACGTCGAAGGTGGGCGGGGCCTTGCGCTCCAGAATGGTCTTCTGGGTGCCCCGGCGGCGGGCCTCCTCGTCGCTCAGGGTCACAGCCTGCACCCCGCCGACCAGGTCGGCCAGGGTGGGGTTCATGATCAGGTTCTCCAGGGTGTTGCCATGGGCGGTGGCGATGAGCTGAACGCCCCGCTCGGCAATCGTCCGGGCAGCCTCGGCCTCTAGGGCCGTACCGATCTCGTCGATGACGATGACCTCCGGCATATGGTTCTCCACCGCCTCGATCATGACGGCGTGCTGGAGGGCCGGGGTCTTGACCTGCATACGTCGTGCCCGCCCGATGGCCGGATGGGGGATGTCGCCGTCGCCGGCGATCTCGTTGGACGTGTCCACGATGACGACCCGCTTACGCAGGTCATCGGCCAGGACCCTGGCGGCCTCCCGGAGCATGGTGGTCTTACCAACGCCGGGCCGGCCCAGCAGCAGGATGCTCTTGCCCGACTCAATGAGGTCCTGGATTATCCGGACGGTGCCGTAAACGGCCCGCCCGACCCGCAGGGTCAAGCCGACGATCTTACCCTGCCGGTTGCGAATGGCCGAGATTCGGTGCAGGGTCCGGGGGATGCCGGCCCGGTTGTCGTCCCCGAACTGCCCGATCCGGGAGACCACGTATTCGATGTCTTCTTCGGTGACATCCCGGTCATTAAGGAAGATATCGTCGCCGGGGAACCGGGCCTCCGGCCGCCGGCCCAAGTCCATGACGATCTCGAGCAGGTCGGATTTTCGGGGATGGGTGTGGAGGGGCGCGGCGATGTCGGGGGGAACGACCGCCAGCAACGCCTCAAGGTCGTCGGTGATTACCTGCTGCAACCTCAACCCTCCTTCAAGCCCTTACCGGAATAAGTTTCTGCGCTTTGACCCGGACCGCCTGGTGACGAACGAGGCAGGTAAACTGCCCCACCGCCTCGAAGCCCAACTGCTCGAGGGCGGCGGCCACGTGGGGCTGATAATCGGCCACCAGCCCGAGCACGACCTTCTTGCCGGCATGGCGGGAAAGGAACGACCCCAGATGCTGGGCCACCGCCGGTCCCGGCAGGTCCCGGGCCTCGGCGGTGAGCTGAAGCTGGTCGTCGGCCG
>PSKS01000006.1:0-83285 GCA_040289115.1 Chloroflexota bacterium
AACGGCGGTAGCCGATAAGGTCGACCACGAAGTCTTTCCCGAACCGCTGCCGATAGGCGAACGCCAGCTCGACCGCGGCCAGGCAGGCCACCGGGTCATCAGCGTTGACGTGGGCCACCGGGATGCCGAAGCCTTTTACCAGGTCGGTGGCGTAGCGGGTGCTCCGGCCCAGGACTGGTTCGGTGGTGTAGCCGATCTGGTTGTTGGCGATAATATGAACCGTCCCGCCCACGGTGTATCCGGGCAGTCGGTAAAGGTTGAGGGTCTCGGCCACAACCCCCTGCCCGGAGAAGGCAGCATCCCCGTGGATGACAATGGGCAGAACCCTCCCCGGGTCAACCCGGGGCGCGCCGGGTCGGGAGGTATCGGCTGCCACCGCCCGGGCCATCCCCTCCACCACCGGGTAAACGGCCTCTAGATGGCTGGGGTTGGGCGGCATGGTTAGGACCAGGCGGCCGTCCGCCAGGACCCGCTGCCCCCCCAGGTGATAGTGGACGTCGCCGTAGATAGGAATCCCTTCCCGGCCGTCAAGGCTCGGCTCCCGGGTCGCCTCCCGGAAGTATGCCAGGAGCTCGGCGTACGGCTTGCCAAAGATGTGGGCCATGACGTTCAGCCGGCCCCGGTGGGTCATGGCCACAAAGACCTGCCGGACTTCCTCGGCCGTTGCCCGGCGGATAAGCCAGTCCAGCATTGGGACCAGCATATCCACCCCCTCAATCGAAAAGCGGGTCCGGCCCGGGAAGGCCCGGTGCAGGAACTGCTCAAAAACGTCCACCTGGGTAAGTCTGTCCAGGAGGGCAATGGCTTCCTCCGGACCGAGGTTCGGCCAGTAGCGGCCGCTTTCCACCGCCTCCTGGAGCCAGGCCCGCTCCTCGAAGTCTTCGATGTGACCAAATTCGTAGCCGACCGGGCCGGCGTAAACCTCAAAGAGGCGGCGCACCGCCTCAAGGGCGTTAGTTGCGCCCTGGGCGACGGGCCCGCCGATTACCGAGGCCGGAAGCTCCCGAAGGTCCGCCTCAGAAAGGTCGTGAAACTCGGCTGAGAGGGCCGGATGGCCCGGGGGCTCGCTACCGAGGGGGTCGAGGTGGGCGGCCAGGTGGCCGTAGGTCCGAATTGCGTTGGCAAACTGAATGGCCCCGGCCAGTTTGGCAAGGGCCACCGTGGGCAAGGCCCCATCGACCGGCGGCGTCCACCGGCTGAAGTAGGCTCGGGTGGCCGGGTCGACCGACTCCGGGTCCAGCCGGTATTTTTCATAAAGTTCCAGCGCATAGGCAGCGTTGGGTCCGGGAAAGATTCGCCAGAAATCCATTGGCCTCCACCACGCTGTGGATTATAAGTCACCAGCGGGCGCAGTCCTAACAGCGCTGTCTGCGCCCACTCGGTTAATGATAGCATCCTAGCATAACTTATGAGTAGGTTGACCCCACCGGGATAAAGCCTGCCAAGCCCACCCGGCCACTACGGTCGGGCAATCTGATGTGGCAGGCGATCGGTCGGGCCCGAAGATTGGGCCTCGGCCCCCAGAGCGGTGGGCTCCGCCTCGGCGGGCACCGGTCCGAAGGGCTCCCAGCCGAGGGCCCGAAGCTGGAGGTTTACCGCATCGAACCGGGAGTAGTGGCCGGCGCTATCGAAATAGGCCTTGGCCAGCAGTCGGTCCCGCTGGCAGATTTCAGCCCAGACGACGGTTTCCTGGCCGAAGACTGGCTCCCGCAGGTAGAGGCCCGAGGGGTTGACGATGCAGCTTCCGCCCACGGCCAGGTTATAGCGCATAAGGTCTTTGAGGTCGGAGGGAATGGCCTCAGGCGGCAGATACCAGCTGGCGCTCACCACAAAAACCTGGTTTTCGACGGCATACTCCCGGATGGCCGCGTCGATTTCGGAGCGGAGGTTGGTGGGGTCGCCATACTTGGCCCCCAGGTGTCCGTCCATCGACCACCAGCCCGGCCAAACGGCCACATGCACCTCTTCACCCATAAACCCCAGGGCCGCCCGCAGCAGGCTCATGTGGTGCTCGTAGCAGATAAGCCCACCGACCCGGGCGAAGTCGAACTGAAAGACCTTAAGGTCCCGGGCATCGCCCATCCCCCAGTAGACCCGCTCGGAGTGGGTGGGCATAAGTTTGCGGTGCCGGCCCAAGATCCGGCCGTCCCGGGAGATAAAGACTAGGGTGTTGTAGACCGTCTCGCTCCCGGTGCGGTCGTCCCGCTCGTTGATGCCGATGACCACGTTGGTTCCCGCCTCCCGGGCCGCCCAAGCGACGGTCTCCATCTCCGGACCGTCCCAGCGGACGGCTGACTCCATCATTCGGACGGCCAGCTCCGTCGACTGCCGAACGCTGACGCTTCCCCGCCAGTAAGGGTAGGCCGTAAAGTAAGTCTCGGGGAAGACGACCAGGTCCAAGCCGAGCCGGCCGGCCTCGGCAACGGCCTTTATTGTCTTCTCCAAGGTCGCTTCAACGTCGAAAAAGACGGGGGCAACCTGGGCGGCCCCAACCCTAGCAACCTCTCGCATCGCACCCTCCTTGGGGAAGTCCCACGTCCATTCTATATTAACACGGGGCTCTGCCGCCGACCCCCGGCCCGCGTGACCGGGCCTCCGCCAAGGGGCTTACGAAAGCCCCGGGCAGCGGGTTCTTTGTTTGACCGTGGAGCCAGAAATCTGCTAACTTAACCGTGTACAACCGAAACTTGGCGTGGAGGTAGGTGGAATAGCCATCGAACGGTGGGAACCTTCGCGGGAACTTGCGACCCTGCGGGACCTGATCAACCGAGTTTTTGAGGAGACCTGGGCTCGGTTCGGAAGGTTGCCCACAGCCTTCGAGCTTTTGGGGCCGCCCATCGACCTTTCCGAGACCGACAACGAAGTGGTCGTCAGGGCAGCGGTTCCCGGCCTCAAGCCGGAGGACCTGGAAATCGCCATCGATGACAGTCTCCTCACCATCCGGGGTGAAACCCGGGAGGAGAAGAAAGAGGAGGGCGCAAAGTATCACTACCGGGAGCTTCGGTGGGGCCGGTTTGAAAGGTCGGTTCGTCTGCCGGCCCCGGTGGACGAGAGCCGGGCAGAAGCCAGGCTGGAGCACGGCATCTTAACCATCAAGCTGCCGAAAGTCCAGCCTTCGCCCCGGCGCACCATTAAGATTCAGATGGCCTAAAAAATCCGGCGGTTCCTTGCAGCCTGCCGGCGTGATGGCCCCCTTACCGGATGATACCCATTAAAGATACGGTTCGGGCAACCCAGTTCCCGCTGGTAAACACGGGCCTTATCATCGCCAACTCCGCCGTCTTTCTTTACGAGGTTTCCCTGGGCCGCCGGCTACTGACTTTCGTCGACACCTGGGGGCTGGTGCCGGAGCGGTTTTTAGGGTCCTTGGATGACCCTTTCCAGTGGCTGACCCTTTTTACGTCGATGTTCCTTCACGGCGGCTGGTTTCACCTGATAAGCAACATGGTGGCCCTTTACATCTTCGGCGACAATGTCGAGGACCGGATGGGCCACCTAAGATACCTGGCCTTTTACCTGCTGTGCGGGGTCGCCGCCGGCCTTACCCACGTCTTTTTAAACCCCGAATCCCCCATCCCCACCGTTGGGGCCAGCGGGGCGATCTCGGGGGTGCTGGCCGCCTACCTCGTCCTATTCCCCACAGCTAACGTTATCGGGATCGTGCCGGTCTTGTTTTTCGGTTTTCTCACGGAGATCCCGGCCGTCTTCTACATCGGGGCCTGGTTTCTTTCCCAGCTTTTCAACGGGCTTTTCAGCCTGCTTGCCCCAGACGAGTTGGGAACCATGGGCGGGGTGGCCTGGTGGGCCCACGTGGGCGGGTTCGTGGCGGGCCTGGCCCTGGTAAAACTCTTTGCCAGGCGCCGAAGTTATTATTATTTAGATGAATACTGGCCCTGGTAGGCGGGGTTTGTAACCGATGAGTATCTTTGACCTTTTCTGGCTGTTCTTTATCGTGGTTACCCTCCAGCCGCTCATCCGCCAGCGGATGCTTGAGGCGGCTCGGATAAGGCTCATCCATGAGATCGAGCGCAAGCGCAAGAGCCGGGTCATCGCCTTGATCCACCGGCAGGAGACGATGAGCATTCTAGGCTTCCCCATCTTTCGGTATATTGACATCGACGATTCCGAAAACGTCTTGAGGGCCATCAAGCTTACCGACCCCGAGCTTCCCATCGACCTGATCCTACACACCCCGGGCGGCCTGGTCCTGGCCGCTGAGCAGATCGCCTTCGCCCTGAAGAAGCGGCCGGGCAAGGTTACGGTTTTCGTGCCCCACTACGCCATGTCCGGCGGCACCCTGATCGCCCTGGCGGCCGATGAGATCGTGATGGACCCCAACGCCGTCCTCGGCCCCCTGGACCCCCAAATCGGCCAGTTTCCGGCGGCCTCGATTTTGAAGGTTTTGGAGCTTAAGCAGCCCAAGGACATCGACGACCAGACGCTGATTCTGGCCGACGTGGGCCGGAAGGCCATCAATCAGGTTTCGGCGGTGGTTCGGGACCTCTTATCGGACCGGATGGACCTGGCCCAGGCCGAGCGGGTGGCCGCCCTCCTTAGCAGCGGGACCTGGACCCACGACTACCCGATAACGGTGGAGCAGGCCCGGGAGCTGGGCCTGCCCGTCTCCACCGAGATGCCCCCGGAGGTGTACCAGCTGATGCGCCTCTTCCCCCAGGCCCAGCAGGCGCGGCCCTCGGTCACCTACATCCCGGTCCCCTACCGGATGGTCCCCCAACCGCCCTCAGGCCGACCTGCCGGGCGGGGTTCCCTGGACGTCCATCTTTGAGGCGAAGCGGCGCAACGCCTCCCACTGACCGGAGGTAAGGGCGGCCGCCTTCCGGGCGGCCTTTACCTTCTCGAAAGCTTCGGCCAGGCTGAGCCCCTCGGCCATCAGCAGGGCCGTTGCGAAGCAGGGACT
Source organism: Chloroflexota bacterium (assembly GCA_040289115.1). Lineage (GTDB taxonomy): Bacteria > Chloroflexota > Dehalococcoidia > JAUQQI01 > JAUQQI01 > JAUQQI01. The sequence goes on from PSKS01000006.1 coordinate 4,919, forward strand.
CCGCCCCAGCCCCCCCTGGCAATGGACCAGCACCCGCCGTCCTTGGGCCCACTGCGCCCGGACCCAGGCAATTCCCCGCTCCAGCTGGGTCGGGTGTGGCGCCTCCCCGTCAGGGACGCCCAGGTGTAGAAACTCGATGCCGTGTCGGCGTAGAAGGTCTGGGTCGTCGGCCGCCTCCGCCCGCAGGTCCAGCACGGCCCCGATGCCCTGATCCTTAAGGAGGTCCAGTTGGTTTGGGCTAAAGGCCGCCCCCACCGCCAGCCGGTCGTCTACCCAGTCCATGTCCAGGTGGGAATTGGGACTGTAGTTATATCCGACGGGCTCCATGGCGTCGTCCTGGCTACGACCTTACCCGGTTTAGGGCTTCTTCGAGGGTAATCGTCTCCTGCCGGCCCGCGGCCAGGTTCCGAAGGACCACCTGGCCCTGCCGGTACTCTTCCTCGCCCAGGATAATGGCGTAGTCGGCGCCCAGGCCGTCGGCCAGTCGAAGCTGGGCCTTAAGGCTCCGGTTTCCGAAGGCGTGCACCCCGATAAGGCCGGCGGCCCGGACCCGGCCCACCACCTCCACCGCGGCCAGCCTGGTGGCCTCCCCGGTGTAGGCAACGAAAACCAGGGGGACCTTCCGGTCCGGAAGGGCTACCCCCTGCTCCTTAAGCTCGAGGATTACCCGCTCGATCCCGGTGGCGAAGCCGACCCCGGGGGTGGGCCTTCCCCCCAGCTCCTCGATGAGGCCGTCGTAGCGGCCCCCACCCCCCAGGGCCGCCTGGGCCCCTTGCCGAGGCGGCTGAATCTCGAAGACCGTCTTCGTGTAGTAGTCCAGGCCCCGGACCAGCCGGTGGTTAAGCCGGTACGACACACCGTACCGGCCGAGCCAGTCCCGGACTCCCGCAAAGTGCTCCTGGCACTCGTCGCAAAGGTAATCCACCGACCGGGGCGCGGCCTCGGCCAGGGCCCAGCAGGTGGGCTGTTTGCAATCGAGGAGCCGGAGGGGGTTGCGTTCCAGTCGCTCCTTGCAATCGGGGCAGAGTCGGTCGACCAGGGGACGGTAGTATGCCCGGAGGGCTTCCCGGTAGGCCGGCCGGCATTTCCCGTCGCCGATGCTGTTAATCTCCAGGGTGAGGTCTTTCAGGCCAAGCCGCTCGTAAAAGCGCCAGGCCAGGTCGATGACTTCGGCATCCAGCCAGGGGTCCAGCTCCCCGATGGCCTCATAGTTAAACTGGTGGAACTGGCGGTAGCGGCCCCGCTGGGGCCGGTCGTAGCGGAAGACCGGCCCGGCCGTCCAGAGCTTCACCGGCTGGGGCCGGCTGGCCATACCGTGCTGGAGGTACGCCCGGCAGACCCCGGCGGTAAACTCCGGCCGCAGGGCCATCCGGTCGCCACCCCGGTCCGAGAAAAGATACATCTCCTTCTGGACGATATCCGTTGCCTCCCCAACCCCCCGGATGTAGAGGTCGGCGAACTCGAAGATGGGGATATCGATGCGCCGGTAGCCGTAAAGCTCGGCCAGGGCCCCGGCCGTCTCCAGGACGAAGCGCCAGTAGGGTTGCTCTTCGGGCAGAATGTCGGCAGTTCCCCGGGGAGACCGGTACTTAAGGTCGGCCATCGGCGGTTCCGGTTAGAAGGATAACCGACTTCCAAACATCCGGTCAATTTAAAAACCCGTTATAATTCGCTCGGTAACACCTTTTGGGGGGAAGCCGCCGGTGAAACTTAGAACTCTCCGTGACGCCCAGGTTTCAAGCAAACGAGTCCTCGTCAGGGTAGATTTTAACGTTCCCCTGGACCCTAATACCGGGGAGGTTGCCGACGACACCCGCATCCGGGCGACCCTGCCCACCATCGAGCATTTGGTCCAACAGGGCGCCCGGGTGATTTTAATGTCTCATCTGGGCCGACCTGAGGGCAAGGTGGTCGAAAAATTCCGGCTTGACCCCGTGGCCCGCCGCCTGGCGGCCCTTCTGGGCCGGCCGGTTAAGAAGGCCCCCGACTGCATCGGACCGGAGGTGGAGAGGATAGCGGCCCAGCTTCAGCCCGGTGAGGTCCTCCTTTTAGAAAACGTCCGGTTTCACCCGGGGGAGGAGGCCAACGACCCCGCCTTCGCCGAGGCCTTGGCCCGCCTCGGGGATATCTACGTAAACGACGCCTTTGGTGCCGCCCACCGGGCCCACGCCTCCACCGTTGGGGTCACCCGCTTTCTGCCGGCCTACGCCGGCCTCCTGATGGAGAAGGAGATTTACTACCTGACCAAGGTGCTAGAGGCCCCGGAGCGGCCCTACGTGGCCGTCATCGGCGGGGCCAAGGTAAGCGATAAACTGCCGGTCCTGCGTAACTTGCTTCCCCGGGTCGATCGGCTGCTGGTCGGGGGCGGGATGGCCAACACCTTTCTCAAGGCCCAGAACCATCAGGTCGGTTCCTCCTTGTACGAAGAGGAGCACGTTCCGGCGGCCCGAGAACTGCTGACGACGGGCAAGGTCTTCGTTCCCGTCGACGGGGTTATTGCCGACCGGCTTGCAGCCGACGCCCAGACCCGGATAATTGTCTTTGGGGACGTGCCTGAAGGCTGGCGCATCCTCGACATCGGTCCGGAAACCGTCCGCCGGTTTCAGGAGGCCCTCAAGCCGGCCCGAACGGTCCTCTGGAATGGGCCGATGGGGGTGTTCGAGCTGGAACCCTTCGCCGCCGGCACTCGGGCCGTGGCCGAGTTCCTGGCCGGCCTCACCGGTGCGGTGAGGGTTATCGGGGGCGGGGAGACGGCGGCGGCCGTGGAGCGGCTGGGCCTGGCCGACCGCTTCGACCACGTTTCCACCGGCGGGGGCGCCGCCTTGGAGTTTCTCGAGGGCCGGACCCTTCCCGGAATCGCCGTCCTCTACGAGCCCGCCTAACCGGAGGTTTTGCCGTGCAGGAGCTCATCCGGGATCTGGTGATTACCAACGGCTCAAAGCTCGTCCTTTTCGTCATGGACGGCCTCGGGGGCCTTCCCCACCCGGATACGGGGCTGACCGAGCTGGAGACGGCCCGCACCCCGAACCTCGACCGCCTGGCCTACGAGGGCAATTGCGGCCTCTCCCAGCCCGTCGGCCCCGGGATAAGTCCAGGGTCGGGTCCGGGTCACCTGGCCCTCTTCGGCTACGACCCGCTGCGCTGGGAGATCGGTCGGGGCGTGCTCGAGGCCCTCGGAATCGACTTCCCCCTCACCCCCGATGACGTGGCGGCCCGGGGGAACTTCTGCACGGTGGACGCCGAGGGGCGTATCGTCGACCGGCGGGCCGGGCGCATCCCCACCGAGATAAACGCCCGCCTCTGCGAGAAGTTGCGCCAGATCCGGCTACCGGGGGTTGAGATATTCGTCGAACCGGTCCGGGAGCATCGGTTCGTCCTGGTACTGCGGGGCCCGGGCCTGAGTGCCGACCTCACTGAGACCGACCCGACCCGGGAGGGAGCCCCGCCCCTGCCGGTTCGACCGACCCGGTCCGGAGCGGAGGCTACGGCCGCCCTGGTAAACCGCTGGGTTGAAGAGGCCCGCAAAATCCTCGCCGAGGAGCATCCGGCCAATATGGTCCTACTGCGGGGCTTCGCCAAGCACCCCCACCCCCCCACCTTCGAAGAGGTTTACAAGCTAAAGGCGGCGGCGGTGGCCGCCTACCCCATGTACCGGGGCCTCGCCCGCCTGGTGGGAATGACGGTCCTGCCCACCGGCCAGACCCTGGCCGAAAACTTCCAGATGGTGGCTGACCGCTTCCGGGAGTTCGATTTCTTCTTCGTCCACTTCAAGCGAACGGATACCGCCGGGGAAGACGGGGACTTCCAGGTCAAGGTGGCGGCCATCGAGGAGGCCGATAGCCTGCTCCCCGGGCTCCTGGAACTGCGGCCAGACGTCTTAGTGGTTACCGGGGACCATTCGACCCCGGCAACCTACCGATCCCACTCTTGGCATCCGGTGCCGGTGGTCCTCTGGTCCCGCTGGTGTCGGCCCGACCGGGCCCAGAAATTCGGGGAGGCGGAGTGCCGGCGGGGGAGCCTGGGCCTGATCCACGCCACGGCCCTCATGCCCCTGATGCTGGCCCACGCCGGCCGACTCAGCCGCTTCGGGGCGTAAAGCCGATGCGCCGGCCCCTCATCGCCGCCAACTGGAAGATGCACACCACCATTCCTGAGGGGTTGCGGCTGGTGGCCGCCATGGCCGACCGTCTGGCGGAGCTTTCCCGGGACGTGGACGTTATCCTCTGCCCCCCTTTTACGTCTATTTACCCCATTTACCAGCTCCTGATGGACACCCCCATTGCCCTCGGGGCCCAGAACCTTCACTGGGAGCCGAAGGGGGCCTATACTGGGGAGATCTCGGCGGCCATGCTTCGGCCCTTCTGCCGCTACGTGATCGTGGGCCACAGCGAGCGGCGGCAGTATTTCGGCGAGACCGACGAGACCGTGGCCCGAAAGCTCCGGGCCGCCGCCCAGGCCAGCCTGGTGCCCATCTTCTGTGTGGGCGAAAACCTGGCCGAAAACGAGGCCGGCCGGACCTTGGAGGTCGTTACCCGCCAGGTGGAGACCGCCCTTAAGGAGTGGCCGGCCGACCGGGAGCTGGTGGTGGCCTATGAGCCGGTCTGGGCCATCGGCACCGGCCGTCCGGCCACCGGGGCCCAGGCCAACGAGGTGGTGGGGGAGATTCGGGCCCTGCTCACCCGAAAATTCGGCTCTGACTACGCCGGCCGGACCCGCATCCTTTACGGGGGGAGCGTCTCCCCCGAAAATATCGGGGAATTCGTCGGTCAACCGGAGGTGGACGGGGCCCTGGTGGGGGGGGCAAGCCTACGGGCTGCCGATTTTGTCGAGATCGTCCGGATAACTGCCGCCTTAGCCGGACGGCGGGTGGGGCGGGGAGGCTGAGGTGGGCCTGAGGCTGAGCCGACGGGAAGCGTTGGGCCTCTTGCTGGGGGCGGGCATTGCCGGCTGCCGGGTCCCAGGCGCCCGGGAGGCTCCCGCCGAGACCCGCCCCACCCTCAACCCCAGGCCGGGGGGCGTCCTCAAGGTCGGCTACCACACCGACCCGGTAACTCTTGACCCCCACGCGGGCGTCCCGGCCGCCCTGCCCCTTATGGGCCTTATCTACTCCCGACTGGTACGCTTCCGGACCGGGCGGGAGGTCCACCCCAACCAGCTCATCCCCGAGCCGGACCTGGTGGAAAGCTGGGAACAGACGGACGAAGTCACCTACGCCTTCCACCTGCGCAAGGGGGTAAGGTTTCACCCCAGGCCGCCGGTCAACGGCCGGGAGCTAGTGGCCGACGACGTTCGGGCGACCCTGGAGTGGCTCATGGGAAGTCCCGATCCCCGCCACCGGCTCCACTTCGGCCGCATCGACCGGGTGGAGGTCCCCGATAAGTACACCGTTAAAGTCATCCTCAAAGAGGTCACCGCCCCCTTTATCCACTATCTGGCCGGCCCCTACGGCTGGATCCTACCCCGGGAGCTGGTAGGTCAGCAGGCAACCCTGAAAACCGGTCCTGTCGGCACTGGGCCCTTCATCCTCCACGAGCGGTTCCCGGGAATTAGCCTGATCTTCAGGAAAAACCCCGATTATTTTCGGCCTAACCGGCCGTACGTGGACGAGGTCCACTGGCTCATCATCCCCGACGAAACCGCCCGGCTGGCCTATTTCTGGGCCGGGGCCTTGGATATTATCCCACCCGCCGTGACCACCTCCCCCACCCAGTTCGACGCCGTCCGCCAGGCCCGGCCCGAGGTCCAGGCCGAAGAGGTCGTGGGGGCCGATGTATATTATTTAAAAATTCGGACCGACCTCCCACTTCTCGCCGACCGGCGGGCCCGGCAGGCGCTGGCCCTGGCCGTCGACCGTCAGGCCCTCCTGGGGTGGCTGGGCCGGGGACACGGAGTCCCCGCCGGCGCCTTAAGTCCGTCCCTGGTGGAGTGGGCCCTGGCCGGCGAGCGGCTGGGACCGGCCGGCCGGTACTACGGCTTTGACCCGGAGCTGGCCGTGGAGCTGGCGGCTGAGGCCGGCTTGCGGGGGCTCAGTCTGAGGCTCCGGGCAGCCCCCGCCTGGTTGGAGACCCTGCGGGAGCAGTTCGCCCAAGTCGGGGTTGACCTGGTCCCCGGGAACGGCTCGGCCGAGCTGAGCCTGGAGGCTTACAGCTTCTTCCTGGACCCCGACGAACAGCTCACCGTGATGTTCGAGGGGTCGGGTTCGACCCACGACCCGCTCCTGGCCGAGCTTATCCGCCGCCAGCGGCGGATTTTAAACAAGGCGGCCCGCAGACAACTCCTGGATGAAATCCAGGCTTATCTGGCCGAACAGCAGTATTTCATCGGCCTGGTCGCTTTGAACCGTTTCGGCCTCTGGCAGCCCTATGTGCGGGGCTACCGGCCCCACTCGGGCCCCGGAAGTTACGAGCTGGTGGATACGTGGTTGGAGAAATGACCGAGGAGCGGTTTTTAGTTACGGGCAGTTCCGGCTGCATCGGTTCGTGGGTAATAAAACTCTTGGGCGAAGCGGGCATTCCCGTCGTCGGTGCGGATATCGACCCGGAACCCCGCCGCCTGGCCCAGCTGGTTCCGCCCGAGTCCCTTCCTTCCGTAAGCTTCGTCAAACTGGACATTACGGATTTGGATGGGGTACTCCGGACCCTAGAAGGGCGCCGAGTGAACCGGGTCATCCACCTGGCCGCCCTACAGATCCCCTTCTGTCGGGCGGACCCCGCCCGGGGGGCCCTGGTAAACGTGGTGGGGACCGTAAACATCTTCGAGGCGGCCCGCCGCCTGGGGGTCCGTTCCCTGGTCTACGCCAGCTCGGTGGCCGTTTTCGGCCCGCCCAACTTTTACAGGGACGCCGCCCCCCTCCCCGACGACGCCCCCCAGTGGCCCGAAACCCTTTACGGCGTCTACAAGCAGGCCAATGAGGGTACGGCCCGCCTTTACTGGCAGGACTACGGCGTCCCATCGGTGGGGCTTCGGCCCTGGGCCGTTTACGGGGTCGGTCGGGACCAGGGGCTTACTTCGGATCCCACCAAGGCCATCAAGGCGGCGGTGCTGGGGATGCCCTTTAAAATCCGGTTCGGCGGCCGGCTCGACCTCCAGTACGCCGAGGACGTGGCCAGGATCTTCATCGCCGCCGCCCGGCGGAGCGTGGCTGGGGCCCCGGTTTTCAACATCCGGGGCAATGTGCTTTCGGTCGAAGAATTTCTGGCCGAGCTGGCCGGAGTTTTACCCGAAAGCCGGGGCCTTATCGGCTGGGAGGGCCCGCCCCTGCCCCTCCCCCCCGAGCTGGACGACCGGGGACTCCGGGAGTTTCTGGGGGGTCAGGTTCCCCACACGCCCCTGGCCGAAGGAATCCGCCAGACGGCCGAGACCTTCCGGGCCCTTGAGGCGGCCGGGCGGTTGGACCCACGCATCGACTGATGGCCGGGCGGCCGAAGCCGGTGGTCATCGTCGGGCCGACGGCTACCGGCAAGTCCGACCTGGCCGTCGCCCTGGCCGAGCGGTTCGGCGGCGAAATCGTAAACGCCGACAGCCGCCAAGTTTACCGCTGTCTGGACATTGGTACGGCCAAGCCTCCGCCCGAAGTCCGGCGGCGAATCCCCCACCACCTTTTCGATATCGTCCGGCCCGATGAGGAGTTCAGCGTTGCCCTTTACACCCGCCTGGCCCGGGAGGTCGTGGAGGACATCGCCCGCCGGGGTCGGCTTCCCATCCTGGTGGGGGGTACCGGACATTACATCTGGGCCCTCTTGGAAGGCTACCAGGTCCCCCCGATCCCCCCGGACCCGGAGCTGCGCCGCCGCCTCCGGGACCGGGCCGAACGGGAGGGGCCCGAGGCCCTCTACGCCGAGCTAAAGGCCGCAGACCCCGAGGCCGCAGCTAGGATCGACCCCCGGAACCTACGCCGGGTAATCCGGGCCCTCGAGGTTATAACCAAAACCGGCCGGAAGTTCTCCGAACTCCGGCTCAAAAACCCGCCCCCCTGGGACCCCTTTATCATCGGTCTTACGCTGGACCGCCAAAAGCTTTACAGGCGCATCGACCGGCGGGTTGAGGAGATGATAGCCGCCGGGTGGGTGGACGAGGTCCGTCGGCTCCTGGAAAAGGGCTATTCACCGGAGCTTCCGGCCCTGACCGGCCACGGCTACCGCTGGCTTGCAAAGTACTTAAAGGGCGAAATCCCCTTGGAAGAGGCCATCGCCCGGACCAAAAACGAAATCCACAACTACGCCCGCCACCAGTACGCCTGGTTCCGGCTCAGCGACCCCCGCATAACCTGGCTGGAGGCCGACGACCCGGGCCTGTTCGAGAAGGCCGCGACCCTGGTGGGGCGTTACCTGGCCGGTAGAGGTTAGGGTTAGGGCCGTGGTATCCTAAAAGCGAGACCCACAGGAGAGGCTGACCGTGCGGTTTTATAAGGTCCACGGTCTGGGAAACGATTTTATCCTGTTCGACGCCCGGAACCGCAGGCTCGACTGGCACCGGCTAGCGCCCCGGCTCTGCGACCGCCATTTCGGCATCGGGGCCGATGGCCTCCTGCTTTTGGAAACGGGGGAAAAGGCCCCCTTCAAAATGCGCATTATCAATGCCGACGGCTCCGAGGCCGAGATGTGCGGCAACGGCATCCGCTGTTTCGCCAAGTACCTGGCCGACCACAGTTACATCCCGGCCGACCAGGACGAGTTGGAAGTAGAGACCTTGGCCGGAGTCCAACGGCTGCGGCTGATCCGGCGGGGCGGGGTGGTGGAGGCCATTCAGGTCGGGATGGGCCAGCCCCGCCTCGACCCAGCCGAGATCCCGGTGGACCTGCCAGGGCCGGGGCCCATCGTCGACTACCCCCTCCCGGTGGACGGCCACCGGCTGGCCCTAACCTTCGTCTCCATGGGCAACCCCCACGCCGTAGCCTTCCTGGACGAGCCCGTCGAAGCCTTCCCCTTGGAACAGGTCGGGCCGAAGGTGGAGCATAACCCCCTCTTCCCCCGGCGAACCAACTTCGAGGTGGTTAACCGGCTTGCCCCGGACCATTACCGGGTTCGGGTCTGGGAGCGGGGGGTTGGACCCACCTTGGCCTGTGGCACCGGGGCCTGCGCCGTGGCCGTGGCCGCCCGCCTCAAGGGCCTCGCCCCCGAGAAGGTTCGGGTCGAACTGCCCGGCGGAAGCCTCGAAATCGAGTGGGACGGCCGGGGCGAGGTGCTCATGACCGGCCCGGCCGCCGAAGTCTTCGTCGGCGAGTGGTTCGAGGATTGAGCCGCCCGCCAGACCAGCCCCACCAGGAGGCCCCAAAGATGAAGACCTCCCGCCGTCTCGGTCTACTGCCGCCTTATCTTTTCGCCGATATCAGCCGAACCGTCAGCCGGCTACGGGCGGAGGGCCAGGATGTGATCAGCCTGGGCATCGGCGACCCGGACCTGCCGACGCCGGAGCCCATCATTGAGGCCCTCACCCGGGCCGCCCGGGACCCGGTTAACCACCGCTACCCTGAAAGTGAGGGTCTGCCCGAGCTCCGAGCCGCCATCGCCGACTGGTACTGGCGCCGCTTCGGGGTGAGCCTGGACCCCAACTCGGAAGTAGTGCCCCTCATCGGCTCCAAAGAAGGGATCGCCCATATCCCCCTGGCCCTGATCGACCCCGGGGATATAGTTCTGGTGCCCGACCCGGGGTACCCGGTCTACACTTCCGGGGCGGTCTTCGCCGGCGGAGAGGTTTTCTACCTGCCCCTTAAAGAGGAGCGGGGCTTTCTACCGGACCTGGGGACCGTTCCTACGGAGGTGGCCCGCCGGGCCAAACTCCTCTGGCTCAACTACCCAAACAACCCCACCGGGGCCACTGCCGATGGTGCCTTCTTCCGGGAAGTCGTCGAGTTTGCCCGCCAGTTTGACATCGTTGTCTGCCACGACGCCGCCTACACCGAGGTGGCCTTCGACGGCTACCGGCCCGGCTCCTTCCTGCAGGTGGCGGGGGCCCGGGATGTGGGGGTAGAGTTTCACAGCCTCTCGAAGACGTATAATATGACCGGGTGGCGGGTTGGGATGGCCGTGGGCAACCCGGAGCTCATCCGGGCCCTCACCCAGGTAAAGACTAACTTTGATTCGGGAATTCCCCAGGCGATCCAGTGGGCGGCCGTAACCGCCCTGCGGGGCCCCGACGAGTGGGTTGAGGCCAATAACCGGGTCTACCGCCGCCGGCGCGACCTGGCCGTTGAAGCCCTTCAGGCAGCCGGCTTCGAGGTCCGGCCGCCCAAGGCCGGTTTCTACCTCTGGGTTCGCACCCCCAACGGCCAACCCGCCATCGAGTTTGCCCTCCGGCTGCTGGAGGCCACCGCGGTCGTGGTCACCCCAGGCGTCGGCTTCGGACCGAACGGCGAGGGCTATTTCCGAATCTCCCTGACCACGCCGGACGACCGTCTTGAAGAGGCCCTGCGGCGGCTGGTCGGCTGGAAAAACCATGGCTGAGATGACGGCAGTCGAAAAGGCAATCTTAGTCGGCGTTGAGCTCATCGGCCGCCAGAACGGTTGGCCCCTTGAAGATTCGTTGGCGGAGCTGGCCCAGCTCGCCCGAACCGCCGGGGCGGAGGTGGTGGCCGTGGTCCGGCAGCGGCTAGAGGCCCCAAACCCCGCCTTTTACATCGGCCGGGGAAAGGCCCAGGAGGTTGCTGACCTGCGGCGGGCCCTTGGGGCGAATCTGGTCATCTTCGACGACGAGCTCAGCCCCAGCCAGCAGCGCAACTTGGAAAATGCCATCCAAGCCAAGGTCATCGACCGGACGGTGCTCATCCTGGACATCTTCGCCCGGCGGGCCCGGACCCGGGAGGGACAGCTTCAGGTGGAGCTGGCCCAGCACGAGTATCTGCTGCCCCGCCTGGCCGGCCAGTGGTCCCACCTGGAGCGGCTGGGCGGCGGCATCGGCACCCGGGGCCCGGGTGAGAGCCAGCTGGAGACGGACCGCCGCCTCATCCGGGACCGCATCGCCCGGTTGCGCCGGGAGCTGGACGCCGTCCGCCAGCACCGGGCCCTCTACCGCCGCCGGCGCAAGCGCAGCGGCACGCAGGTGGTGGCCCTGGTGGGCTACACTAACGCCGGCAAGTCCACCATCCTTAATGCCTTAACCGGGGCCGGCGTGCCGGCCGAAGACAAGCTCTTCGCCACCCTGGACCCGACCACCCGTCGGCTCGCCCTACCCGGGCGGCAGGAGGTCCTGCTTACAGACACCGTCGGCTTCATCCAGAAGCTTCCCCCAACGCTGGTGGCCGCCTTCCGGGCAACCCTGGAAGAGCTGGAGGAAGCCGATTTGCTCCTGCACGTGGTAGACGTCTCCCACCCCAACGCCGACCGGCAGGTGGAAGTGGTGCTAGAAACCCTGGCGGACCTGAACCTGGACGAGAAGCCGGTGCTCACGGTCCTTAACAAGGTGGACCGACTGCCCGGCCCAACCGGCCCCGGGCGACGGGCCGAGCTCGCCCGCCGGCTCCGCCTCGACCCGGCCGGCGTAGTCCTTACGTCGGCGACCACCGGCTGGGGCCTGGACGAGCTGCGCCGCCGCATCCAGGAGGCCCTCACCCAGCCGATGGTGGACGTCGAACTGGAGATCCCTTACGAGGCCACCGGGGTAGTAGAGCTCGTCAGACGGCAGGGGAATATCTGGGCCGAACGCCACACCCCGAAAGGGACTTGGCTGGCAGGACGGGTCCCTCACCACCTGGCCAGCCGCCTGGCCGCCTACCGGGTGGGCTAACGGCCCAGAGCTAGCCGGAGGGCGACCTCGGCCAGCAGGCCGCCGACGAGCAGGAGACCAAAGCGACGGTTGTGCAGGAAGGTGCCCCCCACGTACCAGAGGGGCCGGTCGGGTGGCCTTGGCTGTTCCAGAAACTTTAAGGTCTTAAAAGCCCCGCCCAGGTTAAGTAAAACGGCCAGCATGCCCGGAAAGCCCTGCCAGAGGGCCGCCCCAACGGCCGTAACATACATCAAGACGATTAGCCCCTGCGTCAGCCGCCGGGCCCCGGCCTCCCCCAGGATCACCGGCAGGGTCCGGACCCGCCGACCCCGGTCGAACTCGACCTTATCAAGGTGCTTGCCCAACAGGACGGTGGTAACCCCCAATGCGTAGGGCAAAGAGCCGAAAAAGACCCAGGCCGGGACGAAACCCGCCTGGCTGTAGTAGGTGCCCCCGACCATCAAAGGGCCCCAGACCACCAGGACAGCCAGCTCCCCCAGGCCAACGTACTTTAAAGGCAGGGGGCCGCCCGTATAACCCAGCAGAATCAGCAGCCCCAGCAGGGCAAAGGCGAGCACCCCCGGCCCGGTCACCCAGGTTAAATAAAGCCCCGCCAAGGCGGCCCCGGCCAGGCTGAGGGCAGTGGCTAGGAGCAGACCGGCGGGGGACGCCCCGCGGTGGGCCAGGGGGTGGGGACCGTATCGGACCCGGGGCGAATCGGCGGTATCCTTGCCCTGAATAAAGTCAAAATAGTCGTTGGCCAGGTTGCTGGCAAAGTGGGCCATGAGCAGGCCGCAGGTGGCCGCCAGGAACCGGACGGGGTCAAAGACCCCCGAAAGCTGGGCAAAAAGGCCGCCCAGGAGGGCCGAGACCGCCGTCATCACCAGCACGGCCGCCCGGCCCATGATGAGCCACCGGGCGATGAAGTCGGCCTCCTGCAGGGCGCCGACGTCGGGAACAGTGTAAAGGGCCAGAAGCCAGAGCCTGGGTCTCAGCCCGATGCCAACTTTCATCACTTATCCCCGGGAAAGTATAACGGATTTAGGCGACCTATGGACGGCCTTTTAAACCTGCCCGTTGCCGTCCTCATCGTGGCCGCCGACCCCCTAGTCCGGGACGGTTTGGCCGCCAAGCTGGAGGACCGACCCGAACTGAGCATTGTGGGCCGAGGCGGGCCGGCGGACGCGTCCCTTTTCGCCCCCCAGGGCCCGGTGGTCCTCTGGGACCTGGGTTCGGCCCCCGAACCAGACCTGGATCCGCTGCTGGAGCTTACCGCCTCCGGGGTGACGGTGGTAGTTCTGGTCGGGCGTCCGGAGCTGACCGCGGCCGCCTTGCAGGCCGGGGCCCGGGGAGTCCTTGGGCGCACGGTGGCCGCGGAGACCCTAGCCTTGGGCCTCCTGGCCGCCGCCGGGGGGCTGATGGTCCTGGACCCGGAGCTTCTGCCGGCAGCCGGCATTCTGCGGCCCGCCGGGCCCGGTGAGCCGCCCGAAGCCCTTACCCCCCGGGAGCTGGAAGTTTTGGGCCTCGTTGCCGACGGTCTATCCAACAAGGAAATTGCTCACCGGCTCGGCATCAGCGAACACACCGTCAAGTTCCACGTGAACACCATTATGTCCAAGCTGGGGGCCCGGAGCCGGACCGAGGCGGCGGTCATGGCCGCCCGACTGGGCCTCATTGCCATCTAGCCTTTTTTCCGGGCCGTCACCTACCCGAATTACCGATGTTTTAAGCCTGCCCGGGCCTTAAGCTTCTTGTAGAAAGCGCAGGAGGTTTTAAGCCGTGTTCGACCGCATCAAGGCCCTCTCCGACGAGCTGGCGGCCCTGGTCCAGACCGCCGGCGAAAGCATTGTTCGGGTCAGTGCCCGGCCCCATTTCGGGGCCAGCGGCATCATCTGGTCCGCCGACGGGGTTATCGTTACCGCCGAGCACGTCATCGAGCGGGAGGACCGGATTGAGGTGGGCCTGCCCGACGGGCGGACGGTGGGAGCCCGGCTGGTCGGCCGGGACCCCACCACCGACCTGGCCCTCATCCGGGCGGAGACGGCTGACCTTAAGGCGGCCCGGTTCGGCGGGTTGGAAAACTTAAAGGTCGGGCACATCGTGGTGGCGGTGGCCCGGCCGGGCCCAGAACTCCAGGCAACCTTGGGCATCGTCAGCGCCATCGGCGGACCCTGGCGGGCCCTGCCCGGCGGCCAGCTCGATAACTACCTTCAGACCGATGTGGCCATGTACCCGGGCTTCTCGGGCGGGGCCCTGGTGGCCGCCGACGGCTCCGTTGTCGGCCTGAACACCTCGGCCCTGGCCCGGGGCGTAAGTGTGGCTGTGCCTGCCAACACCCTTAGCCGAGTGGTCGAGACCCTCCTTACCCACGGCCGGATCCGGCGGGCCTACCTTGGGATTGCCTCCCAGCCGGTGCGCCTGCCCGATGCGGTTCGGGAGCGGGTTGGGCGGGGGATGGGCCTCATCGTCGTTTCGGTGGAGACGGGCAGTCCGGCCGACCGGGCCGGTCTCACTGTCGGCGACGTCATCATCGCCGTCGGGGACCAGCCGGTAAGCCGGCCCGACGAACTGCTGGCCCAGCTCACGGCCGACCGCATCGGCCAGCCCCTTACTCTACGGGTGCTGCGGGGCGGCCAGCCGGCCGAACTTACGGTAATACCGGCGGAAAGGTCTTAGTGAGAAGCAGCAATGGGGAAGCTTTTAACCCGGCTTAACGCCGAACTGGCGGACCTGGCCGCCACCGCCCGGGCCGCCCTGGTCCGGGTTGGGGTTCGGGGGGCCTTCGGGGTGGGCTCGGGGATCATCCTCCACCCTGAGGGCCTGATTCTCACCAACGCCCACGTCGTCCGGGGCGAGCCCATCTGGGTGCGGCTAACCAATGGCCAGCAGCTCCCGGCCAAGGTCTTGGGCCGGGACCCAACGGGCGACCTGGCCGCCCTCCTGGTGCACGCCGGCGGCCTGCCGGCCCTTGAACTGGCCGCCGCCGAGCCGGCCCCTGGAAGCCTGGTGCTGGCCCTAGGCCATCCCTGGGGGATTGAGGCGGCGGCAAGCTTTGGGGTGGTGACCGGCCTAGCCGCCGACGAGGTCGGGCGGGAGTGGGTCCTGGTTAACCTGCGGCTCCGGCCGGGCAACTCGGGCGGCCCCCTGGTGGATGCCGCCGGCCGGGTCGTCGGCATAAACACGATAATGACCGGGGCCGAAACTGGGGCGGCCGTATCGGTCCGTTCGGCCCGGGCGTTTCTCAAGCGAGTTCTGGCCGAGCACCTGCGGCCAGCGGCCGCCGGCTAGCGCGGCCCCGGTTAACACCCGGGCGAGGCGTTGCGAACTACCGGGAAGAAGAGGCGAAAGCCCCCGCTCAGGGGTGTCGCCTGGGTGGAGGTGGTCCCCGCCGCACAGCCCACCTGAACGGCAACCGCCGGGCTCCACTCGCCCGTCAGGCCGGCCCAGTCCCGGGCCCGAACTCGGAACTCGTAGGTGCGGCCCAACTGCCCCCGAAATTCTGCCGCCGTTAGCCCGGTATCCACCAGCCACCAACCCCAGTCCGGGTTGCTCCCCTCCCGAACCTGCACGTCGAAGCCCATCACGCCCCAGCCGCTGTCCGAACCGTTCCAGCGGACGGTGAACCGCTCGGGGGCCGGACCGGCCCACGGGCTTACAGCCGCCACCGGCGGGGTGGTATCGGGCGGGACCCGCTCCAGGATGATGTAGGGCTCGCCAATGCCCAGGTCTGGGTTGGTTACGGGGGGCAGACTGATGCGGTAGCCGCCGGCAAGAGACTGCAGGACCGGGGCCGGCTGACCGTATTTGTCTAAAATCGACACGGCCTGGGCAGCCGGGGCGGCCTCAAGCCAATAGGTTACCGGACTGGCCGAGCGGTTCCAGACCACGCTTACCCGGTACAAATTATCCCCCAGCCGGACGCCCCCCAGGGTAACCCGGTCAACCGGCCCCTCCTCCCGCCGCCGGGCCGTCACGTAATTCGAAAAATATCGGGTGGCCGTTCGGTAGGCGGTGTACGCCGGTCGGGGCGAGGCGTCATTCCGGATTACCCCGTACCACTCCCGGTAGCCCACGTAGTCGTCGTAAAGTTGAAAGATTAAGAGCCTTTCCACGTCGTAGGCCAAACCCAGAGCCCCAACGGCCAGGGCGAAGGACGCCTGCTCCGAAGGGCTGCCCCGCCACTTCTGGGGGCAGGGCAAGTAGGGGCTTACCTTATCGTCCCCGCAGACGGGAATATTGGTTTCGTTCACCCAGATGGGCTTCTGGGGAATTTGAAAGCCGGCCAGGTAGTTTCGCACCGTGTCCACCAAGAAAGTCAGGGCGTACGGGGAGATGTAGGGGTGAACCGGCAGGGCGTCGAAGAAGTAGTTGTTGGCCGGGGCCTGGGGGTCAGCCCGGATGATTCGGAGCACATCGGGGAAGAAGGTTTGGTCGGTCCAGAAGGCCAGGGCCCCAAAGAGGACCCGGGCCTCCGGGTCGGCAGCCTTTGCTGCCAGGTAAGCAACTTTAAGCAGCCGGACGTAATCTGCCCGGGTCCCGGACCAGAACCGGAAGGTAGAGGGCGGCCCCAGGTCCGGCTCGTTCCAGACCTCCCAAGTCCGGATTCGGGGGGCATAGCGCCTTACGGTGTTGTAAACGAACCGGGCCCAGTAGTTCTCGGGGTTTATCGCCTTGCCGGGTCCCGGAAGGTCGGTGCCGTCGGCAAAGACCGGCAGGTTTAAATTCTTAGGCGGGCTGGTTTCGGCCCCGCCCAGGGCGAACACCCCATAGCGTCCCCCTGGAACCTGCTGAATGCCCGTCCCCGTTGAGGTTGCGGCCCAGGTTGGGGTGCCCATTAGAATGGCGTTAATTTTGAGGCCCCGGACCAGGTCGGCGTTGACCACCTGGTCGATGGCCGAATAATCGAAGGTCCCGGGCTGCCGTTCGACGGTGTGCCAGTAAAAGGGCCAGCGGGTCCAGCGGGCCCCGGCATCCAGGGCCTGCCGGTAGCGCAGGTCTGTTACGGCGTAGGGCTGGCCGTCGGCGGTTATGCCGTTTATAAACGCAAAACCGAAGCGGTCGGCGGCATCAACCGCTTGGAGGGCCGGCTGGCCCCAGGAGGCTCGGCCCGGGACCATTGCCAGGCCGAGCAGGAGCAGGCCCCATAAACCCCACCACCTATTCACAGCCCGGGCCGCTGCCGTCGGGGATGTCCGGTTGGGGCAGGTAAGTTCGGGCGTCGGCCCCGTGGGCCCAGACGGCCACCGGGGCGGCCGTGCCCTCAATGGCAGCCACGAAATAGTACTTGTTTACCGGGTCCCGGGCGGCCT
Source organism: Chloroflexota bacterium (assembly GCA_040289115.1). Classification (GTDB taxonomy): domain Bacteria; phylum Chloroflexota; class Dehalococcoidia; order JAUQQI01; family JAUQQI01; genus JAUQQI01. The sequence goes on from PSKS01000006.1 coordinate 21,928, forward strand.
CAACGGGTACGTTGTTAAAGACCCAGCGTGGGTGAGGTGTGCCGCTGGCATCCTGAACCTGGATCGTGCCGTCGGCCGCCTTAAGGGGCTGAAGAATTCCGGTATTAAGGCTCCACAGCAAGGTCACCCGGTTGGGGAAGCTGGCCGGGGCCGAAGCACCGGTCTGCGGGTCGGTCAGGTCGACCCCGATGTTAACATGGGTGGCCCGGTCGACGGGGGCCGGCTGACCGTCGGTGTGGGGCCAGACCACCTGAACCGAGGGCTCGGCCTGGCTGAAGGGGCCGGCGATCACCGAGCTCTGGACCGGCAGGTAAGTTCGGGCGTCGGCCCCGTGGGCCCAGACGTTGCTCCGGTACGGGACACCTTTAACCTCAACCAGGTAGAAGTCCTTGCTCCGGGTCGGGTCAAGGCCGGAAGCCTCGAAGAACCCAACGGGTACGTCGTTGAAGACCCAGGCCTGGAACACCTTGCCCCCCACCCGCCTGAGGATCGGCTGACCTGGCGGGCTCTGGTAGCGGGCCGGCAGGTTCACGGCGTTGCCACCAATTTCCACCAGGTTGGAGGCCCGGCGCAGACGGACTTCCACCGGCAGGTTGCAAGCCACCGGCTGCAGGCTGTCGGCCTCGAAAAGATAGACTAAAACGTTCACCAGCGGCGCCTTGTCCACGGGCTGTGGCCGGCCGGCCCGGTCGTGGGGGAAGACCAGCTCAATTTTGGCGTCGACCATTCCGGCAACCGCATTCGGGGACTGGGCCCGAATGGTGTAGGCCTTGCCGGGCTCGACGTCAACCTGAACTACGCCGCTGCCCGGATTCAGCCGGTTGGAACCTGCCGGACCCGAGACCAGCACCGTCCAGCCGGGCTGCCAGCGGGGAATCAGCTTACTGCCGGCCAAGTTTAGGGTGAGGCGGGTCGGGGCGTTGGCCCGGACCTCGAGCCGGTCCGGCGCCGGCCGCCAGATAAACAGCTGGGCGGCCGAGACGGGGCTTTCGGCCAAGATGCCGGCTTCCGGCAGGCTGAGGACCCGGCCCAGGGCCCAGCCGTTTTCGGCCACCACCCGGAAGGCCGGCCCCTGGGGGGTATCAAACCACTGGAAGCCGGCGGGGCCTACGGCCCGGATGAACTCCGAAGCGGCCTTGAAGGCCAGGGCGCTGGGCTTCGGTGTGCCGTCGGGGTTGAAAAGGCCGTAGGTGTTTTCGGTGGGGTTTGCTCCGACAGCCAGGTCGTTGGCCTGCCATTTAAAGGCCCCAGGCCGACCTTGGGCGAAGGAGCGGAGCAGAACGGCCGACTCGTAAAGGGCGGCTTCGACCGGGTCCAGCTGGAAGGTGGCAAACCCGAACTCTTCGAAGATTACCGGCCGGTCGGGGAAGATTTTGGAGAGGGTCTCGAGGGCTTGGAACATTCGGTTGAAGTTGACGGCGGTAGCCCCCGGGAACCGATGCCAAGAGATGAAGTCGAGGGCCCGATTGGCCGGAAGGGAGGCCAGGATCAGGTCGCTGTAACCGACAGTTACGGGCTTCTCCGGGTCGACCTGTTTTACCGGTCCAAGGCGGGCATCGACCCAGGCGGCCAAGGTCTGGTCGAGAGCCTGAATCAGGGGTTGCCATTTGGCCGCATCCGGGGAGATTATGTAGTCGGCCACCGAGACGGCGTAGTCCCGGGCGGCAACCCAGGCGGCGGCTTCGGCCGCAAACTCCCGGAAGAGTTGGTAGTTGTTGGCGTAATAGTAAGCTTGAGCGTCGTTGAACCGCTCGGGCACAAGGCTCCGGCCCTCTTCCCGTCGCCAGCGGGGAATATCAGAGCGGGGAATCCGCTCGCCATAGGCCCGGATGAGGGCATCGGTCTGGAGGGGTGGGGGTCCCCCGGGGTAGATGGCCACGGCCAGGTCCTGGAAGTGGGGCTCATTTTTGAGGTCGTAGCCGAGCACCGCCGGATTTCCCCGGTAACGGGCGGCGATGGCCTGATTGAGGGCGGCTTCCCGGGCCAGGTCGTCTTCCCGATAGTCATTAAAAGTAATAAGCAGGTGCAAATTTCTCTGGGCCGCCAGGTTGACCACCGTGTCCAGCTTGGACCAGCGGCCGGCCCGAATATCCCGGGCCAGGGCCGACCGGACGAAAATCCGAACGGCCTTCAGCCCGGCCGCCGCTAGCCGGTCGAAATCGGCCGCCACCAGAGCCGGGTCAAACTGCCCATCCTCCCAGTAAACCCAGGCCCGGTCAGTGGGTCCGGCATAATTGGCCCCCACCACGAATACTGGCCGGCCGGCCGGGTCCACAAAGGCAGACCCGGTAAAGCGCAGGGGGCTTATGTCGGCCCGGGCGGCCGGGGCCGGTCCGAAAATTACAGGGCCTAACAGCAGGCCCAAAAGAAAGAGGCCCCAGGTAACCTGCAGGGTCCGCCGCTTAGCTATCCGCCGCAAACCAGCCAAACCGTCCCCAAGTTTAGCCAGATGCGGGCGGTCCGTCAAGGCCATGACGCCTAGGGTACCTGGACCCAAGGCCGGCTCGGTGGCAGACTGTCGCCTTAAGACGGCCCAAATGTGGTGCCCCTGAAGGGAAATCCCTGCCGGTTAACCGCGGCCTAGTGGGAAATTTAAATAACAGTGCTGGGCGGCCAGTTGGCCGCCCAGCAAGCGACCTATAGAAAGAGGGGCGACATCACCAGGGTGACGGTGGCCAACAACTTGACTAACACGTGCAGGGAGGGCCCGGCGGTGTCCTTAAAGGGGTCGCCCACCGTATCCCCCACCACCGCGGCGGCGTGGATGGGGGTACCCTTCTTGATGGGCTCACCATTCTCATCCAGCAGGTACCCAGCCTCAATGTATTTCTTGGCGTTGTCCCAGGCGCCGCCGCCGTTGTTGAGCACCGTGGCCAGCAAGATACCAGCAATGGTTCCCACCATCAGCAGGCCGGCCGTCGCCTCGGCCTTAAGGAAAATTCCGACGGCCACCGGCATGCCCACGGCCAGAAGCCCTGGGGCCACCATCTCCCGCAGGGCTGCCCGGGTCGTTATATCCACGCAGCGGGCAAAGTCCGGCCGGGAGGTTCCAGCCAGGATGCCGGGGTCAGCCTTAAACTGACGCCGGACCTCCTCGATGATGGCGGAGGCGGCATGACCCACCGCCCGGATAGCCAAGGAGCTGAAGAGATAGACCAGCATTGAACCGAGCAGGGCCCCGACGAAGACCTCGACCTTAGAAAGGTCCACAGCCTGCAAGGGGCGCCCCAGCTCGGCCAGGCGGTCCAGGTAGGCGCTGAACAGTAGGAACGCCGCCAGGGCCGCCGAACCGATGGCGTAGCCCTTAGTCAGGGCCTTGGTTGTATTACCCACCGCATCCAGGGCGTCCAGGATGCGCCGGGCCGAGGCCGGGGCGTGGGACATCTCGCAGATGCCGGCCGCATTGTCGGTGATGGGCCCAAAGGTATCCATGGCCAGGATGTAGGCGGCGGTCATCAGCATGCCCATGGTGGCCACCGCCGTGCCGAAGAGGCCGCCGTGGGGCAGGCCTGACATCGCGCCGAACCAGTGGGCCGCCAACAAGGCCGCACCCACCACCAGGGCGGTGCTGGCCGTCGTCTCGAAGGCGACGGCCGTGCCCACGATTATCGTCGTCGCCGGCCCGGTGCGGGCGGCATCGGCGATCTCCTTAACCGGCCGCCAGGTGCCCGACGTGTAGTACTGGGTGATGTAGACAAAGGCGATGCTGGTTAGAAGGCCCGTGAGGCCGGCAAAGAAGAACCACATCCAGGCGTCGCCCAGCATCACCCGGGTTGTTACGAACAGGAAGACGGCTGAGAGGAGTAGGGCGACGTAGTAGCCCCGGTCCAGCGCCCGCATCGGGTCCTCATCCTCCCGGCCCCGGACAAAGAAGAGGCCCGCCGCCGAGGCCAGCAGACCGAAGGCCCGGACCACCAGGGGGAACAGAATCCAGGCGTCGTTGCCGGTCGCCCGGGCGACGGCCACCCCCAAGATCATGGCGCCGATATTCTCGGCGGCCGTCGACTCGAAGAGGTCAGCCCCACGGCCGGCGCAGTCGCCCACGTTATCCCCGACCAGATCAGCGATCACGGCCGCGTTCCGGGGGTCGTCTTCGGGGATACCGGCCTCCACCTTACCCACCAAATCAGCCCCCACATCGGCCGCCTTGGTGTAAATACCGCCCCCCAGCTGGGCAAAGAGGGCCACAAAGCTGGCCCCAAAACCGTAACCTACGATCAGGAAGGGAGCCTGGCGCATCCCCTCAGACCCGAACATGGCCCCGTAAAGGGCGAAGATAACCGCAACCCCAATGAGGCTGAGGCCCACCACCAGGAAGCCCGAAACTGCCCCGCCCCGCAAAGCCACGTTTATGGCCTCGTTCAGGTTGCGCAGGGCGGCACTGGCCGTCCGGATGTTGGACCGGACCGCCACGTACATACCGACGAAGCCGGAGATGGCCGAGGAAAAGGCCCCGACCAGAAAGGCGACGGCAGTCCGCCACCCCAGCTCAACACTCCGGTCGAAGTAGCCGATGACGGCCCCGACAATGACGGCCGTAACCACCGCCAAAAGCAGGATCGTCCGGTATTGGCGGTTAAGGAAGGCCACGGCCCCCTCGTAGATCATGTCGGCAACGGCCTTCATATCCGGCGTGCCCGTGTCCCGCCTGAGGACGTCCCAGGCGAGGTAGGCCACCAGTAAAAGGGTTAAAAGGCCCGAAGCCGGTACTATCCAAACTAGCTCCATGCTGGCGTGCCTCCTTCTAAGGCTACTTGAAATAAGGTTTTAGATAAAAAGCGGTGCCAGGACCAGGGAAACGATGCTCATGAGCTTTATTAAAATGTTAATGGAGGGTCCGGCGGTGTCCTTGAAGGGGTCGCCCACCGTATCCCCCACCACCGCGGCGGCGTGCACCGGCGTCGACTTCTGGATGGGCTGGCCGTTCTCGTCCAAGAGATAACCGGCCTCAATATATTTTTTAGCATTGTCCCAGGCGGCGCCGGAATTGGCCATGGTAACAGCCAGCAGAAAGCCGCTCAGGATCGCCCCGAGCAGGAGGCCCCCCAAGGCAGCGGCCCCGAGGGCGAACCCGACCGCCGGCGGCACCACTACGGCCAGCAGGCCCGGCAGAATCATCTCCCGGAGGGCAGCCCGGGTGCTGATGTCGACGCAGCGGGCGTAGTCGGGCGAGGTTTCCCCGGCCATCAGGCCTGGGATCTCCTTGAACTGGCGGCGCACCTCGTTGACGATCTCAAAGGCCGCCCGGCCCACGGCCGACATCGCCAAGGCCGAAAAGATATACGGCATTCCCGCCCCAATCAGGGCCCCGATCATCACCCGGACATCCAGCAGGTTCATTATGTCCAGCCAGACGGCCTGGGAGTAGGCCGCCAGGAGGGCCAGGGCGGTGAGCACGGCCGAGCCGATGGCGAACCCCTTGCCGGTGGCCGCCGTGGTGTTGCCCAGGGAATCGAGGGCATCCGTCCGCCGGCGGACCTCCGGGGGCAGGTGGGTCATCTCGGCGATGCCGCCGGCATTATCGGCCACCGGGCCGTAAGCATCCGTGGCCAGGGTAATGCCTAAAGTCGAAAGCATGCCCACCCCGGCGAGGGCCACCCCGTAAAGGCCGCCGAAAACGTAGGCCACGTAGATGGCCGCGGCCATGATGAGCATCGGCAGGATGTTGCTCAGCATCCCCACGGCCAACCCACCGATAATGACGGTTGCCGGCCCCGTTCGGGCCGCCTGGGCCACCTGCCGGGTCGGGCCGTAGGAGTACGAGGTGAAAAACTCGGTGCTCAGGCCGATGGCAACCCCGCCCAGCAGCCCGGCCACCGTGGCCCAGAAGAGGCCGAGGCCAACCCCAAGCCACAAGGCCAGGCCCAGGGTAGCTAGCACCACCAGGACACTAGCCACAAAGACCCCGGCCCGCAGGGCATTGAGCAGGCGCCCCATCTCCGGCGTCTCCCCCACCCGGACGAAGAAAGTGCCAATTATGGAGGCGATGATGCCGGCTACCGCCAGCAGGATGGGCAGGCTATAGGCAGCCTCCCCCCAAGGGGTCATGGCCGCCAGGGCAAGGGCTGCCACGATGGACCCCACGTACGACTCGAAAAGGTCGGCGCCCATCCCAGCCACGTCGCCGACGTTGTCACCGACGTTATCGGCAATAACGGCCGGGTTACGGGGGTCGTCTTCGGGGATGCCCGCCTCCACCTTACCCACCAGGTCCGCCCCCACATCGGCCGCCTTGGTGTAGATGCCGCCCCCGACCCGGGCAAAGAGGGCGATGGACGAGGCCCCGAAGCTGAACCCGGCCACAATGTTTGGGTCGCCGATGGCCAGGAAGAGGACCGAAAGCCCCAGAATCCCCAGCCCCACCACCGTGATGCCCATAACCGTTCCGCTGGAGAAGGCGACCCGAAGGGCGTCGTTAAGGCTGCGGATTGCGGCCGCCGCCGTCCGGACGTTGGCCCGGACGGCCACGTTCATCCCGACAAAGCCGGCCAAGGCCGAACAGAAGGCCCCCACCAGGTAACAGAGGGCGGTCAGGGGATGGATTACGAGGCCGAGAATGGCCGCCACAGCGACGGCGAAGGGCACCAGGGTCCGGTATTCCCGCAAGAGGAAGGCCATGGCCCCGACCTGGACCGCCCGGGAGATGCGCACCATCTCCGGCCGACCAGTCTCCTGTTTTAAAACCCAGTAAGCCGTCAGGCCGGCAAACAACAGGCCGACCAGCCCGCCGACGGGACCTAAAATCGCCAGGCTCATCCCCGGCCCCCTTATATCGGGAAAAATTTCACAAAATTTTAGCTAAAGTCCCTCTTGCGGCGCTATTATATCCCGCGCGCCCAGGTATTTTGCCAGTTCCCACTGCCGGACCGACAGGGTCAGGTCGCCGCGGCTCCGCTCCAGAATGCCCCGCACCTGGTCGGTGAGCCGCCTTAGGCCCCCGGTCATGCCGTCGGGGTAATCGAGGGCGACGAGGACCTCATAGATGGTGTCCATTGTCCCCAAGATCTCCTCGGCCCGGCCCAGCTGGCCAGTCCGGATCAGGTCCAGCAGGTGGCGTCTAAGCTCACCGACGGCCTCCGCCAGGCCCTGGAGGTAACTTAAAGGCTCCACCTTAAGCTCATCCGGGCCGGGAACGGGCCGGTTGGCAATGACGGCAAAGGTCACGTGGGCCTCCACCAGCTCCTTGGCGGCATCGCCGATGAAGCCGGCCCAGAGCACGTCCGGGTGTTCGGCCAGCAGGTCGGTGGCGACCTGGAGCTTCTGGCGGCCCTCAGCCAGAAGGGCTTCGGCCGCTTCAAACTCGCCCCGGTGGACGGCTCGGACAGCGTTGGCCGCCGTCCGCACCACCTCCCGGGCCAGCTTTAGGGCTTCCTCCCGGGCGGCGTACTTGGCATCCAAGTGTTCCCGGATCCGGTCGATGGTCTCGTAAAATTCGGGTGTTCGCAGCATCCTCACCTCAGGCCGGCTTCGGCCCGGGCAATAAGCTCGGCCGCGGCGGCCGCCGGGTCTTCGGCGGCGCAGACGGCGCTTATCACCGCAAAGGCGTCGGCCCCGGCCCGAACCACCTCGGCCACATTTTCGGGGGTGATCCCCCCAATGGCCACCACCGGCAGGCCCAGGCCTGCCGCCTTAATTTGGCGAATGGTGTCGAGGCCGGCCGGCCGGGTATCCGTCTTGGTGGCCGTGGGAAAGATTGACCCGACCCCAACGTAGTCGGCCCCGTCGTCCCGGGCCTTGCGGGCCTCGGCCAGGTTATTCGTCGAGCACCCGATAACTGTCGTCGGCGGCAGGATGCGCCGCAGCTCGGCGACGGGCAGGTCCTTCTGGCCCACGTGGACCCCATCGGCCCCGGCCACGAGGGCCAGATCGGCGTGGTCATTCACAATGAAGAGCACCCCGGCCTCCCGGCAAAGGTCCCGGAGCCGCCGGACCTCGGGCAACATTTCACCCTTCATTTTTACTTTATCACGATACTGGACGACCCGGGCGCCGGCCCGGATGGCACCCTCGGCAACGGCGACCACGTCCCGGCCGCGGGTGGCCTGTGGGTCAACTATGAGGTAAAGGCCCCGGACCCCCTGCCGGGCGAGCTCCAGGCTGGGACGGGTTACGGATTGGTGGTCCGCTCCGACCACGGGGTTTCGTACTCCTTGAGCAGTTCCCCCGAGCGGGCCTTCTCAACGACCTCATCAAAACCGGGCGGGAGCTCGACGCCAAGTTCTTTAAGCCGCTTCTTGGCCCAGAGGCCGATGTTGCGGCTGTCCTTGTAGTACTCCTCGGTGGGGTGGTCGATGGCCGAACCCAGCTCCGCCATCCGGTCGGCCTCGGACTTGTGGACGGCGAAGCGGGAAAAGAGCCGCCTAAGACCGCGGCCGCCACACTCGGGGCAGGCCGGTTCGGCCTCGGCCTGGCGGACCGAGAAGTAAAAGAGACCGACCTTGCGGCCGCAGTTTGGGCACAGATACTCGTAGATGGGCATTTTAAAGCTCGTCCCCGCCTTCGCTGGGCTCGCCCTCGTCCGCCTCACCCCCCAGCTCCTCGGGCACCTCGCCGGCCTCTAGCCGGTCCACCATCTCGTCGAACTCCGGCCCCATGTCCTCACCAAGCTGCTTACTAAAGCGGCGGGCCCAGCGGGCCACGCTGCGGGGGTCGTTCTCATCCAGGTCGGCAAAGTTGCTCGGGTCGGCCAGTTGCTCCAGTCGGTCCTCTTCGGAGCGCACAAAGGCAAAGCTGGAGATGAGCCGCCGGACGTCGGTGCTACCGCAGTGGGAGCAGGTCGGCTCGAAAACACTGTATACGCTTGGGACGAAGATGGTGGATTTGCGCCGGCACTGGTTACAGCGGTACTCGTAGATCGGCATAGGCTAACCGGCCCACGGTTTTTGTTTATAGCGACCCTTTGATTATAGCAGGTCGGGCGGGACCTCCAGGGCGTTTTCGATGTGCTCCAGCCGGCGAGGTTGGCCGGCCCCGTCCAATTCGACCCCGATAAAGTCGAACCGGGCCTGCGGGGAAAGCTCCAGGTGGCCGGCCCGATATTCGAGGGCCGCCTGAACCAGCCGTTTTAGTTTACGGGCCGTGATGGATTCGGCCGCCCCCACCAGGCCTCCGGCCCGCCGGGCCCGGACCTCGACGAAGACGAGACAATCGTCCTTCTCGGCGATAATGTCCACCTCGCCGAACCGGGTCCGGAAGTTCATTTCCTTGATGGTATACCCCTGGCTTACCAGGTAGTCCCGGGCGGCCCGTTCGGCCCGGCGGCCGGCCTCACCCGTCCGGGACATCCCTGGTCAGCACCTCGGCCACCGGCCGGAACCGGCGCCGGTGGGCCGGCGATGGGCCGAGCTCGGCCAGCCGGCGCAGATGCTCGGCGGTGGGGTAGCCTTTATGTCGGGCGAAGTCGTAGCCCGGGTATTTCCGGTCAAGGCAGGCCATAAGCCGGTCGCGGGTTACCTTGGCGATGATGGAAGCGGCGGCCACCGAAACTGACCGCTGTTCCCCCTGAACGAGGGATACTTCGGGCAGACCGATGCCCAGGGACCAGGGCCCGTCCACAAGGACGCAGTCAGGGGCAACCTTAAGCCCCTCCACGGCCCTGACCATGGCCAGCAGGCTCGCCCGGCCGATGCCGAGCTCCTCGATTTCGTTCACCTCGGCCTGCCCCACCCCCCAGGCGCGGGCGCAGGCGGTGATTACCCCGAAGGCCCTTTCCCGTTCTCCCGGGGTCAGCAGTTTGCTATCGATAACGGGGCACTCGGGCACCCAATCCCACGGCTCGGGCAGGATTACCGCGGCCGCCACCACCGGGCCGGCCAGGGCCCCCCGCCCGGCCTCATCCACCCCGGCTACAGCCCGGAATCCGGCCCGGTAAAGGGCAAATTCGACGTCGGCCGGCGCCCGCGTCATTTCACCGCGGCCAGGGCGGCCCGCAAAACCTGGGAGGCCAGGGGGGCAGCCACCTGGGTACTGGCGCCCCCCTCTTCAACCACCAGGGCCACAACCACCCGGGGGTTTTCGGCCGGGGCAAAGCCGATGAACCAGGAGTGGGCCGGGCGACCCGGTACAGCCTCGGCGGTCCCGGTCTTGCCGGCCACTGTTACCCCCGAAACCCTGGCCGGCCGGGCCCAGCCCTCGGCCACCGAGACGGTCATAAACGTTCGGAGTTGGCGGGCCACGTCGGGCCCGATGGCCTGCCGCCAGGTTTCGGCCGGCCGGTCGGCCAGCAGGCGGGGCCGGGGAACTTTGCCGTCGGCGGCCACGGCCGCGGCCACCAGGGCCATCTGGAGGGGCGTAACCAGCAGTTCCCCCTGGCCTATGCCTGTGGAGGCTAGGGCGTACTGGGCCTCGGGGCCAGTAAAGAAGTCCGGCCGCTGCTGGAGCCGGCTCGGGACAACCGGCAGTTCGAAGGGAATCGGCGCTTCAAAGCCGAAACGGCGGGCGTAATCCAACAGGGCCGGGGCTCCGAGGCGGAGGGCTAGGTTGGCGTGGGTTACGTTACAGCTCCAGGCGTAGGCATGGGCCAGGTCCAGCCGCACCCGGTTGCCCGAGGCCAGCAGGTAGATGTTCCCGCAGTTGACAAAGCCGTTGGTGTGCCAGGGGACCGGGTGAGAGGCGTCCTGGGGGTTAAGCTGGTATTCAAAGGCTTCGTCGGGCCTTACTGCCCCCAGCTCCAGGGCCGCCGCCAGGGTGACCGTCTTAAAGGTGGAACCTGGGGCGTATTGGCCCTGGGTCGCCCGGTTAAGAAGGGGCGCCCCGCCGTCGGCCTGCAGCGTCCGAAGGTAGCCCAAAGCGGCCTCCTGGGGCTGACCGGCCGCCAGGCGGTTCGGGTCGAAGGTGGGGCTTGAGACCAGGGCTAGGACGGCGCCGTCGGGGGTCATGACCACCGCCGCCCCGGGCCGCCCCCCGAAGAGCCGGAATATCTGGGCCTGAAGGTTGGCATCTAGGGTAAGCCGGACGTCCCGGGCGGCCACGCCGGCCTGAAGGGTCCAGGGCCACTGAGGCCAGCGGACCTGCTGGAGGGTGTCGTTGGCCACCGCCTCCACCCCGGCCCGGCCCAGGCTCGGGTTGAAATAACCCACCACCGGGGCGGCCTCCGGCACCGGGTACTCCCGGCGGTAAATCCCGTCGGGTCCGGCCGCCGACCTGGCCAGTACCACCCCGTTCCGGTCCAAGATGGCCCCCCGTGGGCTCCGGAGGAGCAGGTCCAGTGGCCGGCTGTTTTCCGGCCGCCTAAGGAGCTCCGGGGCCGCTATAACCTGCCAGTAGCCGAAGGCCAGGGCCACCAGGGCTAGGCCAGCGTAGAGGGCGAGGCCAACCTGGTAGATGCCGCGGTTCGGGACCATCTCAGTAAAACACCGTCCGGGTCCGGTGGCGGGGCACCGCCTTATACTTCGGCTCCTGGCCCCGGTTCCAGAGCAGGTAATCCAGCTCCCGGGCCGAAACCGGCCGACCGGCCCGGCGTAGTTCGGCCACCATGAGCTCGGCGGCATGCACAGCGCAGGCCCGGATCTCGACCTCTTCGGCTGAGCCTTGGGGGATCAGCTCCCCCCGGTCGACCCGCTCGGCCAGAACCGGGTCGTAGATAAGGACCCCGTCCACCCGCAAGACGTGGGGTACCAGATTATCGGCGAAGATGGTCAGCCCGTCGATATCCCGAAAGTAGCCGTAACCCCGGCCCTGGAAAGCCAGCCAGAGGTCGGCGCAGGTGAGCTGGGCCCGCTTGTAAAAGGCAACTTCGAAGCCCCGGTAAGGGGCCACGTCCCGGAAGAAGGGCATCTCGGCCAGGATATATATAAGCCTTTCAGCCGAATGGTCGGCGGCCTCAACCAGGCGGACAAAATCGCCGCCAAAGCGACCCAAGAGGAGGCGGCCCAGGTCGTTAAGGGCCCGGGCGAATAGACCCATAAGTTCGGTGCGGGGGCCGCCGTCCGGCTCCTGGCCGAAGATGCGGTGGCAGTCGGCCGGAGTGATTTCGGTCAGGGTTTGGGCATCCGGGGGGCCGTGGGCCTCGAAGTAATCTTTAAGGGCGGAGGCAATCGTAAAATAGCCCGAAAGGCCGGGCCGCTTTTGGAGCTGGGGGAAATATCCGGAGCCGAAATTGACGGTATCCAGGGTGAGAATGTAAGCCAGGGTCGCCTCAGGCGGCCCAAAGAAGTGATACCTGGGGTCGAGCTGAAGTTTGCCCAGCCGGTCGAGGGGCAAACTCCGGGCGTAGGGCCCAATCCGGTCGGCGGCGACCCGAACGAACTGGGCCTGCTGGGCAACCTGGGCGCAGGATTGTCTTATCCGGTCAAATATGGTCATGGGCTTAGGTTGTAAAATTTCAGGGCGGGCTTAAACCGACCGCACCATCCCAATTTTCCGACAGCCCGGCCTCGGTCCTCAAATTCCGGCGGAACAGGAGGTTGACCGATGGGCGAAGTGACCAAGATCTTCGTCGCCGGTGAATGGGTTGAAGGCGAAGGGGACCTTATCGAGGACAAGAACCCGTACAACGGCGAGACGGTTGCCGTCGTTCGGCGGGCCAGTGCCCGGCAGATGGAGCTGGCCATTGAGGCGGCCGCTGAAGCCTTTAAGGCTTACCGGCGGGTGCCGGCCTACAAGCGGGCCGATATGCTCCTGACCGTCAGCCAGAAGATTGCCGCCCGGCAGGAGGAACTGGCCCGAACTATCGCCCTGGAGGTGGCCAAGCCCATCCGGACGGCCCGGGCCGAAGTTGCCCGGGCCGTCTACACCTTCCGGATCGCCTCGGAAGAGGCCCGGCGGGTTGGGGGCGAGTACGTGCCGATGGATGCGGTCCCGGCCGGGGAGGGGCGGGTTGGGTACTTTTACCGGCAGCCGGTGGGGGTTGTTGGGGCGATTACCCCCTTTAACTTTCCCCTTAACCTGGTTGCCCACAAGGTGGCCCCGGCCCTGGCCGCGGGCAACACCGTGGTGGTAAAGCCCACCGAGAAGGCGCCCCTAACCGCCCTTAAGCTGGCCGAGATCCTGGAAGAAGCCGGCTTCCCGCCCGGCACCGTGAGCGTCGTGCCAGCCAGCGCCGAGGTGACGGACATCCTCCTGACCAGCCCGAAGGTGCGCAAGATAAGCTTTACCGGCAGCGTCCCGGTGGGCAAGTATATCCGGGACCGGGTTGGGCTCAAGAAGGTTACCCTTGAGCTTGGGTCTAACTCGGCCAACATCATCTTCCCCAGCGCCGACCTGGAGCGGGCGGTGGATGCGACCGTATTCGGGGCTTTTGCCCATGCGGGCCAGTCGTGCATCTCGGTCCAGCGCATTTATCTGCATAAAGATATTGAGCAGGCGTTTCTCGACCGGTTTGTGCCCAGGGTTGAGGCCCTAAAACTGGGGGATCCCCTGCTTGAGGAGACCGATGTGGGGCCGATGATCGACGAACCGGCAGCCCAGAAGGTGGAGTCCTGGGTTATCGAGGCCCGGGAGGCCGGGGCGGCCCTGCTTACGGGCGGGCGGCGGGAGGCCAACATGTTCTGGCCGACGGTTCTGACCCGAACCACCCCGGAGATGAAGGTGGTGTGCGAGGAGGTCTTTGCGCCCCTGGTAGCTGTGGCGACCTTCAGCACCGTGGATGAGGCCATCCAGCAGGTGAACTTGTCAAACTACGGCCTCAATGCGGCCGTTTTTACCCGGGACCTGGGGGAGACCCTGCGGTGTATCGACGAGCTGGAAGTGGGCCAGGTTATCGTAAACGATGCGTCCAACTTCCGGGCCGACCATATGCCGTACGGCGGGGTGAAAGACAGCGGCCTTGGGCGGGAAGGCCTCCGATATGCCATCGAGGAGATGACCGAAATTAAGCTGGCGGTGATTCGGCCGTAAACGGCACTTAGGGCCGGAGGCCCCACGGAACCATCAGGTTCTTTGCCGCGGGAGCTTCACCTGGAGACAGCAGGACTACCCCATACTACCATGCCGCTAACCGAAGGGTGAACCCCCCGGGTGGTCCGGAAGCGGCTGGGCCATTCCCAGTTTTGCCCGACCTGCAGCGGGAGACAGCCCCCTTCAGCTACTTCCACCAACTCCCACCAAATATATAGCGGCCAGCTAAGCATAAACCATTAGCTGGCCGCTATATATTTGGTCTTTTGTTGGTGCCGGGGGGCGGAGTCGAACCGCCGACACGCGGATTTTCAGTCCGCTGCTCTACCACCTGAGCTACCCCGGCGGGCAGCCCAAAAACCTGTAACCACCAAACCTAAGTATAACCCCAACAAACCGCCCCTGCCAAGGCCGGCCTACCGGGGCTTTTGCGAAACTTCGTCACCTGCGGCGTACGCTGAGGCTCAGTCGGCGGTGGGTTTATATAATAAACTTAAAGGGAAGCGGCAGAAGTTGTCAGTCCGGGGTCGTAGGGAGCAAAGGCCATGGTCAGCGCCATCCGGATTCAGGACCGGGACCTGCTAAGCCGCCTGAATAACTACCTTGAGGGGCTGGATACCTACCTCCGGGAAGGGATCGGCTGGCTCATCTTCAACGCCGACCGCCAACGCACCGCCCGCATCGTCAACTTCATGGTGGACATCCTTAAGGGCCGGCAGCCGCCCGTCGGCTTCACCTTGATGCCCTGGCGGGACTTCGCCATGAACGCCTACATGCTCAAAATCGAGCTGGCCCACCAGCCCCGGCCAGCCGAAGGCGGCGACCCAAAGGTCCTCCAGGAATACCGGATCGCCACCCATGTAAGCCTGGAGCTCTACCGCCAGATGGTCGAGCAGAGCCTCATTATCATCACCGGCCTGGTACCCCACTACCCCCACGAGGTCACCCACCTGGACGAGATCCTCGACCACCGGTTCCAGCGCCGCCAGGCCACCGTCATCATTACTCCCCGGCTGCCCGAACAGCTCGCCGCCGACTTCGAGGCCATCGACCCCTCAAAGAAGCTGTGGCAGCGGATTTTCACCCGGCTCTACGAAACGAGCCTAATCGCCCTCTGATCGCTCAGACACCCTTCGGAGGAGAGGGCTGTGTCAGAAAGAATTGGTGTCCTCTTTGTAGGCCTCGGGCCCATCGGCCAGGAAGCCGCCCGGCTTTCCCTCACCCGCTCCTATCTCGAGGTTAAGGGCGGCGTCGACATCGATCCCCAGAAGGCCGGCCAAGACCTGGGGGAACTCCTCGGCCTCGGCCGAAAACTCGGGCTAGGCGTAAGTCCCGACCTCACCCGGACCCTTGACGAGACCTCACCAGACGTGGTCGTCCTCTGCACCGGGTCCTACTTTCCCCAAGTTTACCGGCAACTTGCCACCATTATCGAGGCCGGGGCTAACGTGGTCTCCACTTGCGAGGAGCTCGCCTACCCGTGGGCCGGCTACCCCGACCAGGCCCGCCAGCTGGATATGCTGGCCCAAAAGCACGGGGTTACCATCCTCGGCACCGGGGTAAACCCCGGCTTTGTGATGGATACGCTGGCCCTTTTTTTCAGCGGCGTCTGCCAGCAGATCCGGCGGGTTTCGGTCTGGCGAGTCGTCGACGCGGCCAGACGCCGCCGCCAGCTCCAGGAAAAGGTTGGGGTCGGCCTCAGCCAGGAGCAGTTCCGGGCCGCAGCCGCGGCGGGCCGCGTCCGCCACGTCGGCCTGCGGGAGTCCACTTACTTACTTGCTTCGGGGCTGGGGTGGCGGCTCAACGAATACCGGGAAGAGGTCGAGCCCGTGGTCGCCGATGAGCCGGCCTCGACTGAGTACTTCACCGTCCGACCCGGGCAGGTGGCCGGCCTGCGGCAGGTGGGGCGGGGCTTCCGGGACGGCGAACCCGTGGTCGAGCTGACCCTGGAAATCTACGTCGGGGCCAAGAACCCCCGGGACACCCTCGCTATCGACGGGGTTCCGCCCCTCGAGGTTGAGGTTCCCGGTGGGGTCCACGGCGACCTTGGAACAGCCGCCTTGGTAGTTAACGCCATCCCCAGGGTGGTCGAAGCAGCGCCTGGGCTCCTGACCATGAAAGACCTGCCCCTGGTTCACCTTAGGTTTTAGGTTCAGTCACCCATGCTTGTCTTCGAAAGGATGAAGCCGGCCGATGTACCGCAGGTCATGCTCATTGAAAAGCGCTCCTTCCCCACCCCGTGGCCGGAGTCGGCCTTTTACCGGGAGATCACCGAGAACCGCCTGGCCCACTACTTTGTCCTCCGGCAGGAGCCCGACGACCCCAGCCAAAAACCGGGCGAGCTCATCGGTTACGTAGGCCTATGGGTCTTCCAGGAGGAAGCCCATATCACCACCATCGCCGTCCGTCCCGAGCGGCGGGGACAGGGCTTCGGTGAACTGATCCTCCTGAAGGCCATCGAGGCCGCCAGCCGCCTCGGGGCCACCCATGTAACCCTCGAGGTCCGGGTCTCCAACACCGTGGCCCAACGCCTCTACGAAAAATACCGGTTCGGTCGCGTCGGCCTACGCAAGGGCTACTACTCCGACACCGGCGAGGACGCCCTCATCATGACGGTAGAGGGCATAAACACCGCAGGTTACCGGCACTTCCTGGAAAGCTTAAAGGCCAAGCTCACCGCCCGCCTCGGGGAGGTGCGCTGCCCCAACGGGGTGCAGGCGGAGGCCGAGGGCTGACCGAAAAGTTGTGGAAAACTCGTGCCGGGGGTATTGACAAAGCCGGCCCGATTTGCTAAAGTAAAAATGCCGGGGCCGGTAGTACGGTAAGGAACCCGGTTAAAAATCCAGCAGGTACCCCGGCGATTCGGGGAGCCAAGTAGGCTGAGCGGGAAGCGGCCGAAAGGCAATCTCGAGCAACCAGGGGCCGAGGCTCCGACCCGGCAACGGGTTGGGAATCGGTTACAGTTGCTTGAGATGCCATAAGGCTGCAACCCAACGGCCGAAAGGCTCCCCGAACTTTTTGCCTAACCTTTCCCCCCTGCTTTATAATCAGCCGGCGATTCCACAAAGGAGCGTGAGCATGGCCGTCACCCCAACCCTTGCCGAGTTCATCGCCGGTTTCCCAACTGACCGGATCCCACTCCCAGCTCTAGACGTGGCAACCCGGGCCATCCTGGACACCCTCGGGGTTGCCTTGGCCGGTTCCGTTGAGCCCCCGGCCACCCTCACTGCCCAGCTCGCCCCCAACCTGTCCGACGGGGCGGCCCTCTGGGGGCAGAATCGGCACACGACTCCCGCCTACGCCGCCCTCGTCAACGGGGCTGCTGCCCACGCCCTCGATTACGACGACGTCCAGCATTCACTCCGGGGCCACCCCAGTGCCCCCGTCGTTCCCGCCCTTTTTGCCGTCGCCGAAACTACCGGTCGGTCCGGCCGGGACGTCCTGGCAGCCTACGTCATCGCCGACGAGGTGGCCGGGCGGCTGGGCGCGGCCATCGGCGCGTCACATTACATCGCCGGCTGGCACAACACCTCAACCCTGGGCGCCCTGGCCGCCGCGGCCGGCTGCGCCCGCCTCCTGGGGCTCGGCCCCGAGGGGACCCGCCGGGCTCTGGGGATTGCCGCCTCCATGGCCTCCGGCCTTAAGAAAAACTTTGGAACTATGACTAAACCACTTCACGCCGGCCTAGCCGCCCGGGTCGGGGTTGAGGCGGCAACCCTGGCCAGCCTGGACTTCACCGCTGATGACTCCAGCCTAGACGGCCCCCTCGGCTTCCTTGCAATTTACTCGGCCGGAGGGGCCATCAAGGCCGAGGCCCTCACCGAGGACCTCGGGGAGCGCTGGCAGGTCCTCGACCCCGGCATTGCGGTTAAGGTTTACCCCTGCTGCGCCGAAACCCACCGGGCCCTTGATGCCATTTTCCTGCTGCTGGCGGCCGAACCCTTCCGGCCCGAAGAGGTTGAGGCCGTTGAGGCCCTGGTCTCGCCGGTGGGAACCCCCCTCATCCACACCTCCCCGAAGACCGGCCTGGAAGGGAAATTCAGCATCGAATACTGCCTGGCGGCGGCCATCCTGGACCGGCAAATTAACCTGGCAACCTTCACCGACGAGATGGTGAACCGCCCGGAGGTTCGGGCCCTCATGGCCCGGGTGAAGCGGGTTTGGTACGATTCCCTGCCCGTCGGCAGCGGCCTTCAGGATGACCTTCACAGCGGCGTTGACGTTCCCCTGGTCAAGGTTTACCTTAAGGACGGCCGGGTTCTCAGCCGGCGGGTGGAGGAGCCTAGGGGCGACCCGAAGAACCCGGTAAGCTGGGAGGAACTGGTTGCCAAGTTCCGGGACTGCGCCGGCCGAGCGCTCACCCCCGGGGCCGTTGACCGCCTTGTCGCCCTGGTCCGGGAGCTCCCAAACCTCACGGACCTTCGGGAGGTAAGCGCCCTACTGGCCGGAAGCTCGACGCCCGTGCGGGAGACGACCCGGTGAGCACCCCAGGTCTCCAAGATCTGCCGGCTGAGTACGCGGCCAAGCTGGCCGAGCTCAAAGAAGCCATCACGGGCGCCCGGGACTGGGCCTCCGCCCTGGTGGAGACGGTTCGGCGGCTGCGGGATGCCTTCGGCAAGTACCAGTGGGTGGGCATCTACTGGGTGATCCACCACCAGCTGGTCCTCCTGGCCTGGGACGGTCCGGAGCCCACCGCCCACGGGCGAATCCCCATTGGGGTCGGCATCTGCGGCCTGGCCGCCGAGACCGGCCAGACGGTGGTGGTCCCCGACGTCACCAAGGAACCCCGCTACCTGGCCTGCTTTCCGTACACCCGCTCGGAAATCGTGGTGCCCATCAAGCGGGACGGGCGGGTCCTGGGCGAGGTCGACATCGACAGCAACCTACTGGACCCTTTCGGCTCCGAAGACCGGGTGTTCCTGGAGGCGGTAGCCGGCCTGCTGGCGGAGAAGTATCCCGGCAACTGAAGGCTCAGGCCGTAGTCCGAAGCTCCCGAAGCCGGCGCCGGAGCATGCCCTCCGGGTCGAGGCGGTTGGCCACGGCTTCAGCAGACTCCAGGCCGAAAGTTTCCAGGAACTGGCGGGTCACGCCATAAAGGGCCGGCCGGCCCGGCCCCTCGGCCCAGCCCACGACCTCCACCAGGCCCCTGGCCACCAGCACGGCCAGCGCCCGCTCAGAAGATACCCCCCGAACCCGGTCCACCTCGGCCCGAGTCACCGGCTGGAGAAGGGCCACCACCGCCAGGGTTTCCAGCAGGGGCCGGGAAAGCTTCGGCGGCGGCTCTAGCTCGAAGAACCGGCGCACCGCCGGGGCCGCCTCCGGGGCGGTGACCAGGGCCACCGTGTCCCGAAACCGCTGGAGCCGGACCCCCCGCCCGGCCAGGACAGCCTCAAGGCGGTCCAGGGCGGCCTGGGTATCTTCAAGGGATAGTTGAGCGGCCTGAGCAAGCCGCCCCATCGGAACGGGTCGGCCGGCGGCAAAGAGGAGGGCCTCGATAATTTGTTCAGAATCCAACCCGTCCCCTTACGGCGGCGTTTCGGTGGGTGGGGGCGGGGCGGGCTCCTGGCGGACCGGCTCGGCGGCAGGGGTCGGCCGGGGCCGTTCCACCGACCGCACCACGGCCCGAATCTGCCGTGGTGCCACCCCAAGGCGCTCCGTCAGTACCCGCCGGGCCAGGTCGACGGCCTCCTGGGTCTTCGGACCCACGTCCACATTCGAGTCAAGACGCAGCTCCAGGTCTAGGTCCACCTGCCGGCCCCGGGGCCGAACCCTCGGCCGGGCCTCCCGGATGCCGGCGACGCTTTCCAGTTCGTATTTAAGTCGCTGGACTATAGCGTCCACGCTCAGAACGGCCTCCCCCGGCACCCCGGTCAACCTTACCCCCGACGGGCGCCCGGGTAAAAGCTCCAGGACCAGAATGATGAAGGCGATGAAGGCGAGGAAGCTGCCGAAGAGGAAGAACACCAGCCGCTCCTCAAAGGTGGCCTCGGTGAGGTTTCGGAAGAACTCCCCAAGCCAGTTGCGGGAAAAGTCCGAAAGGGCGCTTGCCGCCTGAACCGGGGCCACCATCGCCGCCAAAATCGCCAGCAACGTACAACTTATAAACACCAGGAGCAGGAGTATCACAACCACCCGGTTAAAGACGTTCACTTATACCTCCTTTAGACGGGATGGGCCACCAGCAGGTCGCCCTCGCAGCCGGTAACCCGGACCCGACGGAGCCGGCCGACAGCGGCCTCAGTCGCCGGAAACCGCACCCGCAGGTAGTTGTCGGCCAGCCCCTCCCACCAGCGGCCTTCGGGGCCCGCCTCGGCCGGCCCCTCCACGATGACCTCGAGCACCTGGCCAACCTGGCTTCTCCGGAACGCCGCGGCCGACTCCTCGGCCAGGGCGATAAGCCGCTCGCTCCGGGCCTTCTTTACACCTTCGGAAACCTGGTCGGGGAAGCGGGCCGCCAGGGTCCCCGGGCGGGGCGAATACCGGAAGACGTGCAGGCCGGCAAACTCCAGCTCCTGGCAGAGTCGATAGGTGGCCTCAAAGTCGGCCTCCGACTCGCCCGGGAAGCCCACGATGACGTCAGCCGCCACAAAGGCCCCCGGCACCCGGGACCGGATGGCCGCCACCAGCTCCCGGTACTGCCCCACCGTGTACCGCCGCCGCATCCGGGCCAGCACCCGGTCGCTACCGCTTTGCAGGGGCAGATGGAAGTGGCGGCAGAGCCGCTCGCTGGGGAAAAGGTCCAGCAGGCGTAGGTCAAAGTCGGCCGGGTCAATGGACGAGAAGCGGATCCGGCGGATTGGTGTCTGCTCCAGGAGGGCACAGACCAGCTCGTAAAAGTGGGACCGGCCGTCCCATTCCAGGCCGTAAGCCCCGATGCAGACCCCGGTCAGGACCACTTCTTCGAAGCCTGCGGCGGCGAACTGGCGGGTCTTTTCGGTCAGCTCAGGGAGGGGAACGGATCGGTGCCGCCCCCGGGCCCGGGGAACGATGCAGAAGGCGCAGACGTAATTGCACCCATCCTGAATCTTCAAAAGGGCCCGGGCATGCCCGGGCCGGTCCGCCCAGGTGTAGGCCGCGGCAGCCAGGTCCCCGAGGCGGGTGGGGACCGGGCCGAACCGCTGCTCCCATTCCCCCAGAACGATTTCCGGGAGCCGGTCCTTCTCTCGGTTCGGCACCAGCAGGTCCACCTCGGGCATGGCCAGCAGCTCCCCGGGCGCCACCTGGGCGTAGCAGCCGGTCACCACCACAATGGCCCCCGGATTGGACCGCTTCAGCTGGCGGATCAGGTGGCGGGCCTTCCGGTCGGCGATGTGGGTCACGGTGCAGGTATTCACCACGTAAACGTCGGCCCCATCCTCCGGCTCCACCGGCATCAGGCCGACGGCCGCAAGCCGCCGCTCCAGTTCGTCGGATTCGGCCTGATTCAAGCGGCAGCCAAGGGTGGCCACCGCGAAACGGCAGAGCCGTTGGGAATTCGGGCTGAACTCACCCATCTGTCATCAGTGGGCCTACCAGGGCAGACTAGCCGGCGGGACGCGAGGCCTGGGGAGCGGCCGGAGACCCCGCGGTCTGGTGGCCCGCCGGCGGCCAGAGGCCGAGGCGCATCAGCCGGCGCCGCTCCTCCAGCTTTTTGCGCTTCTTGCGGTGCTTGCGGAGCA
This sequence comes from Chloroflexota bacterium, assembly GCA_040289115.1. Lineage (GTDB taxonomy): Bacteria > Chloroflexota > Dehalococcoidia > JAUQQI01 > JAUQQI01 > JAUQQI01. Next base: position 43,422 of record PSKS01000006.1, read on the forward strand.
CCTTGCGGTAGCGTTCGCTCATGCCCATAGGCCGCTCACCGAAAACAATATAATTGCGCTCCCCGTTGGGAGTCAAATGGGCCGGCGGGCAACCCCGGAACGGGGAAACATCCGGCCGCCGGTGCGAAAGACAGGCCCGACGGAATGCAGTAGTATCTATAAGGCAAATCCCTTGAAAAGTCGAGACACCAGAGGGAGGTACCGATGGATCTTTTCGAGAAATGCCGGCAGTTTAGCCGGGCCAGCACCATCCAGCTGGCCCAGGCCCAGCAGATGTATCCATACTTCATCCCCCTCCAGTCCCAGGCCGGCCCCGAGGTGGTTATCAACGGCCGCAAGATGCTCATGTTCGGCTCCAACAATTACTTGGGCCTTACCCAGCACCCCGAGGTCGTGGAGGCCGCCATAAAGGCCGTCGAAAAATACGGCACCAGCTGCACCGGCTCCCGCCTCCTCAACGGCACCCTAGACCTCCACGAAGAGCTCGAACAGGAGCTTGCTCGCTGGCTTGGAAAGGAAGCCGCCCTGGTGTTCACTACCGGTTTCCAGACCAACCTGGGGGCCATTTCTGCCCTGGTGGGCCGTCGGGACGTGGCCCTCATCGACCGGGCCGACCACGCCTCCATCGTCGACGCCACCAGGCTCTCCTTCGGCCAGACGGCGCGTTTCAAGCATAACGACATGGCGGATCTGGAGCGGCTCCTGGAGCAGTATTCCCCGGACCATGGGGTCCTCATCGTAGTGGACGGCGTCTTCAGCATGGAAGGGGACCTGGCGGACCTTCCCCGCATCGTCGAGCTCAAAAGGCGCTATGGTGCCCGGCTCTTCCTGGACGACGCCCACGGCCTTGGTGTGCTCGGTCCCACCGGCCGGGGCACCGCCGAGCACTTCGGCCTGCTCGATCAGGTGGACGTCATTATGGGGACGTTTTCCAAGTCCTTCGCCTCCACCGGCGGCTTTGTGGCCGGCCCGGCCGACGTCGTCTGGTACATCAAGCACACCGCCCGCTCCTTCCTTTTCAGCGCTAGCATTCCCCCGGCCTCGGCCGCGGCCGCCTTGGCGGCCCTGCGTATCATCCAGCGAGAACCGGAGCGGCTGAGGCGGCTCTGGCACAACGCCCGGGTCCTTAAAGAAGGCTTCGAGCGGCTGGGCCTCAGCACGGGCCGCAGTCAGAGCCCCATCGTCCCCATCATTCTCGGCGATGAGCTCAAGGTGGGCCGCTTCTGGAAGGGCCTTTTTGACCGGGGCGTCTACGTCAATGCGGCCGTGGCCCCGGCCGTCACCCCCGGCAGTGAGCTTATCCGAACCAGCTGCATCGCCACCCACACCGACGAACACTTGGAGCGGATGCTGGCGGCCGTGGCCGAGACCGCCCGGGAAGTGGGCCTGGTCCAGGACTAGGCCGTGAGTCCTTCAAAAGTCTGCGTCGTAACCGGCGCAACCGGCTTCATCGGGAGCCACCTGGTCGAGGCCCTGGTCAGCCGGGGCTGGCGGGTCCGATGCCCGGTCCGCAACCCCGACCGGGCCCGCTGGCTGGCGAGCCTGCCGGTGGAGCTGGTGCGGGCTGACCTCACCCGACCGGAGAGCCTCGACGGGGTCTTTGCTGGGGCGGAGGTGGTCTTTCACGTGGCCGGCCTTACCCGGGCCCTGCACCCGCAGGAGTTTTTCCAGATCAATGTCACCGGCACGGCCAACCTGCTGTCGGCCCTGGGCCGGGCCGGTCGCTCCTGCCGCAAGCTCATCTTTTTGTCAAGCCTGGCCGCCGCCGGCCCTTCCCGTCCCGGGACGGCCCGAACGGAGGCCGAGCCCCCAAACCCCGTAAGCGTTTACGGCAAGAGCAAGCGGCTGGCCGAGGAGCAGGTTATACGGAACTCCCCGGTGGAGTGGGTGATCCTGCGCCCCCCCATCGTTTACGGCCCCCGGGACGGCGAGGGACTCCTCTATTTTCGGGTGGTGAAGCTTGGGGTCCGGCCGGTCCTCTGCACCGAGCGCCGTTTTAGCCTAATTTACGTGGGCGACCTGGTGCGGGGCATTGTGTCGGCGGCCGAGTCGCCCCGGGCCGCCGGGATTTACCACATCGCCGACCCCACCCCGTACTCCTTTCGCACCCTGGCCACGGCTATCGGGGAGGTGATGGGCCGGCCCGGCCCAACCCTTCCGGCCCCAGGCTGGGCCTTCCGCCTGGCCGGCGCGGCCGCCGACCTGGTGGCCCAGGTCCGGCACCGGCCCATGGTCTTCAGCTACGATAAGGCGGTGGAGATTACGGCCGGCGACTGGGTCTGCGACTGCGGCCGGATTGAGGCGGAGCTGGGTTTTAAGACCGAGGTGAGCCTGCACCAGGGGCTTAAACTAACCTACGACTGGTACCGGTCGGTGGGTTGGTTCTGACGGCTATTTTGGAGTCGGAACGTAGTGGCCCCGAGGCCGGTGCCCCAGCAAGTAGGCGGTAGAGGTTCGCAGACCGGCGACGCCCGTGAGAATGGGGATATAGAAGGGGAAGACCAGCCAAAAAAGAAACATATCTCGAAAGCCCCGCAGGCCTGGCCGCCCCGGCCCAACCCACTCCGGCTCCGCCAGCAACGACCAATAAACCACTAGCCCCAGGAAAGTAACCCCGGTGAGGGTAATGCCCACCACCCAGTTCATCGTCTCCACGCTGTAATACGGGTAAAGGACTGAATCGATTAGCTTGGCCGCCGTAAACCCGATCCCTGGGATCAGGGTAAGCAGGTCCCGCTCCAGGCCCGACCAGAGCTTGGCCAGGAGGAGCGGAATATGGCCGATGCGGGCCGCCTCCACGAACTCGTCCAGGGGCCCTTCCCGCCAGCGGGCGCTCTGCTTAAAAAGGCTCTGGAAGGAGCGGACGTAAGTACGGAGCCTGGCCAGGGTCGTCGAACGGTCCCCGATGGCCATCACCGGGTAGACCCAGACCGGGATGGGTATCCCCACTACCCGGAAGCGTTCCCCATACCTGGCCCGGAGCCTAAACTCCACCCCGCTGTCCTGGCTGTGGGAGTTGGTAGGCCAGAAGTCCACGGTGGCGTAAAGGCCCAGAGTTCCGGCCGCGCCGGTAAAGGCGATTTCCGGCCGCCGGATCCAGCCCACGGTGTGGGCAGAGGTGGCCAGAGCCGCTAGCCGGCTGTGGAGGGGAGCCTGCCAGTAGTCCAGGGTGAAGAGGACCACCGGCTGGTAAAGGTGAAATCGCCGTTCCGGGTCCTCCAGAAAAGTCACCACCAGGGCCGGCAGAAAGTTCGGGTGGAACCGGGTATCCGAATCCAGGTCCACGATGAGCACCCGCCAGGGATCTTCACCCCGGGCCAGGGCCTCCCGGTAAAGCGCCCGGCCCGCCCAGTGCATGGCCGAGCTGGGACCCGGTAAAACATCGGGCTCCTCGGGGTGGGCCAGCTCCCGGATGGGCAGCATACCCGCAAACTCCTCCCGGAGCCGGGCCACCAGGGGCGGGGTAATGGGGTCATTCTGCTCGGTGCAGTAAACAACTTCGACGTTAACCAGCCGCCCGGTCGCGTCCTTCGGCCAGTTGGAGTCGTAGATGGACTGGACACTGGCCCGGAGCATCCCGTAGTTGGATTCCCGGTAGGCCCGGATAAGAAAGATGACCTTGAGCCGGCGCCACTCGGGGTGGCCTTCAAGGCGGGAAAGCCAGTCTTCCCGACTGGAGCGGATTATCCATGGCCGGTTGATGAGGGCGCTCACCCCGTAATAAAAAACCTTGGCCACGAAGACGACGAAGCCGCAGGCTACCACCGCAAGGCCGACGGTGGGATGGATAAAGGAAAGCCAGACCGGGGCCGTGAGGATAAGCCAGGCCATAAGGCCCGGGTAAGCCTCATAGAAGCGCTGACATAGCCTTTCGGTGGCCGGCAGGCCGATGGCCCGGAAGAGGGCAGTCAAGTTCAACCCTACCATCGGCGCTCCTTGATCCGCTTAATTATATCAACTTGCGGACGCCTAAGCCGTCCGGCCACCGGCCAGCCCAAGGCCCAGGGCTAGCAGGCGGCAGGTCCGCTCGGTGGCGTCCTTTAAAAACTCGAAGGCCCGGGCCATCGCCTCGGTCTCGCCCACAGGTCCTGGCACGATGGGAACGACCGCCCCCACTCCCAGACGGTAGAGCTCTCCGTAGCCCGGCCCGAGCCGCCCCGTAAAGACCACTAGCGGCCGGCCGTGGGCCCGGGCCCGTTCGGCTAGTCGGGCCGGGGTCTTCCCGAACACGGTCGACCGGTCCACAGCCCCCTCCCCAGTGAAAACCAGGTCGGCCGCGGCCAGGCGGGCGTCGATCCCGACGGCTTCGAACACCACCTCCGCCCCCGGCCGGATGCGGACGTTGGGCAGAAGGAGGAGGCCAGCCCCCAGGCCCCCCGCCGCTCCGGCCCCGGGCACTTGGGCCACGTCCCTACCCAGGTCCCGGCGGACGACCTTTGCAAAGTGGGCCAGGGCCTCATCCAGCAGGCCAACCATCTCAGGCGTCGCCCCCTTTTGGGGTCCGTAGACGGCAGCCGCCCCTTCCGGCCCGCAGAGGGGGTTGGTTACGTCCGACGCCACGGTGATCTCAGCTTCCCCCAGGCGAGGGTCGAGGCCGGCGGGGTCAATGCGGTCCAGGCTTAGAAGTCCCTGACCCCCGGGCGGAATGGGTCGGCCGTCCCGGTCCAGGAGGGCCATGCCCAGGGCCTGGAGCATTCCGGCGCCCCCGTCATTCGTTGCACTCCCCCCGATGCCCACGATGAGCCGCCGGAACCCGGCATCGAGGGCCGCCCGGATAAGCAGGCCGGTACCGTAGGTGGTAGTCACCAGCGGGTTTCGCTCCTCGGGCCGGAGGCGAGCCAGGCCCGAAGTCTGGGCCATCTCCACCACGGCCGTCTGGCCGTCACCTAGCACCCCGATCTCGGCCTCGATGGGTCGGCCCAGGGGGTCGATGGTCTTTACCCGAAGCTTCCGGCCGCCCGTGGCCAGAACCAGAGCGTCCACGGTCCCATCACCCCCATCGGCCACAGGCGCCAGGTCTACCTCGGCTTCGGGCCAGACGGCACGAACCCCTTCAGCGATGGCCCGGGCCGCCGCCAGGGGGGCCAGGGAACCTTTGAAGCCCTGGGGCGCCGCCAGCACCCTAATCGGACGCGACCCGACCACGGAGGCCCCGCCAGAGGAGGTGGAAGGCGGTCAGAACGGCCCGGCGTCGGACTTCGGGCCGGCTCATCGGAACCACGAGCCGCTGATAAACGGCCTGCCCTGCTAAGTCGAGGCCCACAAAGGCGGCGCCGGGCGGCTCGCCCCATCCGCCCAGAGTCTCGTCGCCCACCGTGGCCAAGCCCACCTCCGCCCCGAACTGCTCCCGGGCAGCCGCCGCTAGCTTCAGGGCCAGGTTTCCGGGGCCGGCTTTCTGAAAAGCCTCGGGGTTAAAGCCAAGACGCGCCAGTTCCGCCGGGCCCGTCAGCACAAGGGCCCCGGCCAGCACGCCCCGGGCCTCCGGCGGCTCGGAAAGGGCGGCGGCCAGCAGGCCCCCGGTGAGTAGTTCGATGAGCCCCAGCCGCCAGCCCAGCGCCCGGAGGAGGCCCAGGATGGTCCCCTCCAGCGTATCATCGTCGGTGCCGTAGATGTCCGGTCCCAGCAGGGCCCGGATCTGGGCCTCCACCGGCTTAATCAGGGTCCAGGCGGCCTCGGGAGTACCGGCCTTGGCCGTGATGCGGATGTGGATGCCATCGGGCTTGGCGTAGGTCGCCACGGTGGGATTGGATGACCTTACCAGGGGCCGAATGACATCTTCAACCGCCGACTCCCCCCGTCCGACCACCTTAAGGGTTCGGGAGAGGATGGCGGCCGCCCCGGTAAGGCTCCGGAGCCGGGGCTTGACCTCATGCTCCCACATCCGGGTAAGCTCCCGGGGAACCCCCGGCATGGCGACGATGATGCGGCCGTCCTTCTCCACCCACCAACCCGGGGCGGTCCCAATGGGGTTGGGGATCGGCCGAGCCGATGGGATAAGCATCGCTTGGGTCAGGTTGCGGGGCGGCATCTCCAGACCCCGGGCCGCCCAAAAGGCCCGCTGGGCGGCCTCAAGCTCCGGGTCGATATAGAGGCTTTCACCCAGCACCCGGGCGATGGCATCCCGGGTCAGGTCGTCCTCCGTCGGCCCCAGCCCCCCACTGAGGATTACCAGGTCCGACCGGCCCAGGGCTCTGGAAATCGCCTCGCTGAGCCGGTCCAGGTTGTCCCCAACCTGGCTGACCCAGTAAAGGTCGATGCCCAGCTCGGCCAGCTCCCGGGCCAGGTACGCCGAGTTGGTATCCACAATCTGCCCCAGGAGGAGCTCGGTTCCAACGGCGATGATCTCAGCCTTCACCCGAAATTCCTCTGCCTGAGCCAGCTCCGCCAGGCCCGCCGGTGGCTTTCGAAAACCAGCATTTCCGGCGAAAGCTGCTCAGGGCGGACGAGCCGGACCGCCTCGGCGTCGTCGCCGGGTCTCGGCTGGCCGCCCCTTGCCTGAGCCCGGAAGAAGATTACAACCCCACTCCGGTCGGCGTCAACGAAGGAGCAAACGTCCACAACCGGCCCCAGCTCCACCTCAAGGCCTGTCTCCTCCCAGGCCTCTCGCCGGGCCGCATCCTGGACGGTCTCGTCCGCGTCCACGTAGCCGGCCGGGAAGGCCCAACCGCCCTGCCCGGGCTCATACTTGCGCCGGACCAGCACGACCCTATCACCCAGCTCGATAATGCAGGCCGCTACTGGGACCGGGTTTAGATAGTGCACCCGCCCACAGGCCGGGCAAACCGGGCGCAGTTTCCCCTCAACCAAGGCCTCAGTTAGGGGCGCCCCACACTGGGAGCAAAAGCGCGGAGTCATCGGAGAAGTGAACAAAAGGGCGCACTGCGCTTACAGCACGCCCGCAAGGTCGGTGCCGACGGGTTGAGGGCTAGCGGCAGCGTCCGGAGTGGACCTTGCCCTGCTCGGTGGAGAATGAGTGGCCGCAGGCGCAGGTGGAGACGGCGTTCGGGTTGTTGATGGTGAAGCCCGAGCCCATCAGGCCGTCAATGTAGTCAATTTCAGCCCCCTTAAGGTACTGGGCACTTAAGGGGTCGATGACCACCTTGAGGCCGTCGGCCTCAACGACGTAATCATCCTCCTCGATGGTGTCGTCAAAGACCATGCCATAGGAGAACCCGGCGCAGCCCCCGCCGGTGATGAAGATCCGCAAGGCATAATCCTGCTTTGCCTCCTTCTCCAGGAGGCTCCTGACCTTGTTAATGGCATCTGGCGTCAGAGTGACCATGTTAGGACCCCTCCTCAAGCCTAGGCGCTGTTAGCATTATTATAGCACACTTCCGGCCGCTAGGGCACCGGCCGCCCGGAGGCGGCCCACCAGGTCCGGCAAAACCTGCAGCACGTAGTCAACATCCGCATCGGAGTTGGCCGGCCCCAGGGTCAGCCGCAGAGTGCCCCGGGTCCAGGTCGGCCCGAGCCCCATGGCTACGAGCACATGGGAGGGCTCGGCCGAACCGGTAGTGCAGGCGCTCCCGCTGGAGGCGCAGATTCCGGCCAGGTCAAGCCCGGCCAGCAGCGCCTCGGAATCGACCCCCTCGAAGGAGAAGTGGGCGTTGTTAGCCAGCCGCTCCGTCGGGTGACCATTGAGCCTGGAACCCGGCACCCCGGCGAGCACCCCCTCGATTAAGCGGTCCCGGAGGCGGCGGCAGTGAGCCGCGTGGGCCGGCCGGTTCGCCTCGGCCAGCTCCAGAGCCACCGCCATCCCCACAATGCCGGCCACGTTTTCGGTCCCGGCCCGGCGGTTGCGCTCCTGGTTGCCGCCCACGATCAGGGGGCTGAAGGGGGTCCCCCGGCGGATGTAAAGCAACCCCACCCCCTTGGGACCGAAGAACTTGTGGGCCGAAAGGGACAACATGTCCACCCCGAGGCGGCCCACGTCCAGCTCCAGGAGGCCGGCGGCCTGGACGGCATCGGTGTGGACCACCACCGTCGGATTTACCCGCTTCACCGCCCGGGCTACCTCTGCCACCGGCTGGATGGTTCCCACCTCGTTGTTAGCGTACATTACCGAGACCAGGATAGTCCGGTCGGTCACGGCCCGGGCCACGTCATCGGGGTCGACCCGGCCGTGGCTATCCACCGGCACGTAGGTTACCTGGAAGCCCTCCCGCTCCAACTCCTGGCAAGCGTGGAGGACAGCGTGATGTTCGACGGCCGAGGTAATGATGTGGTTGCCGCATGGCCGGCAGGCCCGGGCCACGCCCCGGATCGCGGTATTATCGGACTCACTGCCGCCGCTGGTGAAAACCACCTCCGAGGGGCGGCAGCCCAGAACGGCGGCGATCCGGGCGCGGGCGTCCTCCAGGGCACGCTGAGCCTCCTGGGCCAGGGCGTGAACCCCGGAGGGGTTCCCGTACTTCTCGGTAAAGTACGGCAGCATCGCCTCCAAAACCCGCGGGTGCACGGGGGTAGTGGCGGCGTGGTCCAGGTAGATATGGCGGCTTTTCATCCGGGCTCACCAATTCCCAGTATATGGCCGGGAACTGGCGGCGGTCAAACCGGTGTATGGGTTCAACACATCTGGAACAGGGGGCACCCTTTCCGGATGCTCGGCTTTAAGATAGCCAATGGGGCGGCCGCTAAAGGCGGCCCGGCAGGGCCGAACGGCGCTCTGGGTAACCTCCCAGGCCCGCAAACTTGACGACTTTGACATAAACGCTTCGCGTTTATGTCAAATCTGAGATCTACCCTCGGAAGGATGTCCCTTGGTGTTTTTAAGTCAAGGTCTCGGCTGCCGGCCTGGCTCGGCCGCTGTCTCAAATGTTCCTACACAACCCGGACGGCAGGCTCCCGTGCAGAGCAACCATTAAACCGTATGACCGCACGGCCATAAGCTATTACAAACGATTACTCTGTAGCAAGTAGGCGAAAAACAAGCAAGCCCGGGGCGGGTGTCCAGGTTTACCATGTGTGGGCGCGGCCGCGCCGGCCCAAGCCGAGCTGAGACCGAAAATCGGGCCCCTAAAAGGGTCCTTTGATTTCTAGGGCCCAGGACCTGGGCCCTCGGGTGTCCTTCGCCTCATTAAGACACTTGAGTCGGTAACCCACACCCGAAATGCCTGTAATTTCGATGCCCGCCGTTAGCCCCAACTGCTGGAGTTTCGCCCGGATGTGGCTGATGTGGGTCCTCAAAAGGCCGCTGTCGTTTTCGTTGTAGCCCCAGCTGTACTCAACCAGCCGGGAGACGCTCACCACCCGGCCCTCGTTAATGGCCAGAATATGCAGAAGCTTAAATTCCGTCGGCGTAAGCCGCACGCTCCGGTTACCCACCCCCAACTCGTGGGAATCCAGGTCAAGGCTGGCCTCCCCCAACCACAACACCCGCCCCGGGCTCGCATTCGAGGCCAGCCCGCCCCGCCGGGTAACGGCCCGAATGCGAGCCGTGAGCTGCCGAGGACTGAAAGGCTTGGTGATAAAATCATCGGCCCCAAGGTTAAAAGCCTTAAGGATGGTTTCCTCGTCATTCAGGACCGTGAGAACGATAACGGGTATATTATTCCGCCTCCCGAATTCGCTTGAGCACCTCCAGCCCGTTTCCTTGCTGCAGCCGGATCTCCAGCAGAACTACATCGGGCCGGCTAGCCTTGAACCGCTGGACGGCCTGCTGCCCGTCGACGGCAATCTGAACGTTGAAGCCTTCCCGCCGCAGGGCGTAGCCGATAACGTCCACGAGGTCAACATCGTCGTCAATGACCAGCACCTTCATACTTTACTCCTCACCATCGAAGTCTTCCGCCACCAGTCCTACCCGGAAGGTGGTGTAACTCCCCCGTCCCACCGTCGTCCCAACCTCGCCCCCCGTGAAGGGCGGCCAGCAGGCGAACTACCTGAAGCCCGAGGCCCATCCGCTCCCAAGGTTCGGCTTCCGGTGAACCTTCCGGTTCGGTCCCGGGCTAGCCCCCTGGTCGGTTATGCTCAGTCCGACCCGGCCGCGGCATTTTGCGAGCTCCACTACGATGACGTTCCCCGGCGGCTCGTGGTGGGTCGCGTTGCTTAGAAGGTTCAGCAAGGATGTGCCTGAGCCACCGGGCATCCCCAACCACCTGCGGGGGCGGCTTCGAACAGCGGAACTTGACCTAATGACTCCCGCGCCGAGGGGAGAGACCAACCAAATGGCGGTCTGAACCCAGTCGCCGGCAACAAGCGGCTGGAGGGCAAAGTTGGGCTGCAGAAGGGCGCAAGCGGCAAGGAAGTCGGTCAACCTTTCCAGCCAACGAATGCCATCATAGACCGTACTTATAGACAACGTCTGGGGGTTCAAACCCGGCGGGTTCGGCCAGCAGTTCGGTGGCCGCCTTTAGGGTGCTGAGAACTCCGTGCATATCGTGGGCCAGGGCGACGAAAAGGTCGAGGACCAGGGTTGCAGCCACTCGGACCGGGTGCCCGCACCCCTATCCGCCTGGGCCCGGCGAGGTTAGAATATGTGGTCAACGACACCTCCTCCGTGACAAGTTAAAGTTAATTGACCCGCTCGGAAATTGCGATTGTAGTAAAGTAAGACTTCGCAGGCTCGGCTCGAAGCGTGCCTTAAGCGGTTACAGGTCTCGCACCAATCCGCTTGGGGCCTGCCAGGGGGTGCCCGCTGGGCCCTTTAAAACTTTTTCCGCATCACTTATATAGGATTTTCGCAAATAAGTCAATAGCAATCCACCGAGCGGTTTGACAGGGATTCCCCGCCTCGAATAGAATCCGTCTGTAGACAACCCGGTGAGAGGGCCGGCCGATGAAGCGTGACCTTATGGAAATCCTCGCCTGCCCGGTGTGTAAGGGCGACCTGGAGCTCAGGGTGGAGCAGGAGGACGAAAAGGAGGTTATTAAAGGTTCCCTTTACTGCAAAAACTGCAACGAAACCTACCCCATCGAGGACGGCATTCCAAACCTCCTGCCCCCGAACCTGCGCTGAGGTGGCGTTCGCATGCAAGGGTCCAGGGTTGTCGGGGCCGCCCTGGTCATCCTGGCCGTCGTCGTGGCCACCCTATATATCTGGGGGCTCACCCTCCAGAGCTACTGGGCCCTGGCGGCCGTGGTCACCGTCGGTCTTTTCGCCGTCCTGGGTTTGATGGTCTGGGTCGGCATCACCCTGCTCACGGCCAAAATCGAGCTTCCGGAGCCGGCCAAGCCCGAGGCGAACCGGGGGCCGGCCTCCGGTTCGGAACATTAGGGCCCGAAGCCTGTTCCGATATCCCGATGGTATCCGCCGATTGGTTGCCCACTCAGTTTAAGCGGCGCCGGGCCCTTGAAGACCGGCTTGCGGCCGTCTTCGAGGGGGCCGGTTACCTGGGCATCGACGTCCCCATCGTCGAGCCGGCCGAACTTTACTTGCGCAAGTTTGGGGGCCAGGCCCTGGCCCGAATCGTCACCTTCACCGATGGGACCGGCCGGCGGTTCTCCGTCCGGCCCGAGTTTACGGCCTCCGTCGTCCGCATCCTGACGGAGCGGTTGCCGGGTTTGCCCATACGCTGGTACTACTCCGGACCTGTCCTTCGCCTGGGTCCCGACGGCCGGGCAGCCCAGTTTCATCAGGCCGGGGTCGAGCTTATCGGGGTGAGCGAACCCGAGGGCGACGCTGAGGTTCTCGGGCTGACCGGTCAGGCCCTGGCCGAAGTTGGGGTTCTGGGCTTTGAACTTAAGCTTAACCACCTGGGCATCATTCTGGGCCTCCTCGACCGGCTCGGCCTTTCGGAACCCTTAAGCACGCTTGTTATCGCGGGCCTGAATGAGGTGACGGCCGGCAATCTGCCGCCAGAACTGCGCCGTTACTTAGAAGAGCTAACGGAGACTGAAGAATCCGACGGCCTCAGAGACCTGCTGGCCGCCGTCGGCCCGGACGGAGCCCGGAGGCTGGTCCTTTCGGTGCTGAAAAATATTGCCGCCCCGGGCCGGACCGGCCGCCGGGACCTGGAGGCCATCGCCGACCGGCTGGTCCGGCGGCTCCACTTGGCCGACGAGCTTGCCGCCCTCGAAACGGCCATCGAGTTTGCCCGCCGGCTCCAACCCCTGCGGGGTCCGGCCACCGAGGTTTTGCCGGCCGCCCGGAACCTACTGGCCGAGTACGGCCTTGAGCCGGGGCCTTTAGACCGACTGTGGGAGCTCACGGTCCGGCTCGGTCCCGTCCTCGCCGACCGAGGCCGGGTGGTCCTGGACCTGGGGTTTGGCCGGGGACTGGGCTACTATTCCGGCCTGATTTTCGAGGCCGTCCTCCCCGGCACCCCGGAGGTGCAGCTCGGGGGCGGAGGCCGCTACGACGGCCTCATCGCCGAGCTTGGCGGACCGCCCGTCCCGGCCATTGGCTTCAGTTTGACCCTTGAGCACCTCATTTCCGTCAGTGGACCCTAGAAACCGTGGAATCGGTCCGACTGGTCATCCCCTCTAAGGGTGAACTGGAAGAGCCGACTTTGAGCTTTCTGGCCGAGGCTGGCCTGGCGGTTGACCGGGTCAGCCCGAGGCAGTATGTGGCGAAGATCGGGGCGGTGGAAGGGCTAGAAGTGCTATTCCAGCGGGCCTGGGACATCCCCGAAAAGGTGGCCTCCGGGACGGCCGACCTGGGCATCACCGGCTACGACGTGGTGGCCGAGCAGGCGGCCGACACCCCAGACCTAGTGGTGGCGATGCCCAACCTGGGCTACGGCCGGGGCGACCTGGTGGTCGCCGTTCCCGACGTCTGGGTCGACGTCAGGTCCATGCGGGACCTGGCCGAGGTGGCCGTGGAGTTCAGGGCCCGGGGGCAGGTTCTCAGGGTGGTAACCCGCTACCCCCGGCTCACCCAGCGGTTCTTGCTGGCCAACGGCATCGGCCACTTCACCCTTGTGGCAGCCCAGGGGGCCATCGAGGCCGCCCCGGCTATCGGCTACGGCGACATCGTCGCCGACCTGACCAGCTCCGGTACGACCCTGCGGGAGAACCACCTTAAAACCATCGCCGGGGGCACCATCCTCCGGACTGAGGCCTGCCTGATCGCCAATCGGCGGCGGCTCAAGGCCAATCCCGACCGCCTGGAGGTTGTCCGGCGGTTCCTGGAGCTCATCGAGGCCCGCCTCCGGGCGGCGGGATTCTATTCGGTCACCGGCAACGTACCGGGGGACTCGGCCGAGTCGGTAGCCCAGGCCGTCATCAGCCGGCCGGAGCTTTCCGGAATCGAGGGTCCGACGGTCTCGCCCGTTTACAGCAAATCGGGCCCCGTCAATGGCTGGTACGCGGTGACGGTAGTGGTGCCGGTGCGGCAGATGCAGGCGGCGGTGGACCACCTGCGGCGGCTGGGGGGAAGCGGTATCACCGTAATCCCGATAAAATATGTATTTGAGCCCGGCTGTGAAGCCTTTGAGCGGCTGACCAAAACCCTCGCTCAGGACTGACCCGATGACGACCCTCCGAATTTACACCGCCGAAGAAGCCAGGCAGACCGTCCTGCGGCGCCGGCCCCCGGCCGATGAGGCCCCACCCCCCGCCGTGGCCGGCCGTATCCGGGAAGTGTTTGGCCAAGATTTGGGGCCGGCTGAGGTCGTTCGGCGCATCGTTGATGCCGTCCGACGGGAAGGCGACGCCGCCATTCGGCGGTTTACCGAGCTTCTCGACGGCTACCGGCCGGAAGCCCTGGAAGTTTCGGCCGCTGAGGTCCGGGCTGCCGCCGAGGGCCTCGAGCCCCAGCTAGTCGAAGGCCTTAAGCTTGCGGCCGAAAGGGTCCGGGCGTTCCACCAGCGCCAGGTCCGCACCGGCTGGGTCGACTTCGCCGCCGGCCTCGGGCAGCTCATCCGGCCCCTCGACCGGGTTGGGGTCTATGTACCCGGCGGCCAAGGCCGGTACCCCTCCACGGTTTTGATGACGGTTATTCCTGCCAAAGTGGCCGGCGTAAAAGAGGTCATCGTTTGCACCCCACCCGGGCCCGACGGCCGGGTGGCGCCGGTGGTGCTGGCGGCCTGCGCCTTGGCCGGCGCCGACCGGGTCTTCCGGGTCGGGGGCGCCCAGGCGATTGCGGCCATGGCCTTCGGGACCGAGTCGATCCCGGCCGTGGACAAAATCGTCGGACCTGGCGGCCTCTTCGTCACCCTGGCCAAGCAGGCCCTTTACGGTCAGGTGGGAATCGACCTGCTGGCCGGTCCCAGCGAGGCCCTGGCCATCGCCGACCGGTTCGCCGACCCGGAGGTGTGCGCCGCCGACCTGATCGCCCAGGCCGAGCACGACCCCCTGGCCACCTCGGTTTTGGTCACCGATTCGGCCGAGCTGGCCCGGGCGGTCCAGGCCGCCGTGGAGCGCCGGTTGGACCGGCTCCCCAACGCCGAGACGGCCCGGGCCAGCCTGGCGCGACGGGGGGGCATCATCCTAGTAGAAGACCTGGAGGCGGCTTTGGAGCTGGCCAATGAGTTCGGTCCAGAGCACCTGGAGCTGGCCGTCCGGGACCCGTGGTCCCTCTTGGGAAAGGTCCGCAACTGCGGCGCGGTCTTCCTGGGGGAAAGCGCCCCCCACGTGGCCGGGGACTACGTGGCCGGGCCCTCCCATGTCCTGCCCACCGGCGGGACGGCCCGCTGGGCCTCGGGCCTACGAACGGAGGACTTTTACAAGGTCATCAGCGTGGTGGCCATCGACCGGCTGACTCTGGCGGAGGTCGGGCCGGCGGCGGTGGCCATCGCCCGGGCCGAGGGCTTCGAGGCCCACGCCCAATCGGTGGAAATTCGGCTCAAGGAGGCACCTCATGAGGCAGCTTCGGGCTAAGCCCCGCCCAACTCCGGGACCGGGGGACGTCCTTCGGCTGGTGCGGCCTAACCTCCGGGACCGGAGGCCCTACATGGGACCGGGTTCGCCCGAGGCCTTGGCCCGGCAGTACGGGTTCGACCTCGACCGGTTGGTGAAGCTGGACGCCAACGAGAACCCGTACGGCCCTTCGCCCCGAGTTTTGGCGGCCCTTTCCCGCCCCCTCCCCTACCACCGGTATCCCGAGCCCGACAGCGAAACCCTGCGCCGAGCCCTGGCCGAATACGTGGGGGCCTCCCCCGACCAGGTCGTCGTCGGGGCCGGAAGCGACGAAATAATCCTGCTGGCCCTCCAAGCCTTCCTCGGCCCGGGGACGGCCCTCATCGAGCTCGCCCCCACCTTTGTGATGTACCGGCTGACTGCCGAGGCGGTAGGGGCCCGGGTCATCACCATCCCGCGCGAATCTGGAGACTACCAGGTGGACCCTGAAAAGGTTATCGCGGCCCTGGGCCCCCGGGTAAAGGCTGTCGTCTTCTGCTCGCCCAACAACCCCACTGGCAACCTCGAGTCCGAGCGGACCGTCCGGCAGGTCCTGGAGACGGGCGTCTTCGTCCTGATGGACGAAGCCTATTACGAGTATTCGGGCCACACCTTCGTCCCCCTCATCTCCCGCTACCCTAACCTCGGGGTGCTGCGCACCTTCAGCAAGTGGGCCGGGCTAGCCGGCCTACGGGTCGGCTACGGCGTGTTCAGCCCCGAGGTTGCCCGGGTTATTGCCGGCATAAAGCCGCCCTTCAACGTGAGTTTGGCCGGGCAAGTGGCTGCCCTGGAATCCTTGGCCGACCGGGAGTATCTGATGGGTACCGTCCGGAAGACCATTGCCGAGCGGGAGCGGCTCTTCCGGGAGCTGAGCCGTTTCGACTTCCTGCGGGTGCTGCCGTCGGCGGCCAACTTTGTATACGCCGAGGTCCGCCGGGGCTCGGCCCGCCAGCTGACGGAGGCCCTGGCCCGGGAAGGGATCCTAGTCCGGCAGTTTGACGTCCCCCCACCCCGAGGCGGCATCCGGGTGAGCGTGGGCCTTCCGGAAGAAAACGACCGCCTCCTGGAGGCCCTGGGCCGAATCCGGCTGGAGGATTGAAGGTTGAACCTTCAACCCCGGCAGGCAACGGCCCAACGGGAGACCCGGGAGACCCGGGTAGCCATCCGGCTGGTTATCGACGGCCGGGGAGAGGCCCAGGTGAGTACCGGCATCGGGATGCTGGACCACCTGCTTTCGGCCTGGGCCCGCCACGGCCTTTTCGACTTGAAAGTTCAGGCCGAAGGGGACCTGGAGGTAGATCCTCACCACACGGCCGAGGACGTGGCGCTGGTGCTCGGCCGGGCCTTCCGGAAGGCCCTGGGAGACGGGGCCGGCATCCGTCGCATCGCCGAGGCCTATGCCCCGATGGACGAGGCCCTGGCCCTAGCCGTGGTGGACATTTCGGGCCGCCCCTACTGGGACCTGCGCCTCAAGTTCGATGGTCCGGCGGTGGGGGGAATCCCGGTGGGCCTCATCGGCCACTTCTGGCGGAGCTTCGCCGCCGAGGCCCGGGTCACCCTCCACTGCCGGCTGCTGGCGGGGACCGACGACCACCACCGGGCCGAGGCGGTTTTCAAGGCCGTCGGCCGGGCCCTGAGCCGGGCGGCCGAAATGGAGCCGCGGCGGGCCGGGGAGGTTCCCTCCACTAAGGGCCTCCTGGACCTATAAAAAAGGCCCCGAGGAAACCTCGGGGCCCAATGCGGGTCGGGGCGGGCGGATTTGAACCGCCGACCTCTAGCCCCCCATGCTAGTGCGCTAACCAGGCTGCGCTACGCCCCGGTGGGCTCAGAGGGATTCGAACCCCCAACCAACCGGTTATGAGCCGGCCGCTCTACCGTTGAGCTATGAGCCCGAGCCATTTTTAATTATAACGCGTCTTTCAACCCCGATCCGTCCCCGGTCAGGACCGGCACCGTAAGTAACGCGTGGGGAACCAGCAGGGCCGAGACCCGCCGGCCCAGCTCCGCCTCCACTAACCCGAAGGCCTCGGCCATGGTGGCGGCCGGAATCATCTTGGCCTGCCGGACAACCTCGGGATGCTCCGAGCCGACGACGATAACCCGACAGTGCGCTAAGACCTTGGCCATAACGAAGGCCCGCTGCTCCCCGGCCTGGTAGCCCCGGGCCCGGGCGTCCTCGATAACCGCCCGCACGTCGGGGGCTTCCCGCATGGCTCGGAAGAAGCGCTCCTCCCCCGGGCCCCGACCCGGCCCTTCATCCAGCCGGGCGGGGACGATTATAAACCCGCCGGGCCGCACCACCGGCGCCGGCCCGAAGACCAAATAGCTGGCCGCCCGGGAGGCCTGATAAAGGTTGGTGTCCTTGGGGTATCCAACCCCGGCCACGGCCACATCATAGACCCGGCCCACCGCCACGGTGAAGACCCGACGGGCCTCATCCACCAGCCGGCGAAAGGCGGACTTGGGCTCTCCGGCCGCTACCGCCACCGGCCGCCCGTCCCGACCGGAGACCACGTTCACGATAAACCGGAGACCCGCCCGCTCGGCGGCCTCGACAACGGCCTGGTGGAAGGGATTGCCCTCAATCTTGCCCAGCCGAACGCCCGGGTGCTCCACGTAGGCCGGGCCGTGGGTTACAGTGATGGTGGGTTCGCCCCCAGCCCCGATGGCCAGGGTCTTGGGCCCGCCCGAAAACCCCGCGTACTGATGGGGCTCCACCAGGCCGGTGGCGATGACCAGGTCCGCCTCGTAGGCATGGCGATTAACGATGGCCGGAACCCCGTTGCCGGTCCGGCCCAGGTCGACCAGCTCGGCCGGATTCTGGGCCTCATGCTGGACTACCCGAAACCGCCCCACGGCCTCCGGGCCCAGCTTTTCGGCCAGCTCGGCCCGAGTCATCGGCCGGTGGAGGCCCAGGGCAACCAGCAGGGTTATCTCTTCGTCCCGGATACCCGCCGCCCGCAACTGCCCAACAATTCCCGGCAAAAGCTCCCGGTCCGGGCAGGCCCGGGTGAGGTCGGTCACCACGACGCAGACCCGCCGGGCGCCCTGGGCGAGCTCGGCGAGGGGCGGGGAGTTTTCGGGGGCCTGCAGGGCCCCAGCCACCGCCGCCCCCAAGTCGGGGATGGGGGCCACCGCCTCGGGCTCGGCCACATCTACCTCCCAGCCGGGCGGAAACTCGAAGGTGAGCTCGCCTTTGCCAAAAGGAACCCGAAACATCCGATGTTAGGTTAACAAGGCCCGGGCGAGGTCCGCAATCTCGCCCTGGGCGAAGAAGCCGTCCTGAATCAGAACCGCCCCGTCCAACTCCACGGTGGGGGCCAGGATGATGCCGTCGGCGTGGGATGGGGCCCCCATCCGGGCCGAGCCGATGCCGACCTCGATGCAACCGAAGATCCGCTCGTCCTCAATGATCCGGCCGGTGGGCCGCATCATCCGGGGATTAAACCCGAAGGTCAGGTGGGAGATCCGGTACATGGCCGGGTGGCCGAAGCTATCAAGCCAGCGGGCAAATATGCGGGCCTCCCGACCACCCCGAATACCGACGATGGTGGACTCGGAAACGACGAGCTCCACCGGCTCCCGCACGACGCCCACCTCGGCCGGGGGCCAGAGGGTGGCGTCGATGACGATGCGGCCTTCGACCGAACCCTCCGCCACCCGCCACGAGGCCTGGCCGGGGAGGACCAGGGACCGCCCCCGCAGGTTGGCCGGGGGTGTCCAGCGGTCGTTGCTGGTCTTTACCCGAAAGTCGGTGCCGGCTCGGGAGGTTACCCGGCCGGTGCTGGATGCCCGGAGCAGCTCCCGCAACTTGCCCCCAAACTCGTGGAGTCTAAGGATATCTACCTCACCCACGAGCCGGACAAGACCCTCGAGACTGAGGCCACCGACCAGCAGGTAGCGACCGCCGGCGCAAACCGCGTCCTGGTGGGTCGGGCTGTAAATCGAGAAGTTGACGGCCAGGTCGAGCCAAACCTCGGCGGCCCGGGCCGCCCGCCCGATCACCCCGGGCGGGTCCTGGCAGGGGTGGGGCCGCATCGGATAGTAAACGACGACCGGACTGGCACCGAGGGCATAGCACTGGCCGGCGATAACCTCGACCAGTTGCCGCTCGGTTCCCGTATCGGCCGTTATTAAAACTTCTAAACCGGGCCGGACCCCAACGACCTCTTCCAGGAGCCGCCGGGCTGCCAGTGAAGCCTCGATGCTCGGGTCACCCATACGGCCGGCCCCCAAGCGACCCTATTTACTCGGCTTCGCCCGCAGTAAGCCAGGCAAGCACATCCTCCTGGGCCGCCGTCCCCTCGCCACCACCCTGGTAGCCGAGCTCGGCCGAGACCTCCCGGGCCGCCTGGACCAGGGCCGCCTGGCAGCGGGTGAGCTTCTCACCCGTCATCCGGCTGGCGGGCCCGGCTACCGTCATGGCAGCCACCACATGGCCGCTGGAGTCCCGAACGGGCACCGCCAGGCAACGAACCCCCGGCACGAACTCTTCGTCGTTGACAGCAAGGCCGGTGGCCCGAATGCGGGCAAGCTCGGCCCGGAGTCGCTCGGGCGACGTCACGGTATGTTCGGTATAGCGCTCAAGGGGGTGGCTCTGCAAGAACGCGTCGATTTCGGCGTCGGACCAGCTGGCCAGGATCACCTTGCCCACGGCGGTGGCGTGGAGCGGCAGGGGCGTCCCCACCCGCAGGTGGACCCGCAGGAAGTTGTGGGGTTCCTCGGCCAGGGTGAAAACCACGCTGTCATCCCGGCCGACGGCAATGCCGGCCGACTCATTCAGCTCATCGGCGAGGCGGCGCAATACCGGCCGGGCCTTGGCCTCCAGAAGCCGCCGACCAGACCAGCGGTCGGCAATAAGGACGAAGGTGGGACCGATGGCATACTTGCCGGACTGCCGGTCCTGACTGAGGAAACCCTCGGACTGAAGGGTGTAAGCGATGCGGTAAACGGTGCTAGGGGAAAGGTTGAGCAAACGGGCCAGCTCGCTGATGCCGGCCGGTGCACCTAGCTCTCCCAGGGCCTTTAAAAGCTCCAGGGTGCGCAGGACCGACCGGATGGGCCGAACCGTTTGGGCCTTCTTTCCCTTCGGCAAGCGACCACGTGGCATCGGGCACTACCTCCAGACTTCGGATTTTGAAAACCCTGTTTGTAAACCCTTGCTCTAAGTATAGGCCTATCCGGTTCGACAAGTCAAATTATCCGGGGCTGGTCAAAATATACAGAACAAAACTTTTCATACAATGCTAATATGGCGATTATGAACTGCAAATCGCTATTCACTTCTGTGAACCAAAGCTCCGATGGAGCACTGCCGCGGGCCTATCCCTGGGGGTAGGGGAACGGGCGCCTTGACGGCGGGCCAAGGTCTACTGATACTGTTAGCGAGGCAGTGCCATGGCCAGGTTTGATGGGGGCAAGTTAAAGGGGTTGGGCCTGCTTTTGGTCCTTGGCCTGCTTCCCGCCTGCGCGGCCCTGGTTGGCACCCAGCCGTTGGCCCCGGACCTTCGGCGGGGCCAGGAGCTTTACAACCGCTACTGCCTCGGCTGTCACGGTGGGCCCACCGGCGGGTCGATGCTGGATTACCCGCCCCGCCACAACGCCAGCGGCCACACCTGGCACCATCCCGACTGTCAACTCAAGGAGATCATTAAAAACGGCGGCGACGAGATGACGGCCATGATGCGTCGGATGATGGCCCCCGCGGACGCCCCCAAGATGCCTGCTTTCAAGGACACCCTTTCAGATGCCGACATTGAGGCCCTCCTAGCCTTTATAAAGAGCTGGTGGACCGAGGACCAGCGCCGCCACCAGGCCCAGGTCACCCGGGCCCAGTGTCCCCAGCAGGGCGGATGAAAGCCGTAAAAAACTGCGCTTCCGACCGGCTCTATGCTTTCGTGGTCGGCCACGGCCTCTTTGTAAACGCCGACGATGGTAAAGGCTGGAGGCTGGTGAGCACGGTCCTGCCTCAGGATGTGATGGCGCCGGCTCCCCTTCCCAAGCTGGGATGCTTTGGCGGTTGCGGTCCACCTGGCCGACCCCAAACTCACCTTGGCCGTTCCAGCCGGCCAGCCGGGCCGGCCATGCCGAAGCCGGGAGTGCAGCCTTAGCTGGGAAGGCTGAGCCCGGTGGGAGGCCGGGGTATTTAGGCCTTCTTGGGCGACCTGGGGGCCGAGATAATGGGGCTCGTGTAGGCCTTGCCAGCCGGCTTGGCCGTTAGCGTCCGGCAAATCTTCGAGGCCCCCGACGGCCGCCGGCGGCTGACCCGCAAGGGTCAGCCCGTTGTCGAGAAGACCGGGCCGGCTTATCTTTTACCGGCCTGGCCTCAGCCCTCAAGCGGCTGCTGGTAACCTTTGTGGGGGCAACCTGGCGTCAACCCGAAAAATTCAGTCACCTGGCCGTTCAGAACCGTTTGGTGGAACTGCTCGCGCAACCGGGGCACCGTGCTGAAGGAAGCCAAAAACTACCGAGCCCACCTTCCGGTTGACAAAATTACGGTGTGCTAAGCTCTAGGCCTCCGGTCCCGATAGTCTGGGGATTACTGCCCGTCATCCCAGGTGCCTGATTCCAACCCTCGGGGGCCGAGGATGCCCCCGAGCGGGCTTAACCTGGTTTCTGTTGGCCGGAAGGTCACAGCTTCCGGCAGAACTGACGCTCGGCTGGTTTCCCCACGAAGGACCGCCGCAGCAGCGGCCAAATGGAGGCGCTGGCCCGTGGCGTCGAGGAGAATTCCGTCCCGTGCCCCTGTACTCTCCCACTGGTCTGGCCCCGGGCAGAGTGCTGCCCGAACTTTTGGCCTTAAAAGGACAGGCGAACCCAAATTGGAAGGCCATACCGGTCCGCACGGGTTGTTCAGGTTGACACGCAGGCCGGGCAGCTGATAAATTCAGGCTGAAATTTACACCATCCCGGAAAGGCCCTTTTGGCCCGGCTAACCCTCCAGCAGGTCACCAAGCGGTTCGGGGGACTCGTTGCGGTCGACGGCTTCTCGGCCGAATTCGACCCCGGTGAGCTCTGCGCCATCATCGGGCCCAACGGCTCGGGCAAAACCACGCTCCTCAACCTGATAAGCGGCCTTTACCCCCTCGATTCGGGCGAAATCTACCTGGACGGAGAACGCATCGACACCCTGGGCCCGACCCAGGTCGCCGCTCGGGGGGTGGTGCGCACCTTCCAGATTCCGAAGGTCTTTAAAAACATGACCGTCCGGGAAAACCTGCTTACCGTGGCGGCCGCCGACCACCGCAAGGAATCCCTGGCCGAGGCTGCCGCCGACGTGGGCCGGACCCTTGGTCTGGTCGGTCTGGAGCATCTGGCTGCCGATCCTGCCCGGGTGCTCTCGGGGGGGCAGACCATGCTCCTGCAACTTGCCCAGGCCTTCCTGCATCGTCCAATCAAACTGCTCCTCCTTGACGAGCCCTTTGCCGGGGTCTCCCCGGCCATTAAAGACATTATCTTCGGCCTCATAAACCGCCTTAGCCGCGACTATGGGGCCACCGTCCTCCTCGTAAGCCACGAGATGTCCACCGTCCGGGCCCTGGCGGGCCGGGTCCTGGTCATGGCCTCCGGACGCCTCATCGCCAACGGCCCATTGGATGCCGTGGCGGCCAACCCGGCCGTCATAGACGCCTATCTGGGGCAGCCCCTGTGAATGCCGACGGTCCTGTCCTGTCCGTCACCGGCCTGCGGGCCGGCTACCTGCCGGAAGTTGATATCCTTCGCGGCATCGACCTGGAGGCCGTGCCCCGAGCCGTCACCACCGTCGTCGGACCCAACGGGGCCGGGAAATCTACCCTTCTCAAGGCCATTTTCGGCCTGGTACCCGTCCGGGCCGGGGAAATCCGCCTGGACGGGCAGGTCATTACCGGCTGGCCGGCCCACCGGTGTAAGCTGGCCGGACTGGCCTATGTGCCCCAGGCTGCCAGCACCTTCCCCCAGCTCACGGTCGAGGAGAACCTTCGCCTTGGGGGCTGGCTTTTGCGGTCCCAACCCGCCGAGCTTCGCCGGAGGCTTGAGTGGGTTTACGAAACCTTCCCCGTCCTGGCCGACTTACGCCGGGCGCGGGCCACACTGCTCAGCGGGGGTCAGCTGCGGATGCTGGCCGTTGCCAAGGAGCTGGTCGTGCCCCCCAAAGTTCTACTGGTGGACGAGCCGACCGCCGGCCTTGCCCCCAAGGTGGCGGCGGAGGTTTACGAACTCCTTTCCCGGCTGGTCGAACTGGGCATTACCATCCTGCTGGTCGACCAGAACGTCATCGAATCGGTAAAAATTGCGTGCAAGTGTTATCTCATTGCCGAGGGCCGGGTGGTCCGGTCGGAGTCGGGGCGCTGGTTTTTGCAGAACCTGCCGCAGGTGATCCGGGAAATGCTTCAGGGAAGGGCAGAGGCCACCGCATGAGCACGGTGAGCGGCGGCCGCAACGTCTACGGCCTCGGGCTCGGGGTGCTCCTCCTGGAGACCCGCTTTCCGCGAATCCCGGGGGACATTGGCAACGCGACCTCCTACCGGGTGCCGGTCCGGTTCAAGGTAGTGCCAGGGGCCATCGTTCCCCGGGTGGTCAATGCCGACCCCGACCCGGCCCTGGCTGCCGACTTCATCGCCGCCGGCCGGGAGCTGGAGGCCGAGGGCGTACGGGCTATCACCACCAGCTGCGGCTTTATGGTCCTCTTTCAGGATACCATTGCCCGGGCCCTCTCGGTCCCCTTCTTCGCCTCGTCCTTGCTCCTCCTTCCCTTGGTTTACCGGCTGACCGGCCGGCCCGTGGGCGTCGTCACGGCCAACGCCCGGGCGCTTAGCCCCAGACACCTGACCGCGGCCTGCGCCGGCCACGAGGTTCCGGTCACCGTTGCGGGCCTGGAAGACTGCTCGGCCTTCCGGTCGGCTATCCTCGACGACGGCCCGGAGCTGGACCCGGTCCGGGTCGAGGCCGAGGTGGTCCAGACGGCCCTGGGGCTTGTTCGCCAGAACCCGGAAGTTGGGGCGATCCTGTTCGAGTGCCACAACTTGCCGCCCTACGCGGGCGCCGTTCAGAAGGCCACCGGCCGGCCGGTCTTTCACATCTTCCACCTGGTCGACCTGGTGCTGGGCGGCGCGCTGCCGGGCCGGTTTGAAGGCTGGCTTTAAAACTTTGGCTGGAGGTGAACGCTGATGGGCTCGGTTTTAAGGCGAACCGGACTTATCGGGCTTTTGGTAGTTCTGGTCTTCGCGGCCTGCGCCCCGGGCGGGGCCCCCGCCCCTGGCCCCCAGGCCCCAACAGAGGGGCCGCCCGTGAAGATCGGGGTCCTTACGCCCCTATCCCCACCCGGGGATGCGGCCGCCGGCCAGCTCATCGTCCGGGGCGCCACCCTGGGGGCCGAGTACGTTAACTCCGTGTTGGGTGGGGTGCTGGGGCCCAAATGCAACGCCCCGACCAGCAAGGTTGAGGTCCTAACGGCCGACGATGCCGGAACGCCCGAGAAGGGCGTGGCCGGCTTCCGCAAACTGGTGGCCGAGGACAAGGTGGTGGCCGTGGTCGGCCAGTTCCACAGCTCGGTAACCCTGGCCCTGGCGCCGGTGGCCGACCAGCTCCAGGTGCCCCTGTTCTCAACCCAGTCGTCGGATACCAAGATAACGGCCAACCACTACGCCTTTGTCTTCCAGACCCACACCATCACGGCCGACCGGGCGGCGGCCGTGGCCCAGTTTATCAAAGAATACGGCTTTAAAAAAGTCGCCATTGTGGCCGAAAATACCGACTACGGCGCCGGCAATACCGACGCCCTCAAGGCCGAGCTGGGCCGGGTCGCCCCCACGGTGGAAGTTCGGGGCTGGGTCTTCGACCGCCAGACGGCCGACCTAA
Organism: Chloroflexota bacterium; assembly: GCA_040289115.1. Classification (GTDB taxonomy): domain Bacteria; phylum Chloroflexota; class Dehalococcoidia; order JAUQQI01; family JAUQQI01; genus JAUQQI01. Next base: position 68,037 of record PSKS01000006.1, read on the forward strand.
CGCCCCTCCTGTTGCAAGTTAAAGATTTCGGGCCCGACTTGATTTACAATCTGGGGGTTGGGGCTCCCGCCTATCTCATCGTTAAGCAGGCTAACGACGTCGGCCTTTTGCCCCAGACGCCCATGGTTATCTCTTACGACGTGCCCATCCGGCCCGAGTTCTGGCAGAACCTCGGGCCCATGGGCAAGGGCATCATTTTCGTCGCCTATTACCACCCCAAGCAGCCGCTCACGGACGCGGGCAAGTGGATGCAGCAGCAGTACGAGGCCAAGTATCGGGAGCCGGCCCTTTACAGCTCCTTTGCCGCCTTCGGCAACGTCATCATCGTCGCCCAGGCTATAAATCAAGCCTGCTCCACCAAGGGGCCCGATATCGCAAAGGCCCTGGAGACCGGCCGGTTTAAGTCCTGGAACCTCGATTCGGCCGGCTTCCCGAAGGCCGAAGGGGCCGACTGGCACCGGGTTAAGCAGCCTTTGCTTCTCCTCCAATACACGGCCGTCAACCAGCCCTTCGACCAGGCTACCATCCTTTTCCCGCCTGAGATGAAAACGGGCACCCTTCAGCGCTAAGGGGTCATGGGCCAGCTTCCGCAGGTGGTTGTAGCCGGCCTGATGATGGGGGCCCTCTACGCCCTGATGGCCGTGGGGATCACGTTTATCTACAGCCTGATGAAGATGATCAACTGGGGCATGGGCGAGTTTTACATGCTGGGAAGCTACGCCCAGCTCGTGCTGATAACCCTCCTGCTTGGCCCCAGCCTCTGGTTCCTGGGCGTCCCCCTCGCCATGGTTGGGGTTTTCCTGCTGGGCCTGGCCATCCAGAAGGGCCTGCTGGCCCCCATGTTCGGGCCGGAGGCGGAGCGCCGGGACGAGTACGCCACCATCGTCACCATCGCCCTGTCCGTTCTGATTCAGAACCTGGTCACCATCCTGGCCGGGCCCTACCAGTGGTCGCCACCGGAATACCTGCCGCTGGTAACCATCGGGGGCATATCGGTTAACGGCAGCCGGTTGGCTGCCGCCGCCGGGGCCCTCGTCATTCTGGGGGCCTTTTACTTCCTCGTACGCCGGACCTGGCTTGGGCTGGCCTTCCTGGGGGCGGCCCAGAACCGGGTGGGGGCGGAGGTGGCGGGGGTCGACGTCCGGCGGCTGGATGGCCTGGCGTTTGGGATTGGGGTCGCCTTGGCCGCGGCCGCCGGGGCGCTCCTGGCCCCGGTATTCCTGGTCTATCCCACCAATGGGGCCGTAAGTACCGTAAAGGGCTTTGAAATCATCGTGATCGGTGGCCTCGGATCCCTGACGGGCAGTGTGGTGGCCGCGTTCCTCCTAGGGTTGGTGGAAAGTTTCGGGTCCGTCTTTATATCCCCCGCCTACCAGGACCTTTACGGATTTGTCTTCCTAATTGCCATGCTTTTCCTGCGGCCCCAGGGCCTATTCGGCGAGCGGGAGCGGCGGGTCTAAGGTGGGCGAGCTTCGGGAGGTGGGGACCGCACCGGTGCCTGGACCTGCCGCCGCCCTAATCGGCCGTATCGGGCCGGCGGCCCGGCGGAGTTGGGTGGTCCTGCCGGCTGCCCTCGCCCTGGCGGCTCCCCTCTTGTTGAGTTCATACGGCGTCCACGTCGCGATTGTCGCCCTCTATTACGCCGTCCTGGGCGCCTCCTGGAACCTGGTCGCCGGCTACACCGGCCAATTCTCCCTGGCCCACCACGCCTTTGCCGGCCTTGGGGCCTACGCCTCGGCTGGAGCAGTGCTAGCTCTGGGGTTCCCCGTCTGGGCCGGTATCGTGGTGGGCACTCTGGCCGCGGCCCTGAGCGGCTACCTACTGGGCGGCCTAACCCTCCGGATGCGGGGAATCTATTTGGCCATCACCACCTGGGCCTTTGCCGAATCCTTCCGGATTCTCCTCGCGGTGAACTACCAGGTAACCCGGGGTGATATGGGGCTCATCGTGCCCCTGCTCATGGGGACCCTCGACCCGGTTCCCAACTATTACGTGTTTGTCGGCCTCACGGCCGGGGTGCTGCTTCTTTCGGCCGCGGTGTTAAGGTCCAAGGTCGGCCTGCGCATTCGGGCCATCCGGGATGACGAGGAGGCGGCCGCCGTGCGGGGCATTGATGTGGTGCGCTGGAAGAAGTTCGTCTTCACCCTGAGTGCCGCCATCGCCGGCCTGACTGGAGCCGTCTACGGCCACTATATCGGCCTGCTCGCCCCATCCCAAGTTCGGTTTACCGAGATGGCCTTCATCATCATCTCGGTTGTCCTGGGCGGATTTCGGTCCTTCTGGGGACCGGTGGTAGGGGCGGTGGTGGCCGAGGGCCTGGCCGAGGCTCTGCGCCTTTCCGGGGAGGTCCGGATGGTGCTGTTCGGGTTCTTCGTTATCGTGCTGATGCGGGCCTACCCGGCCGGTCTTGTCGGACTGGTCGCGGCCCTGGGCCAGAGGCTCGGCCCCCGGCCCAAACCCTAACGGGGACCCGTTTCTTCGACCAGGCGGTTGAGGATGGCCTCTAGGTTTTTAAGGGCCTCGCCGTAGCCGGCCCAGTCCCCCTGACGCAGCCTTTCCAGGGCCCGGTCGTAGGCCTCCTTGGCCTGCCGAGCCAGGTCGGCCACCGTCCGGGTGGCCGTCGGCGGGCTCGGGCCTGGGGGCTGGGTTGGGATGGGCAGGCCGACCACCCGGGCCAGGGCCTCGTCCAGGGTCACCTCCATCGCCAGCCGGTCCCCCACCGCCACCACCACCCGCTTAAGCTCCGGAATCTGACCCCGCTCGGCCTGCAGGTAAATCGGCTCCACGTAGATCACGGACCGGTTTATGGGGATCACCAGCATGTTCCCTCGGATGACGTCCGAGCCGGCCTGGCTCCAGAGGGTGAACTGGGCTGAAATCTGCGGGTCCTGGTCGATTCGGGCCCCGACCTGGATGGGCCCGAAAACCAGCTTCTCTTTCGAAAATTTATAAACCACCATGTCCCCGTAGGCCGGGGCATCGGAGCGGGCCGCAAGCCAGGCGATCATGTTGGGCCGCCGGGCGGCCACAAAGGGCTGCATTAAGATAAACTCTTCCTGGGCCTCCCCGGGGAGCCGCATGATCACATAATAGGGCTGGACATCCACCACCTCACGCCGGGGGCCGAAAAGCTCCTTCGGAATCTCCCAGAGGTCCTCCCGGTTGTAAAAGACCGTCGGGTCCGTCATGTGGTAAAGCCGGTAAAGCTCGGCCTGGGCCCGAAATAGGTCCTCGGGATACCGGAAGTGACGGCGGATGCTTTCCGGGGCCCGGTCCGCCGGGACGAAGAGCTCCGGAAAGACCTTCCGGTAAACCCGGATCAGCGGGTCCTGGGGGTCGAAGACGTAGAGGGTGACCGTTCCGTCGTAGGCGTCCACTACGGCCTTAACCGAATTCCGAATGTAGTTAAAGCTGGCCGTTCGGGTCCGGTACAGCTGGGCGTGGGGGAAGTAACCGCTGGTGGTGTAGCCGTCCACGACCCAGACCAGGCGGCCGTCGGCGATAACGATATACGGGTCGGAATCGAAAGTCAGAAACGGGGCGATGGTTTCAAGCCGCTCCCGGATGTTTCGGCGGAAAAGCACCCGGCTCTGGTCGGTTATGAAGTTGCTCAGGAGGATGTTCGGGTCGCCGAAAAACCAGGCAAAGGCCGCCCGTCGGACCCAGGAGTCCAGCCGAATACCCCCGCGGCCAGCGTACTCGGAATAGACGTTTTCGTCGCCCCGGGGGTAATCAAATTCGGCCGCCAGGGTGTTGACGATTACGTAGTTGCGGGTACGCTCCCCGTGGTAGATCTCCGGCCGCGCCACGGGGATTAGCCCCGAAGGCGGTATGTCCTTGATAAAGAACCGGGGCAGACCTTCCGGCCCCGCCTCGTTCACCGGGCTCATAACCACCCCGTAGCCGTGTGTGAAAACCAGGTGCCGGTTTTGCCAGGTGTTGGCCTCGGCCGGCAGCTGGTCGGAAAGCTCCCGGGCCGAAATGAGCACCTGCCGGTACCTTCCCCCGACCACGTAGCGGTCGATGTCGACATCGACGAACTCATAGTAGGGGCGGATGCTCTGGAGCTGCTGGTAAACCGTCAGGGTCGGCCGCCAGTCCCACAGCCGGACGTTCTCCAGGGTGGCCCGGTTCTGCTGGACCTTTTCGGGGGTGAGCTGCTCGTCGGTCTCGTAGGGGACCTCCCGGATGCGGTCAAGGCCGAAGGCCAGCCGGGTCATCCGGATGGTGTTCTCGATATACGGCCGCTCCTTGGCCAGCTCGGTGGGCCGCACCTCGAACTGCTGGACCAGGCTTGGGATGATGGCCCCGCCGACGACGGCGGCCACTACCCACACCCCCACCCCAATGGTCGCCGGCTTAAGCCCAACGAAGGGAACGGCAAAGAGGCTTAAGGCCAGGAGGATGCTGAGGACCGTAAGTACCCGGAAGGCCGGAAGCTGGGCGTTGACGTCGGCGTAGCTGGCTCCGGGCACCACCCCCCGGGTGGAGTATACAACCTCATAGCCTAAGACCACGTAGTTGGCGGCCAGGGTCAGGGCCAGAAAGCCCCCAAGGAAGGCCAGGTGGGCCACCACCGCCCCCGGAACCACCACCTTCCCCGTCCACCCCTCCTCGGCCGAGAGGTTGATAAGGTAATAAATCCCGGTGCCGATCAGGCTGATGATAAAGAGGGCAAGGAAGGCCGAGACCACAAACCGGAGGAGGGGCAGGGTGAAGAGATAAAAGCCAACCTCCTGGCCCAGGATCGGCTCCGTCAGGCCGAAGGGTTCGGCGTTGAGCCACTGCAGAAAGGTGAGCCAGCGGCCGGCGGCCAGACCCCCAAAGATGAGGCTCCCACCGGCCACCATCCCCAGGACCACCGGTCGGGGTATGACCGGGCCGGCTACCTCCCGAAAAACGGCCCCAAAGCCGGGCCGCCGGGCCACGATTCGGGCGGCCACCAACAGGTTCGCCCCGAAGACGGCCACGGCCACCAGGGTACCCCCGAGGAAGGCCATGGCCTGGGCCGAGACCCGGGTTAGGTAGGCCGAGACGAAACCTAAAGAGTCGAACCAAAGGTACTCAACGTAAAGTTCGGTGGCGATAACCCCGAGGGCAAAGAGGGCGGCCAGTCCGAAACCAGCCCAAAGCACCAGTCCCACCCCACAGCCCGACTGACGCCGGGGCCGCCGGCCCCTGGCCAGCCGATCCCAATCGATTTCGGCGAAGGGGTCCCTGGCCACACCAATCTCTCTTTGCCGGCGTTCCGGGCCGTCAGCCGGACCGGAAAACGGTGCCCGCCACGCCCTCCCCGCTGAACAGCCGGCGCAAACTGCCGGGGACGGCCCCATCCACCACCCAGGCCGTGCCCCCGGCCGCCACCGCCCGGAGGCAGGCCCCGACCTTCGGGATCATCCCCCCGCTGGCCACCCCACCCTCCACCAGGGCCATCGCCTGGGCCGGCGTGAGCTCTGGCACCGTCCGGCCCGCGCCGTCCAGGACCCCCGGGGTATCGGTGAGGAGAACCAGGTCAGCCCCGAGGGCGGCCGCCAGTTCCCCGGCCACCGTGTCAGCGTTGAGGTTAAGACAGACCGGCCGAAAGCCGCCAGCAGTAGGCTCCAGGTAAAGGCCAATGGGGGCCACCACCGGCAGGTAGCCGGCCCCAAGCAGCCGGTCGAGAAGGCCCAAGTCGATCCCTTGCACCCGGCCCACCAGCCCCAGCTCCGGGTCGGCCGGGCTGGCCCGGATAAGCCCGCCGTCCACCCCTGCCAGACCCACAGCCTTCACTCCCAGGGCCTGTAGGCTGGCTACCAGCTGCTTGTTCACCAGGCCGGCCAGGACGGCCATTGCGACTTCCAGGCTGGGGCCGTCGGTGACCCGAAGTCCCCGAACGAAGCGGGGCTCCAGCCCGAGGCGCCGCTGCCAGTCGCTGATGAGGGGACCGCCCCCGTGGACCAGGACGAGCCGGACGGGCTGATGCCCGAGCCAGGCCAGGTCGGCCAGGGTGGTATCCTCCGCGCCCAGGGTGCTGCCGCCGACCTTTATCACCAGCGGCCGGGTGCCAGGGCTAACCATCTAAGACCTGCCCCTACGTAGTATACACGCTGTTGAGGCGAACATATTCCTCGGTAAGGTCCGAAGACCAGGCGGTGGCCTGGTAAGGCCCCAGGTTAAGGTCCACGGTAATCTCCACCTCGGCCAAAGCCAGGTACCTGCGGGCGGCCTCCCGGTCGAAGGGGACCGGCCGACCTTCCTGGAAGAGGGTGAACTCCCCCAGCCTGATGACCAGGCGGCCCTCGTCGACGTCTGCGCCGCTGGCCCCAAGGGCGGCCACCACCCGACCCCAGTTGGGGTCCCGGCCGTGAATGGCAGCCTTTAAGGACACCGAGCTGGCAACGGCCCGGGAAGCCTGCCGGGCTTGGGCCAAGGAGGTGGCACCCCGCACCGTTACCTGAATCAGGTGCTGGGCCCCCTCCCCATCCCGCACGATCTCCTTCGCCAGGCAAAGGCACACTTCCCCCAAGGCGGCCCGAAAGGCCCCGGCCAGGGGGTTGTCGGGGCCGACCGGTCCTAACCCCGACCGCCCATTGGCCAGCAAAAAGACCGTGTCGCTGGTGCTCATGTCCCCGTCAACGTCGATCTGGTTGAAGGTTACCGCCACGGCCTCCCGGAGGCACCCCTGTAAGAAGGCTGGCTCCACGGCCAGGTCGGTGGTTATGAAGGCGAGCATGGTGGCCATGTTGGGGTGGATCATCCCGGCCCCCTTGGCCGCCCCCCCGATCCGGAAGCTGCCGGCGCCGGTCCAGACCTCGAAGGCCACCTCTTTGGTTCGGGAATCGGTGGTGGTGATGGCCTTAGCAAAGTCGGCCCCGCCTTCCCGGGTCAACCTGATGGCGGGGACGGCCGCCCGGATCCGGTCCATCGGAAGCTGGGTGCCGATTACGCCGGTGCTGGCGACCAGCACCTCCATCGGGTCGATGCCCAGCTTCTGGGCGGCCAGCTGGGTCATCTCCAGGGCGTTGTGAAGGCCCTCTTCGCCGGTGGCCACGTTAGCGCAGCCACTGTTGACGATGACGGCCCGCACCGGCCGGCCAATCCTGGCCCGGGAAACCTTGACGGGCTGGCCCGGAATCCGGCTGGTGGTGAAGGTCCCGGCCGAATCGGCCTGGGCCTCGCTGTAAAGCAGGCCCAAGTCTAGCTTAAAGGCCGCATGCTCCCCTTTAATGCCGGCGTAAGTGGCCCCGGCCAGAAAGCCGGCGGCCGCCGTTACCCCCCACCCCGGCAACCTTTCGAGCCTGAACGTTTCAGTCATGGCTTCCTCCAGTCTTTCAAGGGTAAAGGGCGACCTGCTCCAAGCCCAACGTCTCCGGAAAGCCGAACATCACGTTCATGTTCTGGACTGCCTGGCCGGCCGCCCCCTTCACCAGGTTGTCCAGACAGGACACGACGATGAATCGGTTCGTCCGGTGGTCGACACAGGGGTAGACGATGCAGTCGTTGTTGCCCAGGGTGTGCTTGGTCTGGGGCGGTGTTGAGGCGACCTTAACAAAGGGCTCCCGGCCATAGTAATCTAAATAGAGCTCCCGCAGGCGGCGGTTGGCCGCCGCCGGGTCGCCCAGGTTCTGCTTTAAGGGGGCGTAGCAGGTGGCCAGGATGCCCCGGGTCATGGGGATGAGGTGGGGCACGAAGGTCACAGCCAGGTTCGGTCCGGCCACCGGCTCCAGCTCCTGAAGGATCTCGGGCAGGTGGCGGTGGCCCTTGAGGCCGTAAGCCTGGACGTTTTCGTTCACTTCCGAGAAATGGGTAAAAAGGCTCAGGCTCCGCCCCGCCCCGGAAACCCCCGATTTGGCGTCGGCGATAATCTGCCCGTCGATGACCCCCTCTTTTAGGGCCGGGTAAAGCCCCAGGATGATGCAGGTGGGGTAACAGCCAGGATTGGCCACCAGCCGGGCTGAGGCGACCTCGGCCCGGTGGAGCTCGGTCAGACCGTAAACAGCCTCTTCCAGAAGCTTGGGGGCCGGGTGGGGGGTCTCGTACCACTCCTCGTAGGTCTGGGGCGAGCGGAGCCGGAAGTCGGCGCTGATATCCACCACCCGGATGCCCCGCCTCACCAGGGGGGCCACGGCCTCGGCGCTCACCTTGTGGGGAAGGGCCGAAACCACGAAGTCCACGTCGTCCCCCAACTCCGGTTCGATGGTAAGGTCTAGTTCGGCCAGATGTGGGAAGACGTCCCCCAGCTTCTGGCCGGCGGCGCTTCGGCCGGTTACGGAAGTTATCCGCACCTCCGGGTGGCGCATTAAAATCCGCACGGTCTCTGACCCGGCATAGCCGGTAACGTTGAGGATGCCGACTTTTAACATCAATATTACCTCCCGATAAGGACGATCTCTTCCTGGACCGGGGTGGTCACCTCCGGGCCGTGGGGTCCCAGGTAAACGTTTATCTCCGAGCGAACCCCAAAGTCGTCGAAGTAGAGGCCCGGCTCAATCGTAAACCCGAGGCCGGGAATCAGGGCCCTGGTGTCGTGGGTTTCGTAATCGTCGAGGTTGGCCCCCTTACCGTGGACCTCCCGGCCCAGGCTGTGGCCCAGGCGGTGGATAAAACTGGCCCCAAAACCCCGCTCAGCCACCAGGTTCCGGGCCACCCGGTCCACCTCCCACCCCTCAACCCGGCGCCCCGCTTCCCACGCCTCATGTAAAAACTTGAGGGCCAGGTCCCGGGCGGCCCGGACCAGGTCGAACGCCTCCCGGTACCGGGCCGGAACCTCTCGGCCGGCATACCCAACCCAGGTGATGTCGGCGTAGACCCCACCCGGCCGCCGGGCCCAGAGGTCGATGAGCACCCAGTCCCCGGCCGATACCGTCGCCCCGGGCCCCATCGGCTCGTAATGGGGATCGGCCGAATGGGCGTTGACCGAAACGTTGGGACCGGAATCCGATTCCAGGCCGGCCGCCCCAAACCCCTCCCGGATGAACCCTGCCACATCCCCCTCGGTGACCCGACCCAAGTTTTCACCGATGAATTCAAAGGCCCGAAGCACGATCCGGCCCAGCTCCCTGGCGGCCAGACGGTGTTCAGCCAGGTCCGCTTCTGTCCAGCGGGCAAAAAGTTCTTGGTAAAGGTCGGCCGATGGCAGGATTTCAAAGCCCAGGGAAGTCAGAAACTCGAAGGTCCCGGCATCCACGTAAGACATGGTGGGGAGCGCCCCGCCCGGCGAATACTCCATCAAGACCCGACGCCCGCCGGGAAAGAGGCCCGAAAGGGCGTCCACCAGCTCCGCCCGGTTGCGATAAACCCACCGCTCCAGGCCGGCGAACCCTCTGGCATCCACCTGGTGGACCACCAGGACCGGCTCCCCCTCGGCCCTGAAGGCCAAAAAGACCCGGCGGGTGCCGCCGGTCCGACCCATCAGCTCGGCGAAGACCGGGTTAAGCCCCCGGAAGTCGTAAACCAGCCAGCCGGCAAGGCCCCGTTCGGAAAGATAAGCCCGGATTCGGGCGGTTACTTGCGGGTCCAAGGGCGGACTCCGGGTGCGGGCTGGGGCGGGCTATGCCGCCCCCCAGGGATGAGATTTAGACCTGGTAGGGTCGTCCCAAAGGGCACTCCTGAAGGCTCGGGTTAAGGGCCGGGCCGAAAGAACGGGCTTACAATGGGATGATATAATACCCGCGGATATCTGTCAATTTGCCCAAAAAAGCAGGGCCGCCCGATGATTGCCGACCTAATGGATAAAATTGTATCCCTTGCCAAACGGCGAGGGTTTATTTTCCCCAGCGCCGAAATTTACGGCGGATTGAGCGGTGTCTGGGACTATGGCCCCCTGGGGGTGCTTTTAAAGAACAACATCAAGGCCGCCTGGTGGCGGGCAATGGTCCAGGAGCGGGACGACGTCGAGGGGCTTGACTCGGCCATCCTAACCCACCCGATGGTCCTGAAAGCCTCCGGCCACGTGGACACCTTTGCTGACGCCCTCGTCGAGTGCAAGCGCTGTCACGTCCGCTTCCGGGCCGATCAGGTCGGGGATGTCTGCCCGGAGTGCGGCGGCCGGGAGTTCACCGAGCCACGGATGTTCAACACGATGTTTAAGACCTATTTCGGGCCGGTGGAGGAGGAGGCCGCCGTCGTCTATTTGCGCCCTGAGACCGCTCAGGGCATCTTTGTCAACTTCCTTAACGTTCTGAACACCACCCGGCGCAAGCTCCCCTTCGGCATCGCCCAGATCGGCAAGGCCTTTCGGAACGAGATCACCACCGGCAACTTCATCTTCCGGGACCGGGAATTCGAGCAGATGGAGCTTGAGTATTTCGTAAAGCCCGGGACCGACGAAGAGTACCACCGGTACTGGGCTCAGGAGCGGCTTAACTGGTACGTCCGCTACGGGATAAAGGCCCAGAACCTGCGCCTCCGGGCGCTGCCCCCCGAAGAGCTGGCCCACTATTCCAAGGCCACCGTGGAGGTCGAATACCGCTTCCCGTGGGGCTGGGCCGAGCTGGAGGGGATCGCAAACCGGACCGACTACGACCTTCGCCGCCACTCGGAGTTCAGCGGCAAGGACCTGACCTATTACGACGAGGAGAGCGGCCAGCACGTCACACCCTACGTTATCGAGCCGTCGGCCGGCGTGGACCGGGTGACGCTGGCCTTTATGCTGGACGCCTACGACGAAGAGCCGGACAAGGAGGGCCTCCGGGTCGTCCTCAGGTTTCACCCGGCCATCGCCCCCATCAAGGTGGCCGTCCTGCCCCTGAGCAAGCGCGAGCCCCTCATCCGGGTGGCCAAGGAGATCCACCGGGAACTGCGCAAGTACTGGGTCGTGGACTACGATGAGACCCAGTCCATCGGCCGGCGCTACCGGCGCCAGGACGAGGTGGGCACCCCCTACTGCGTCACCGTCGATTTCCAGACCCTGGAAGACAACGCCGTCACCATCCGGGACCGGGATACCATGGCCCAGGTCCGGGTGCCCATCCCGGAACTGCGGGCGGCCCTGACCGAAAGGCTCGCCACCCCCTAGGTGGCCATGTTCCGGGTCGTCCACTTCTCCGACCTGCACCTCGGGGTCGAAAACTACGGCCGCCTTGACCCGGCAACGGGCCTTTCAACCCGGATCGGGGATTTTTTAAAGGCCTTTGATGCCGTCGTCGATTACGCCATCGCCGAGCAGGTTGACCTGGTCCTCTTTACCGGCGACGCCTACAAGAACCGGGACCCCTCCCCAACCCTTCAGCGGGAGTTCGCCCGCCGGGTCGTCCGGCTCCGGGAAAGCCGGATCCCCATCTTCCTGTTAGTGGGCAACCACGACGTGCCCCTAGCTAGCGGCCGGGCGACCACCTTGGATATTTTCCACACCCTGGCCCTCCCCGGCGTCTACGTGGGCAACCGGCTGGACCTTTACCGGGTTGAGACCAAATCCGGTCCCATCCAGGTGGTGGCCGTCCCCTGGCTTTCCCGCCACCGGGTCTTCGGTCGGGACGACCTGCGGGATAAGCCAATAGAGGAGATAAACCGCGCCCTGCTGGAGTGGGCCCTAGCCCGGCTAGAGGAGGCCACCGCCCGGCTAGACCCGGACTTTCCGGCCATTCTGGCCGTCCACGGGGTGGTGGCTGGAGCCGAGCCTGGCAGCGAACGCAACCTGATGCTGGGCAACGAGTACACCTGGACCCCGGGCGACCTGGCCCGGCCGGAGTTTTGCTACGTCGCCCTCGGCCACGTCCACCGTCACCAGGTCCTTCGCAGGGCCGACCCGCCCCTGGTCTACGCCGGCAGTCTGGAGCGGGTGGATTTTTCGGAGGAGCGGGAAGAGAAGGGCTTCGTGCTGGCAACCATCGACCGCAAACCTAGTGGGAAGTGGGTAACCGAGTTCGAGTTCAAGCCGGTTCCGGCCCGCCGGTTCTTAACCATCGACGTCACCGTACACTCCAACCGGCCCACGGAGGAGGTCCTGGAGGCCCTCGAGGGCCAGCCTATTGCCGACGCCATCGTCCGGGTGCGGATAACCATCCCCCACGAGTTCCAGCCCCTGCTAGACCTGGCCGCGATCCGCCGGGCTTTGCGGCCGGCCAAATACGAGGTCATCAACCGGGTACCGGTCGGTCGACCCCGGCCGCCCCTCACCCTGCTGTCCTGCCCCAACTGCCGCCGGGAGTACCAGCTGGTTGAGGCGATAGACCGGCGCTGTCCGGAGTGCCAGGCCGAGCTGGTCTACCACGAGCTCGACCCCATCCGGGCCCTGGACCTCTATCTCGCCAAGCAAAACGTTCCGTCCGAGCGGCGCAGCCGGCTGCTGGAGCTGGGCCGCCGGCTCCTTAGAGAGGTCAGCGGGGAAGTGGTATAATGCTATTAAAAAAACAGCGGTGAATTTTAAGCCGCCCCGAGCTACCCCCAATCCCCGTCTGAAAGGAGTGAAACCATGCCCTTGGAGGAGAAGTTCATCGGTGAAGGGCTAACCTTTGACGACGTTTTGCTTGTCCCGGCCCGCTCAGAAGTGCTACCCCGAGACGTCTCCACGGCCACCTGGCTTACCCGCAATATTCGACTCCAGATTCCCATCGTCTCGGCGGCCATGGATACCGTCACCGAGGCCGCCATGGCCATCGCCATCGCCCGGGAGGGGGGCATCGGGATAATCCACCGGAACCTATCCATCGAGGAGCAGGCGGCTGAAGTCGACAAGGTCAAGCGGTCGGAATCTGGGATGATAACGGACCCCATCACCCTCGGGCCCGAGGACCGGGTCCGGGATGCCCTAACCCTGATGGCCCGCTACCACATCTCGGGGATCCCCATCACCGATAAGGGCCGCCTCGTGGGCATCATCACCAACCGGGACGTCCGCTTCGAAACGAACCTGGACCGGCCCATAAAAGAGGTGATGACCAAAGAGAACCTCATCACCGCCCCCGTGGGCACCAGCCTTGAAGAGGCCCAGGAGATTTTAAGCCGTCACAAAATCGAAAAACTTCCCATTGTGGACGAAAATTTCAACCTTAAAGGCCTTATAACCGTTAAAGATATTCGTAAGCGAATTCTTTACCCCAATGCCACCAAGGACGAGCGGGGCCGGCTCCGGGTGGGGGCGGCCGTTGGGGTGGGGCCAGAGGCCATCGAGCGGGCCGAGGCCCTGGTGGCCGCCGGGGTGGACGTGCTAGTCATCGACACCGCCCACGGCCATTCGGCCGCCGTCATCCAGACTCTCCGGGAGCTTAAGCGCCGCTTCCCCGTGGATGTCATCGCCGGCAACATCGCCACCGCCGAGGCGGCCGAAGAGCTTATCGCCAACGGCGCCGACGCCATCAAGGTGGGGATGGGGCCGGGGGCCATCTGCACCACCCGGGTGGTGACCGGCGTCGGAATGCCCCAGGTTACGGCCATCTACCTGTGCGCCTCGATGGCCGCCCGCTATGGGGTTCCTGTCATCGCCGACGGGGGTATCCGCTACTCCGGCGACATCGCCAAGGCCATCGGGGCCGGGGCCGACTCGGTGATGCTTGGGTCCCTCCTGGCCGGGGTGGATGAGAGCCCCGGGGAGATCATCGTCTACCAGGGCGAGCGCTTTAAAGAGTATCGGGGAATGGGCTCCCTTGGGGCGATGAAACAGCGGTTTGCCCGGGACCGTTACGGTCAGGGGGACGTGGACTCCGAGGCTAAGCTGGTTCCCGAAGGGGTCGAGGCCCGAGTGCCCTATAAGGGCCCCCTTTCCACCGTCATCTACCAGCTCGTCGGCGGCCTCAAGGCAGCCATGGGCTACGTGGGGGCCGCCACCATCGAAGAGCTTAAGGCCAAGGCCCGCTTTATCCGGACGACCCCGGCAGCCACGGCCGAAAGCCACCCCCACGGGGTTCTAGTTACCCAAGAGGCCCCCAATTACCCGATGCGGGTAATTTAGCCGGGAAGCTCCGCCTCCACCCCCGGCGCGGTCGGGCCGCTACTGGCCATCGCCCGCTCCACCAGGGCCAGGAATTTGCGCTTAAACTCAGCCGTATCGAACTGCCGGGCGAAGGCCCGGAGGGCGGCCGGGTCGAACTCCTCGGGTCGGAAGGCAGCCAGCACCTCCGCCAGGGTGTCCGCCGTCTGCTCCCGGAAAAGGACCCCGGTCCGGCCTTCGATGACCGTATCTAGGGCGCCGCCGGCGGCGTAAGCGATAACCGGCCGTCCGCTCGCCATCGCCTCCACCGGGACGATCCCGAAGTCCTCCTCGCCCGGGAAGATGAGGGCCCGGCTCCGGGACATCAGCTCGGCCACCTGCTCCGTTCGCAGCCGGCCCAGGAACTTCACCGTCGGACCAGCCATCCGCTCTAGCCGGGGCCGATCCCGCCCATCCCCCACCACAAGCAGGGGCACCCGTAGTCGGTTGGCAGCCTCCACCGCCAGGTCCACCCGCTTGTAGGGGACGAGCCGGGAAACCACCAGAAAATAGTCCTCAAACCGGTCAGCGGGCCTGAACCGGTCCGTCTCCACTGGGGGATGAAGGAGCCAGGCGTCCCGCCGGTAGACCCGGCGGATGCGGGCTACAACGGCCCGGGAGATGCCAATGAAGAAGTCGACCCGCTGGGCCGCGGCCGCGTCCCAGAGCCGAAGGAGGCTTATTAGGGGCCGCAGGAGGGCCCGAAGGACCGGGCCGATGGCCTCACGCTCCACGTAGGCCTCGAAGTTCCAGAGAAACCGTGGGGGCGTAAGGCAGTAATTTACGTGACAGGCATCGGCCCGGACCAGAACCCCGTGGCAGAAGCCGCTGCTGTTGGAGATGACCAGGTCAAATTCGGCGAGGTCGAAACTGTCAAAGGCGAGGGGATAGAGGGGCAGATACCACTGGTGGTGACGGGCCACCCCGGGGAGGGCCTGCATAAAAGACGTGACAACCTTCCACCGCCGGTATTCTGGGGGCATGGCTTTCGGGTCAAAGATGGAGGTGTATATAGGGGCATCGGGGAACAGGTCGTGGAGCACCTCAAGGACCCGTTCGGCCCCCCCGTGCTGGTTGAGCCAGTCGTGGACGATGGCGACCCGCTTCGGCCTCATCCGGGCCTAAAGTATAGCAGGCTGCAGTCTCCGAAGACCGGCTGTTAGGGGAGAACGCTCAGCGGATTGATGGGTACCCCGCCGCGGTAAACCTCGAAGTGGAGGTGGGGACCGGTGGCGATGCCCGTCCTTCCAACGGCACCGATAACCTGCCCCTGCTCCACCGTTTCCCCGACGGAGACATCGAGGCGGCTGAGGTGGGCATAAAGGGTTCGAAAACCGTTACCGTGGTCAATAACCACCATCGTC
>PSKS01000061.1:0-14438 GCA_040289115.1 Chloroflexota bacterium
CCAGCAGCTCCGCTTCCTGCGCGGCCGTCAGCCGCTTGGGGTGCCCCTTGCCCCCGCGTCGACGCGCCCGCACCCCCGCCAGCCCGCCGGCACGGTACCAGCTGAGCCACTCCTGGACCGTCCGGTCGTGCACCCCCAGCGTCGCGGCGACCGTCCCGCTCGATCGCCCCTCCCGCAGCAGCCACAGCGCCTGTAGCCGCCGCGCCCGCTCGCCGTCCCGCTCCCGCCGGTACAGCGCCCGCAGCTCCGTCGCCGTCTCTGCCCATGCCACCGCGATCCTGCGCCCACGCATCTCGCCCCCTCCTGGCTATCTGCTCACTATAATACGGCCAGATCAGGGGCAACTGGTATTAGCACCTCCTGCGAAAGACCGGCGGCCAAACGATAGCGACGCAACAGGTCACCGAAGTGGGGCACTATGGCCCCTTCATTGCTATTCTCGGTGGGTGCGGGAGGGGTGGTCAGCGGCACCATAGCCGGGGTAGGTGTTTCGTTCGTCTTGAGGCCGTGCCGGCATGGCCTGCTCCGACACAAGCACGCGAGGCGGACGGCAGCGTGTGCAACCAGCCCCAGTGTAGGCTGGCCTAGTGCAAGACCAAGATAGTTTTTGTGGAATGGCGGAAGCTATGGCATCATATGGGCATGAGAAAGCCAATCTTGGTGCGTCCGCTGACGGACGCCGAGCGTACCCGCCTGGAGGCCGGACTGCGCTCGAACGATGCTTTTGTCCTCCGCCGCTGTCAGATCCTGCTCGCCAGTGCTCGTGGCGAGCGTCCGCCCGAGATTGCGCGGGCCGTCGGCTGCAACGACCAGACCGTCCGCAACGTCATCCGTGCCTTCGCAGCGCAGGGCATCGACGCCTGCTTGACGCGACGGTCGAATCGACCGCACCGTCCGCACACCAAGCTCGATGCGGCGGCCCACGAGCGACTCCGCGCCCTTTTGCACCAAAGCCCGCGCCAGTTTGGCCAGCCGACCAGTGTTTGGACCCTCGAACTGGCGGCCGAGGTCAGCTTCGCCCAGGGCATCACCCCGGAGCGCGTCAGCGACGAAGCGATTCGCTTGGCGCTGAAGCGCCTTGGGGTGAGCTGGAAACGGGCCAAGCGCTGGATCACCAGCCCCGACCCCGAGTATGCCCGAAAAAAAGGGCTCGCGACCGTCTGATCCGCCTGGCGTTCGCTCATCCCACCTGGGCGCTTGGCTTCGAAGACGAAACCTGGTGGAGTCGCTTGGCGTCCCCGTCCCTGCACACGTGGACGGACGCGGAGCACCCCCTGCGCCTGGTCGAACAGGCGGTCGCGAAGAACGACCCGGATCCCAAAGCCCTCGCCTGCTACGGCCTTCTGGTGCGCTGGGCCAAACCCGATGGCGCCTGGCACGAGGAAGCCTGGCTGCGCTTTGTCGACGGCCGTCCCGTGAGCGCCCTGACGACGCAGTTTCTGGCCTGGTGCTGCGACAAGCTCCAAGCCCTGGGGAAAGCGGCCCTGTTGCTGATCTGGGACAATGCCTCCTGGCACGTCAGCCAGGAGGTACGCCGCTGGATCCGCCAACACAACCAACAAGTCAAGCAGGAGGGTCGAGGGGTGCGCATCATCGTCGGTTCCCTGCCAATCAAAAGCCCGTGGCTGAACCCGATCGAACCCAAGTGGGTCCACAGCAAGCGACGGATTGTTGAACCAGCGCGCCTGTTGCCGGCTCAGGAACTGATCGACCGGGTGTGTGCGGCCTTCGACTGCCCGCATGAAGCTCATCTGGCTATTCCCCAAGAAGTCGCTTGACTATGCACTAGGTCCCCCAGGTCGGCCCGGCGGGCGTAGTACTCAAAAATAGGGAGCCGGTCTCCCGAAACCAAGATAACCCGGTCGCCAGGGGACACATAGGTCCGGAGAACCCGAAACAGGGTAATGTAGTCGTCGGTGAGCCGCCGGCCGTCAAGATACTGCCAGGTGCCCAGCAGGAGGAGCCCGAGAACCCCCATTCCAAACCCAAGGGCCGGCAGCCGGGACCGGACGGAGGTCATCGAAGCCAGCCCCAGCCCGAGCAGGGGTACCGCCGGAAGGAAATAGCGGGGGTCGTAGACTGGGACGTAGCCAAGGGGCCGGGGAAGGAGCACCAGGACCCCAAGGCCGGCGGTCAGCAGAAAGCCGGCCCCGAACCGGCGGCCCGCCGGGTGAACCAGGCTTCCCAGCAGGCATGCGACCATGGCCACGGCGGCTAGAGACCAGAGGTTGTCGGGCCCACCCCGCCCCAGTAGGAGCCCCGCGGGGAGGGCCCGAAGCACCTCGGGCAAGGGGGTGGGCGGCCCGGCGGCCCAGCTCTGCTGGTGGATAAGGGCAAATCCCACCCAGGACCCCACCAAGCCGGAGGTTCCGAGGGTGGCCAGAAGCCAGGCTCGAACGCGTCCTCCCCGTCGGAGCCAGAGGCCCGAAAGCAGGGGGAGTACAGCCGCCAAGTAAAGGGTAAAGGCGGCCGCTAAGAGGCCGGCGGCGTAGCCGGCCAGGTGAAGCCGGCGGGGTTTGGCATCCGTAAGCCAGCGTAGGCCAAAGTAAAGGCCCGCCAGACCGAAGGTTACGGCTGGAGCGTGCATTCGGACTTCTTGCGACCACCAGATATGGAGGGGATTTAAGCCCAGAAAGAGGGCGGCCCAGAGGCCCCCAGCTGGGCCGAAGGCCCGCCGGCCCAGGCTTGTGGCCACGGCAACGGCCGGGACCGAGAGCAGAACGGTGAGAAACCGCAGGCCGAAGGGTTCCGCCCCGGTCAGGGGCTCCCAGAGGCCCAGGAGCCAGTAGTAAAGGGGCGGGTGGGTGTCGGCGGCGGTGCGCAGGGCCGCCCCCACAAAGCCGAGGCGGGCGATTCCCAGGGTGAAAGCCTCGTCGTACCAGACGTTGTGGTCGGCCAGCCGGAAGACCCGCAGGCCGAAGGCGAGGGCCGCAACCCCGAGGCCGATTGACACCCGCAATCTGATCCGGCTAAGATCGTGCCGGGCCAATAAAGGCCCAAATTTTGCCCGGAGCTGATGCCACATGGTGGAACTTCAGGGACCTAACCGCGGCCCGGTAATGGCGCGAAACGGCCTGATTGCTGCCAACCATTACCTGGCCGCCCAGGCCGGCTACGAGCTGCTGCGTAAGGGCGGCAACGCCTTTGACGCCGCCCTGGCGGCCGCGGCGGTCCTTACGGTAGTCGAACCCCAGAGCAGCCACGTCGGCGGCGACCTCTTCGCCCTAGTTTACCGACCCGGGGACGGCCGGGTCCAGGCCATCAACGCCAGCGGTCCCGCCCCGGCGGCCGCCACCCCCGACCGGTTCCCGAACGGCCTGCCGACCACCGGCCCCCTGGCCGTAACCGTTCCGGGGGTAGTTGACGGCTGGCTCACCATCTGGGAGCGCTACGGCTCCCGGCCCCTTGCGGAAATCTTCGAGCCGGCCATTGCCCTGGCCGAAGAGGGGTTTCCCATCGGCCAGCGGCTGGCGGCAGCCATCGCCGCCAACGCCGAGCGGCTCCGGGCCTTCCCGGCCTCGGCCCAAACCTTCCTGCCCGGAGGCAATCCGCCACCCCCGGGCTACATCCTGCGCCAGCCCGATTTGGCCCGGACGCTGCGGGCCATTGTCGCCGGCGGCCGGGAGGGGTTTTACCGTGGGGAGCTGAGTCGGCGACTGGTGCAGGCCCTGGCCGACCTGGGGGGAATTATGACCGAGGCCGACCTGGCCACCTACCGGTGCGAGCTCTTGGACCCCATCTCCGTAAATTACCGGGGCTACACCGTCTTCGGCCAGCCACCAGTCTCCCAGGGGTTTATCCTGCTGGAGTGCCTTAAAATCCTGGAAGGTTTCGACCTGGCCAGCTACGGCTTTCTAAGCCCCGATGTCATCCACCTGGAAATTGAGGCCAAGAAGCTGGCCTTTCAGGACCGGCTCAACTACGCCGGTGACCCCCGCTTCGTCGAGTTCGCCGTTGAGCCCCTCCTTTCGGAGGCCCATATCGAGAGCCAGCGTAAGCTCATCCGCTCCGACCGGGCCCTCCCCGGCCAGGCCCCGGGCCAGCTGAGCCTCGGCCGGGAGACCACCTACCTGACGGCGGCGGACCGGCAGGGGAACGTGGTCTCTTGGATCCAGAGCATCTTCCACGTCTTCGGGTCGGCGGTGGTGGCCGGGGATACAGGAATTATCTTAAACAACCGGCTGGCCGGATTCAGCCCCGACCCGTCCAGCCCCAACCGGCTCGAGCCGGGCAAGCGCCCCATCCACACCCTGAACACCTACATGGTCTTTAAGGACGGCCGGCCGTACCTTTCGGGCGGCACCCCGGGCCAGCACTACCAGGTGATGGTGAACCTTCAGGTGTTGGTCAATGTCCTGGACTTCGGCCTGCACCCCCAGGCCGCCCTGGATGCCCCCCGCTGGGCCAACCTGGAAGGCACGGAGGTTCAGCTTGAGGCCCGGGTTCCGGAGGGCACCTTCGCCGAGCTGCGCCGCCGGGGCCACGACGTCCGCCCGGCCCACCCTTGGTTCGGCCCAGGCCGGGCCATGCTTATCGCCATCGACCAGGAGCGGGGAGTCTTTCAGGGGGGCTTCGACCTACGGGGTGAAGGCTACGCCCTGGGCTGGTGAGGGCGGCGCGACCGCCTATCACCGGAAGAGGCGGGCCACGATGTTCAGTACCACCGTGAGGAGGATGCTTAAAAGGATCATCGTGGCCAGGGGAAAGAAGCAGGTAATATTGTCCGTCTGAATGACGATATCCCCGGGGAGCCGGCCGAGGCCGGGCACCCGTCCGGCCAGCAGGAACAGGAGGCCTAGGCCAGCCAGGACCAGGCCAAAGATGATAAGCAGTCGGCCGATGGTGGCGAAATCTTCCATTGGGCCGGGCTCAGGCTTAAGATGGGACCCGCTCCACATACTCGCCGGTGCGGGTGTCCACCCGGACGATGTCCCCAGTTTCGATAAAGAAGGGCACCTGAATAACCAGTCCCGTTTCGAGGGTTGCCGGCTTGGTCCCGCCAGCGGCGGTGTCGCCCTTAAAGCCCGGCGACGTTTCGATAACCCTTAAATCCACCGTTGTCGGGAGCTCGACGGCCACAGGCTCGTCCCGGTAAAACATCAGTTCGACCTGCATCCCTTCTTTGAGGTAATTTACCGCATCCCCCAGGACATCGACGCCTACGGTGTACTCCTCGTAGGTCTCCTGGTCCATGAAGTGATACAGGTCGCCCTCTTTATAAAGAAATTGGGCCGGCCGGGCCTCCAGGTAGGCCCGGACAAAGCGGGTGCCCGCCTGAACCGTCCGGTCGATGGTGTGGCCGGCCCGGAGGTTGCGCAGGCGCATCCGGACCTGGGCGGTGCCTCGGCCCAGCTTAAGGTGCTCCACCTCCAGCACCTGGTAGAGCTCGCCGTCGAGCTCGATGGTCATACCCCTTCGAAGGTCACCGGTCTCGATCATCGTCATGTCCTCCCTCAGACCTCTAAAACGGGAAACTTGGGCGCCTGGGAGATCACTTCGACCTCGTGGTCGTGCAGGACCACCAAATCCTCGGTTCTTACCCCGCCCCAACCGGGCAAGTAGATTCCGGGCTCGATGGTGAATACCATGCCGGCCGCAAGGGTATCCTCCGACCTCGGTCCGAGTCGGGGCGCCTCGTGGACCACCAGTCCGACGCCGTGGCCGACGCCGTGGCCAAAGTTTTCGCCGTATCCGGCCGCCTTTATCACCTCCCGGGCGGCGGCATCGACCTCGGCGGCCGGAACTCCCGGCCTGGCCGCCTGCCGGGCCGCCTCATTAGCCTCGGCCACTACCCGCCAGACCTCTAAAAACTTCCCTTCGGGCCGGCCGAAGATGAAGGTTCGGGTAAGGTCGCTCTGGTAGCCATCGAAGCCGGCGCCGATATCAAAGAGGATTATATCCCCCGGCTGGAGCCGGCGGTCGCTGGGGCGGTGATGTGGCCGGGCGGCGTTCGGGCCGGTGGCAACGATGGGGGTAAAGGATAGCCCGTCGGCCCCGAGCTCGCGCATAATCCGCTCCACCTGCCAGGCCAGCTCCCGCTCGGTCATCCCGTACTTAAGGGTTTCGAGGACAGCGGCCAGGGCCCGGTCGGTAATCTCAGCCGCTTTCCGGATCCGCCCGATTTCTTCTTCGTCTTTGCGGGCCCGAAGCTGCTCCACCAAGCCCCGCAGGGGGACGAGCCGCACCCCCCGACCCCGCAGGTACCGGCTCCACTCCCGGTAGGTCTGGTACGTCACGGCGTGGGCCTCGAAGCCGAGCCGGCGCACATCCCGCCGCCGGGTGAGGTCCCGCAGGGCCGGCACCAGGCTGCCGTCGATCCGCCAGATTTCAAAGTCCGGGGCCTCCTGCTGGGCCTGCTCGGTATACCGAAAGTCGGTCGCCAGCACTGCAAAGTCCGGTCCGACCAACAGGTAGCCTGCCGAGCCGGTAAAGCCGCTCAGGTACCGGCGGTTCTCCGGCTGGGAGATGACGACGGCGTCTACGCCGGCATCGGCCAGAAGCTGCCTAAAGCGCTCGAGTCGGCTCTTCACCTTCCCCTCCCCGTAGGATTTCGACCAGCAGCCTGAGGGCCGCCAGGTAGCCGCGCCAGCCAAAACCTGTAATCTGCCCGAGGGCTACCGGGGCAATTACTGAGTGGCGGCGCCATTCCTCCCGGGCATAGATGTTGCTTAAGTGGACCTCGACCGTGGGGCGGCCCACGGCGACGATGGCATCCCGCAGGGCCAGGCTGTAGTGGGTTAGGGCGCCCGGGTTGATGACCACCCCGTCGGCGGCCTCGGCTTCCCGGTGGAGGAAATCGATGAGCTCGCCCTCCGAGTTGCTCTGGAAGGTGAGCAGTTCGACCCCGGCCAGGGCGGCCTCAGCCCTGAGGCGGGCGTCGATCTCGGCCAGGGTCGTCGTCCCGTAGATGTGGGGTTCCCGCTTCCCCAGAAGGTTAAGGTTTGGGCCGTGGAGGATGAGGATTTTTAAGGGTTTCAGCCCAGGACCTCCGCCACCTGTTCCTCGGCCCCCACGTAGCCGCAGCCGTCGGTGGTGCACCTGCGGCCGCCGTTTTTACCGGCGACCAGCAGGCCGCCACACCGGGGGCACGGTTCGGCCAGCGGCCGCTCCCAGACGGTGAAGTTGCAGGCCGGGTAGTTGATGCAGCCGTAAAAGACCCGGCGGGTCCGGCGGGCCCGGCGCTCCACCAGCTCGCCGCCGCACTCCGGACAGCGGGCGCCGGTGCCAACGGCTACAGGCCGGGTGTAGCGGCACTCTGGGAACCCAGTGCAGCCGACGAACTGGCCGTACTTGCCGGTGCGGGTCATCAGCGGCCGGCCACACTCGGGACAGGCCTCGTCGAGAAGCTCCTTGCCCAGTTCGATTTTGGCCAGCCGTTCGGCCGCCGCCAAAGCCTGCTGGAACGGGATATAGAAGTCCCGCAGCACCTCGACCCGGCTGCTCTCGCCCCGGGCAACCTCGTCCAGTTCCTCCTCCATCCGGGCGGTGAATTCCACGTTGAAGATCTCGGGGAACTGGGAGACCAGCAGGTCATTCACGACCACCCCCAGCTCGGTGGGAATCAGCCGCCGGTCCTCCCGCCGCACGTAGCCCCGCTCCTGGATGGTGGCCAGGATGGGGGCATAGGTGCTGGGCCGGCCGATGCCCAGCTCCTCCAGGGTTTTAACCAGGCTCGCCTCGGTATACCTAGGGGGTGGCTGGGTGAAGTGCTGCTTGGGGGTCACCTCCACCGGACTTAAAGCCTCGCCGGCCTTAAGGGGCGGAAGCTGGCCCTCCTCGGCCTCCTCCTCGTCGTCCTTGCCCTCGATGTACACCTCGAGGAAGCCGGGGAACTGGATGACCGACCCGGTGGCCCGCAGCAGGTAGACCCGCCCGTCGGCGGTCTGGTCCACCAGGATGTCCACCGAGGTCTGCTCCAGAGTGGCCGACTCCATCTGGCTGGCCACAAAACGTTTCCAGATGAGGTCGTAAAGCTTGTACTGGTCGGGGGTAAGGTACTGCTTGATGCGGGCGGGCTCCCGGAAGACCGAGGTGGGCCGGATGGCCTCGTGGGCCTCCTGGGCACCCTTGGCCTTCTTCTGGGTGTAGCGGGGGGTTGGGGCGGCAAAGTCGGCCCCGAACCGGCGGGTGATGTATTCCCGAGCCTCGGCCTTAGCCAGGTCGCTTACAGCCGTGGAGTCGGTCCGCATATACGTTATGAGGCCCACCTGCCCCTCTGGCCCCAGCTCAACCCCCTCGTAAAGCTGCTGGGCGATGAGCATCGTCCGCTTCGCCGTGAATCGAAGCTTCCGGGATGCCTCCTGCTGGAGGGTACTGGTGGTGAAGGGCGGGGCCGGGTCCCGCTGAACCGTCCGCTTGCGGACTTCGCCCACAGCCCACCGGCCGGACCTTAAGGCCGCCACCAGGGCGGCGGCCTCATCCCCGGTCTTGATGCTGACCCTTTCTTTCTCCCCCGCAATTCCCCAAAGAACCGCCCGGAAGCGCCGTTCGGGCCGGTCGGCCGGGCTTACCAGGGCCTCCACCGTCCAGTACTCCTCGGGCACGAAGGCCTGAATCTCCCGCTCCCGCTCCACCACCAGCCGGAGGGCCACCGACTGCACCCGCCCGGCCGACAGCCGGTGCTGGACCTTCCGCCAGAGCAGGGGGCTCACCATGTAGCCCACCAGCCGGTCCAGGATTCGCCGGGCTTGCTGGGCCTCCACCAGCCGGAGGTCGATGGGCCGGGGACTCCGGAACGCCTCGGCGATGGCCTTGGGGGTGATCTCGTGGAAAACTACCCGCCGGACCTTGTTCGGGTCGGCCTGGGTCGCCTCGATGATGTGCCAGGATATGGCCTCCCCTTCCCGGTCGGGGTCGGTGGCCAGGAAAATCTCCGGCGCCTCGGTAACGGCCTCTTTAAGCTGGCGGACGATGGCCCGCTTTTCCTTGGGGACCAGGTACTTCGGCTCGAAGTCCCGCTCGATGTCCACGCCGAGCCGGGACTTGGGCAGATCCCGGATATGACCGATGGAAGCAATAACCTTGTATTCCCGGCCCAGGTACTGGCCGATGGTCTTGGCCTTGGTAGGGGATTCGACGATGACTAGCTTCTTCGCCATCCCTTAGTGCTCAGCCCCGAACGTAGTATTGTCCGCCAACGTGCCGGACCAGCCCCTTAAGCTCCAGCAAAGCCAGAGTGGCCCCAACCTCACCCGCCGGCCTTCCCGCCTGGCGGACGAGGTCGTCGATGTGGGTAGGGGTATGGTCCAGCAGTTTCACTATTAATAATTCTAACTCGGTCTCCGGGGCCGCCTGGCGCAGCCCAACCTGGTGGTCGATGCGGGCAAGCTTTAGGGCCTCGAGGATGTCGTCGGCCCCGGTGACCAGGCCAGCCCCATCCTGGATGAGGCGGTTGGTGCCACGGCTCTGGGGCGAGGTTATCGGGCCGGGGACAGCGAAGACGTCCCGGCCCTGGTCGGCGGCGTACCCGGCGGTGATGAGGGCTCCGGAGGTCTCATCGGCCTCGACAACGACCACCCCAAGGCTCAGGCCGCTGATGATGCGGTTGCGGATGGGGAAGTTCTGGGCGGCCGGCTGGGTGCCGGGCGGAAACTCGCTTATAAGGGCGCCGGACTCGGCGATGCGCTCGGCCAGCTGTCGGTTTTCCCAGGGGTAAACCTGGTCCAGGCCCGATCCCAGGACGGCAACGGTCCAGCCCCCGGCCTCCAGGGCACCCAGGTGGGCCTCGGTGTCGATGCCCACGGCCAGCCCGCTCACCACCGTGACGCCGCAGGCGGCCAGATCCCGACTCAGGGCCCGGGCCACCTGCCGGCCGTAATAAGTGGGACGGCGGGTACCCACCATAGCCACGGCCCAGGCCTGGGCCGAAAGGAGGTTGCCCCTGACGAAGAGGACGGCCGGCGGGTAGTCGATCACCCGCAACCGCTCGGGGTAATCCGGGTCAGCCCACGTGATGACCCTGAGGCCGAGACGACGGCAGGCGTCCAGTTCGGCCGCCGGGTCCCATTTGCTCCGGGCAGTCAGGACCCGGTCGGCCAGCTCCAGCTCGAGGCCGGCGGCAATGAGCTCCGACCCGGACGCCTTCCAGGCGGCAGCCATGGAACCGAAGTGGGCCTGAAGGCGGCGGACCCGGGCGGCGCCCAGGCCCTGAATCCGACTGAAGGCGACCCAGCAGGCAAGCTCCCGGTCGTCGATTCCCATCCCGGCCGACATTTTAACATACCAAAGGCTCCGGGCCTTTCGGCCTGGCCGGTCTTCAAGGCTTTCCGGTTATCTTTGCGGTGGCTACGACGCCGGGCCGTGCGCCTCTATAGTCCGCCTAATTACCCCCTTGGCGGCTCCTTCAAATCAGGTCGGCAACAGAACTGCAACCCCCTGGCCGGTTTTTGACCGGAAGGCACCGGGCGGCGTATTATCTAAAAAGCCCCCTAATTCCCGTCAGAAGGAGTTAAAAGATGCGCTCAGCCGAACCGCAATGGGGCGGAAACTTTTCGGGTGCCGAGGATGTCGCCCGGCTGCGCCGACAGGCCCTCGACCACCTCTGGATTCACACTCGCCAGTGGAACGAGTTAGCCGAGCCCGGCGGCCTTTTGATCTTCGAGCGGGCCGAGGGCGTCCGCCTCTACGACGTGGAGGGCCGCGAATATCTTGATGCCATGTCCGGCCTCTGGGTCGTCAATGCCGGCCACGGCCGCCGGGAGCTGGCGCAGGTCGCCTATGAGCAGATGCAGAAACTGGCCTATGTCAACACCTTCGCCTACGCCTCGGTGCCGGCCATTAAGCTGGCGGCAAAGCTTGCCGAAATCGCCCCCGGCGACTTGAACCACGTCTTTTTTGTCAACTCCGGTTCTGAGGCCGTCGAGACGGCCCTGAAAATGGCCCGCCAGTATCATCACCTTAACGGCGAGCCCAAGCGCTACAAGTTTATTTACCGGCGGGGCTCCTACCACGGCCAGACCTTCGGGGCCATGACCGTAAACGGGGCCCGCTACCTGGACCGGACCTACTTTGAGCCCCTGGTCCCGGGCGGGGTGGCCGTCGTCAACGTCGACAGCTACCGCTACCCGGAAAATCTGACCTACGAAGGGTACAACCTTTACTGCGCCCAGGCCGTAGCCGAGGCCATCGAACAAGAGGGACCCAATACGGTGGCGGCCGTCATCGCCGAGCCCATCTCCACCTCGGCCGGGGTCCACGTGCCCCTCCCCATCTATTGGCAGAAGCTTCGGGAAATCTGCGACCGGTACGGGGTGCTGCTCATCGCCGACGAGGTGATAAATGGCTTCGGCCGGACGGGTCGCTGGTTTGGCATCGAGCACTTCGGGGTTGTGCCTGACATTATGACGGTGGCCAAAGGCCTGGGCTCGGGCTATGTGCCCATTGCGGCGGCCATTGCCGGCCCCAAGGTGTTCGACCGGTTTAAGGGCGAACGAAGGCACGCCTTTCAACACGGCATAACCTTCGGGTCCCACCCGGTGGCCGCCGCCGTGGCCCTCAAGAACCTGGAGATAATCGAGCGGGAAGGACTGGTGGAGCGGGCCGCCGAGATGGGCCGCTACCTTGGGGTCCGGCTGGAAGGCCTTAAGGAGCACCCCATCGTCGGGGACGTGCGGGGGATCGGGCTGCTGTGGGCCGTGGAGCTGGTTAAGGACCGGCGCACCAAGGCGCGCTTTGCCGAATCCGACGAGATTGGCCGCCGACTTACGCCGAAACTGCTGAAGCGGGGGGTGCTGACCCGAGCGGGGGAAATTATCCAGATTGCCCCACCACTCACCATTGAAAAGGCGGATATCGACCGGGTCATTGAGGCCCTAGATGAAGCCATCGGCGAACTGGAACGGGAAATCCTATAAAAAGGAGGATTAAAGATGGCCATTCTTAAGGGCAACCTGGCGGGCATAACAGCCGACAGATTTGCCCAGGGATACACCTGGTCGGAATATATGCAGGTTATTCAGCAAAATAAGGAGCGGTTTGCCGAAAGTTACGCCGAAACCCAGGTGAGCCCCGAGGATTGCGCCTTCTTTGGGCAGGTTCCGGCCCGGGTCGGGGGCAAGCTCAAGGTGGTGGCCCTGGCCGAAGACTGGTGTCCCGACGTCTACACCAACCTACCCATTTTGGTCAAGATTGCCGAGTGCAGCCCCGATATCGAGGTCCGCATCTTCCCCCGGGACAAGAACCTGGATATCATGGACGCCTATTTAAATCAGGGCCAGTTCCGGTCAATTCCGACCTTCGTCTTTTTGGACAGCGACTTTAACGAGCTGGGGGTATGGATCGAGCGGCCCCGGGCGGCCAACGAGCTGCGGGAGCAGCTGATGCGGGAGCTGGCCCAGCAGCCGGGCCTTTCGGAAGAGGAGGCCCGAGCCGAGCGGAGCCGGCGGCTGCGGGAGGCCTACCGCCTCGGCCTCCGGCAGGAGACCATCCGGGAGATTCGGCAGGTACTGGAGGCCGCCCTGGCGGCCCGCTCCGGTTGAAGGCCTTATTTGAGGCCGTTACCGTAGAGTCGGTGCACCTCCGGGTCGTGGGTAGGCAGAATGTACTTGCCCTCCCGGGCGATCCGCTTCAGGGCGGCCATCACCTCATCCAGGTTGATGTAGTAGCCGAAGGGGACCTGCCTGCGGACGTTCATCTCCACGATGTAGGCGGCGTCGCCGGTGAGGATTGCCCGCCCCGAATCCAGCTCAACGTAGACCATCTGGTGGGCCGGGGTGTGGCCGCCGGTAACGACGGTGCGGATTCCCGGCAGGATCTCGGCATCTCCCTCCAGCAATTCCAATTGATTCCACAGGTCGTTGACCAGCCGGGCGATATCTAGCCGGTCGTAGAAGGCCACCGGGAAGAGGGGCGCGGCGGCGTACTGGAGTTCCCGGCGCTGGACGAAGATGCGGGCATTGGTGAGTTTATAGTCCAGACCGCAGTGGTCCAGGGGAACCAACGGTTCGAGCCCGGCACCTCACCTCCCTTCCGGGAGAGTCTGCCAGAGGCTAACACAAGGGTTGGCGGCTGTCAAATGGGACCGGATAGGGGCAGGGGCGCGAAGGCTAGCGGCGGTTGCGGCGGGGTTGGGGGGCGGAAGTGACGGCCCGGGTTGAGCCCAGGTCCTCAAGGGGGAAGAGGGTCGGCTGATTCTGGCGCAGGCGGCGCCGCTGGCGGGCCTGCTCCAGCTCCTCCAGCTCGGCCTTCAGGCTTTCGAGGTCCTTAAACTGTCGGTAGACGCTGGCAAACCGGATGTAGGCGATCTCGTCCAGCTCTTTGAGCCGCTCCATCACCAGCTCACCGATGGTCTGGCTTGAAACCTCCGGCCCGAGCTGCTGGACGGCGGCCTCGATTTCGTCCACCAGGGCCTCGATGGTCTCGGTGGCCAGGGGCCGCTTTTCGCAGGCCCGCTGAATGCCCCGGAGGAGTTTCTCCCGGCTGAAGGGCTCCCGGCGGCCGTCCCGCTTAACGACGTAGACTACGGCCGGCTCGATGCGCTCGTAGGTGG
The DNA here is from genome assembly GCA_040289115.1 of Chloroflexota bacterium. GTDB lineage: Bacteria > Chloroflexota > Dehalococcoidia > JAUQQI01 > JAUQQI01 > JAUQQI01. The sequence goes on from PSKS01000061.1 coordinate 13,487, forward strand.
TAAAGCGGGCGCCACAGTTAAGGCATTCCCGCCGGCGGCGGACGGCGTTATCGACGTCGCGGGAATCGACCACCTTCGACTCCGGGTGCTGGCACCGGGGGCAACGCATAAAAGGGCCACCTCCTGCAGCCTACCCAGAGGCTAACATAACCTTGGCCCGGTGTCAACGGCCGGGCCGGCGGCTCAGCGTCCCACCAGCTCGGCCCGGACCACCAGCCGGTGGCTGTAGTCGGAAATGAGGGGCAGCCAGGTACCGGTGCAGGTAATCAGGGTTACGGTGGGCTTGTCGGTGGGCCCCACCACCGAAACGTCGGTTCGGGGCACGGCCTTTACCTCGACCACCCGGTAGTTGAACTGCCGGTCGCCGCTGAAAACGGCCAGCATATCCCCAACCTGTACCTTGTCGAGGTTGATAAAGACGTTGCCCAGGTTGCGGCTTGTAATGTGGCCCATAAGCACGGCGTTGCCGGGGGCCCCGGCCCCGGCGGTGCCCTCGGCGTGGCCGACGACAAAGGGCGGCACCTCCCAGGTCACCTGGCCGGCCCGGTTTATCAGCCCGGCTGGCACTACCTTAGATGCGAGACCAATAGAAGGAATCGAGAGCTCGGTTATCGGGAGATTATCGGGCGTTGCCCGAACCTGGGCTGCGGCATCCCGGCGGCCGGGCGGGGCAAGGGTGAGGTCCAGGAAATCGGCCGTCAGGGTCCGGCCGGACCCTGACCCGGGCAGTGGCGGGGCCGCCGGGCGGACCTGTGTCTGTGGGGCCAGAAAGCCGACCGCCGCCGCGTAGATGGGGCCGGCAGCCAGCAGAAGCAGGCCCGAAAGCCCGATAACAACCAGGACCGTGCCGACAAAGTTGCAAACCGCCCGCAAGCGGTTCCGGCGGCGGACTCCGACGGCGTAGGCCCGGCGGATCGGCCCGATTTCGGCGGGCCAGGTAGCCGCGGCCGCC
>PSKS01000062.1:0-14285 GCA_040289115.1 Chloroflexota bacterium
CAGCTCGGCTGGGTTGGCGGGATGTAGGCGGGCCTTGGCCGGCAGCCGGAGGTCCAGGCCGGTGAGAATGACAGCCGGTAGGCCGAGGGCCGCCCAGGGGTCCGAGTCGAACGGAGGGGCGTACCTTAGGTTAACCACCACTGGACCGCCGGTGGCCCGGGCCAGGCCGTCGGCCAGGGCGAGGACGGTTTGGGGGTCGGGGGCGGGGATGTAGACGACTTCGGGGTGAAGCAGTGAAGCCTCAAAAAGCTCGGCAAAGGAATCCCCGGCTAGGCCGGTCAGGTATCTTAAACCGTCCCGGCCTAGGGTGAGCAGGAGCAAGTCGTCGCCGCGCCGGCCGGCCACCGTCTAATTTTACCGCCGGCCGGGGCGTGCGTTTACCCCGTTCGGGAGTTGAGTAGGTCCGGGACGATCCCGGCCCGGAGGGCGTAGACAGCCGCCTGAGTCCGGTCGGAGACCATGAGCTTGCTAAAGAGGGCTGAGAGGCTGTTTTTAACCGTGCTTTCGGCCAGGCCGAGGCGGCGGGCGATCTCCTTGTTGGAGAGGCCGGCGGCAATAAGCCGGAGATAGAGCCGCTCCCGCTCGGTAAGCAACACCGGGGTTGCGGTCGGGTCGGCGGCTTCGGCAACCTGGCCGCAAAGGTCGATAAGCCTTAAGGCTAGGCGGCGGTCGAAGGCAGCCACACCCCTGGCAGCGGCCCAAACAACCGCCGCCAGCTCATCGGGCGGGGTCGATAGGTAAACGGCCCCACGGACGCCGGCCTTGAGGGCTTTTACCAGGCTGATTTGGGCGGCAGGTTGGTTTTCGTCGGCCAGGACGACAATGGGCGTATTGAAAATGCCAAGTCCGGCGTGCAGCTCTTCTAGCAGCCCGAGGTCGATAACTCCAACGTCAGGAGAACATGCCAGAATAAGGCGCTGAAAACGGAGGATGTGGCTTGCTTCCCCGATAACTTGAACATTGGGTTCCCGGCCGAGCAGGTATTTAAGCTGGCGTCTGACAAAATCGTGCTGGTTACAGATGACGACTCGCATTATCCGCTCCCCTTCGCATAGAATTTGGTGTTCAGTAATTGATAGCATATTCCAGTTAGTCCATCAAGGCCCCGGGACCTTGGCCGGCATTTTGCAGTTATCCTGCCGAACCCCCAGGCCCACCTGGCCAGCTGGGTCTTGTGGCAGACCGCCCAGAAGGCGAATGAGTGGCGGGGCAACGACTACGCCCGCTGGTCGAACCCCGGGGTACGATGAGCTTTACCGGCAGGCCCAGCGGGAGCTGGATACCAAAAGGCGGGCCCAGCTCTTTAATGAACTACCCGGTGGTGAACAACGTGGTCGAAATTCCCCTGGTTCACCGGAAGGGGGTGAGCGGGGCTTCCCGGGCCCTTAAAGACATCAAGCCTACGGCTTGGGATTCGGAGCTTTGGGATATCGCCGACTGGTACCGGTAATCCTAGGATTACCGGCCGGGGCCCTGATTCTGCCGGGCCCGGTACTCGGCCAGGAACGTATCGCTGGGCGGGTACGCTTCGGAAAGGGGCGTACCAGCCTCAACCCGCTCCCGAATGTAAGCCTCCAGCCGTTCCTGCTCGGCCGCAAGCTCCGCTGCCTGGCGGGCCAGCGCCCGGGGGATGACGATAACCCCATCCTCATCCCCGACCAGGAGATCCCCGGGGAGCACCAGCACCCCGGCGCAGCGAACCGGAATATTTACATCCCAGGCCCGCAGCCGGGTGTAGCTGGCGCCGGCGTGGGCACACCGGGCAAAGCAGGGGATTTCCAGCCCGGTTATGGCCGGGGTGTCCCGCAAGGCCCCGTCCACCACGACCCCGCGGCCACCCCGGTAGGCAATGCGGGTAATCAAGATATCGCCCAAGGTCCCGGCGGTGCAGTCGCCCCCGGCGTCGATGACCATAACATCCCCCGGCTGAACCAGCTCGATAGCTACCCGCTGGGGGTAGCCAGGCATCTCCTCCCGGGTAGGGGGCGGGAAATCCTCCCGGGCCGGCAGGTAACGGACGGTGAGCGCCTGGCCCACCAGGTGGCGGCCGCGGCTGAAGGGTCGCAGGCCAGCCATAAAAACCCGGCTGTAGCCGAGGCGGTGTAAGACCGTGTGCAGGGTGGCGGTGCTTACACCCTGCAATAGGGTAAAGATGTCCGGGTCGACCCTTTCGACGGCTTCGGCGGTCATTGCTGCCCCTTAAGGTGCTTTTCTAAGAATTTGGCCACGCTTTCGTACATCCGGATTTTATTCGGCAGCCTCACCACCCCGTGACCCTCATCGTCGAAGACCAAAAGCTCCACCGGGCGGCCCAGCTCCCGCAGGCGGCCCACAATCTGCTCCGCCTCAGTCACCGGGACCCGAGGGTCATTGCGGCCGTGGATGACCAGCAAGGGGGCCTTAATTCGGTCCGCCCGGTGAATGGGGGACAGGGCCCGCAAAAGCTCCCGGTCGTGCTCGAGGCTGCCGTATTCGGCCTCCCGCAGCTTCCGCCGCCAGGGTCCGGTATTCTCAAGAAACGTTTCCAGGTTGGCGATCCCCACGATGTCGATCCCGGCCGCCCAAAGGTCGGGGTAGTCCGTAAGGGCGGAAAGGACCATAAAGCCCCCATAGCTTGCCCCCATTACGGCCGTGGCCTTGGGGGAGGCCAGGCCAGCCTCCTGGAGGGCCTTTACCCCCTCGGCCAGGTCCCGAACGGCGTTGGGCCGGAGTTCCCGGTCATCTAGGTGGCTGAAGGTTTTGCCGAACCCGGTGCTTCCCCGGACGTTAGGCGTGTAAACCAGGTAGCCGGCCCGGACGAAGTAAGCGATAACAGGGTCAAAGTCAGGCCGGGCCTGGGATTCAGGTCCGCCGTGGACGATGACCAGGGCGGGCCAGCCGCCAGGGGGCGGGATCGGGGCCGGGCGGTAAAGCCAGCCCTGAATCAGTCGGCCGTCGAAGCTCTCGAAATGCCACGACTCCGGCTCTGGGGTTTCGGTCAGCTCAACCCAGAGGCGGGGGCTCCACGTGAGCCGACTGATGTCCTTCTCCGGCTCCCAGCGCCAGATATCCGGGTTAAAATGGGGACCGCTGAAGCTGTAGGCTACCCAAGACTCGTCCGGGTGCCACTCCAGGCTCAGCACCACCCCCAGGGGCAGGTGGGCTTCGGCCGGCCGGTCCAGCTCCGGCAAGGGGAACGCTAGGAGCCGAGATCGGCCCCCATCGTTGACCACCAAGGCTGCCGTACACCCGTCCCAGGAAATCGCCAGCTGCTCCACGTCCCAGTCGAATTCCCGGGGTACCGAAAGCCGGCCCGTCTCCAGGCTTATCCGCACGGGCCGAAGGAACTCCGAATCGAGGTCACTCAGGGCCCAGACGTCCGTATCCCCCTGGGAGCCGAACTGGGCGAACAGGTAGCGGGCCGGTGGGCCTGAGGTGAGCCTGCGCCGGCTCCGGTCGGAAATGTCCACGAGCCACAGGTCCTGAGCCGAGGGCGCGTGATATTCGGCTACCAGCAGGTAGCGGCCATCTGCCGACCAATCCTGGACGTAAAGGGTGGCATCGGCCTGCCAGACCCGCCGCCACTCGCCCTCAAGGGTGCCGATGTAAACGTCAAAGTAGGCCGGATTGCGGGTATTGGCCGATATGGCCAGAAGCTGACCGTCGGGTGCCCAGGCCCCAAACTCGTGAATCGCCTCCGGGTTCCGGGTCAAGGGTAGGATTCGCCCCTGATGCCGCAGGTAAAGCTGCCAACGCTCGTTACCCCCGGCGTCCATGGCAAAGACCAGGTGATCTCCCTGGGGGGCGTATTTGGCAAGGCCCACCCGCTCCCCAAAGTAGCTTACCTGGTCGGGAAAAGGTTCCCCGAGCCGTAGGGCCCAAAGTTCCGGTACGCCCGAAATGTCGGTTATATAGGCCATAATCTGACCATTGGAAGAGAAGGTTGGCAGGTAAGCGGACCGGACGGCCAGGAAGCGGCGGATATCCTCCACAGGTCGAACCCCTTTCAACGGTTAAATGTTCGACCTGTGAGTATAAGGTGAATATGTGGAAAGGCGCAACCCAGTGTATGGGTTCGACACATCTGGGACAGGGGGCATCCTTTCCGGGTGCTCGGCTTTAAGATAGCCAAGGGGACGGCCGCTGGTTTCACCGGCCGGGCCACTGTCATAAATTTTTCGAACTTGCACAGATGCCCGGCGAACAGCCCGAGGCTTTTTTATCTACCTGACCGAAAACAACCGGGAGCCAAGGCTAACCGCATAGCAATTCGGACGATAGCTGCGGGGGCCTAGTTAGGTTGGGTGACTTTGACGTAAAGGTTAAGCGAGGCTTAAAATAGGGCGGATATGGAAGTCAGCGACCAGCCGGCCGTGGGCCGGCCGCCGGCCCAGTCCCGGCTCAGGGTTGGGACCTTTAAATCCTTAAAGCACCGCAATTTTCGCCTCCTGTGGTTCGGATTGCTTTTCTCCTCGGCCGGGCAGTGGATCCAGCAGATTACCCTTGGCTGGCTCGTCTACGACCTTACCGGCTCGGCTGCCTTGCTCGGCCTGGTTAATGGCCTTCGGGCGGTCCCCTTCTTGCTCACCGGTCCCCTGGCCGGGGTGCTGGCCGACCGCCTCGACCGGCGCCGGCTGATGTTCTGGACCCAGGTTTTCTTGCTGGTCCTGAGTTTTCTCTTCGGGCTGGATATCGCCCTTGGACGTCTGCAGGTCTGGCATATATTTATCTTCACCCTTTTTACCGGTATCGCCTGGTCCTTCAACCAGCCGGTCCGCCAGTCGGTGGTGCCCGAGGTTGTGCCTCGGGAGGACTTGGCCAATGCCATTGCCCTTAACTCGGCCGGCTTTAACATTACCCGGGTGGTGGGGCCGGGCCTCGGTGGCATGATGATCGCCCTGTTTGGGGTGGCCGGCAATTTCTTTATCCAGAGTGCGGCCTACCTGTTGGTCGCCTTTATGGCCTACCAGCTCAAACTCCCGCCTGTTAAGGGCCGCCTTGAGGAGACCTCCCTCCTTAAGGACCTAAAAGAGGGCATTCGGTTTGTGCTGGCCCACGTCCAGCTGCGCAACCAGATGCTGATGGGCCTTATTCCGACGGTGCTGGCCCTCCCGTATATAAGCATCATGCCGGTATTTGCGGCGGACGTCCTGGGGGTGGGGCCGGAGGGGCTTGGGCTTTTGATGTCCGCCCCCGGGATTGGGGCCGTGGCCGGGACGCTGCTTATCGCCTCGTCACCGCGACTTCAGAGCCGCCCGGCCATTTTATACGTGGCCGCCGTTTGCCTCGGCTTAAGCCTTTTTGCCCTGGCGCTGACCCGGGCGATGTTCCCGGCCCTTGCGGTCCTGGTGCTCATCGGGGGCTTTCAGATTACGTACATGTCCACCAACAACACCCTCCTTCAGCTCATCTGTCCGGACCACATGCGGGGGCGGGTAATGAGCCTTTACATGCTCAACCAGGGGCTTATGCCCCTGGGAAGCCTCTTTGCCGGGACGGCTGCCCAGCTCTGGGGCTCGCCGGTGGCTTTCGGCCTAATGGGCCTCTCGGTTATCATCGTAGCGGCGGCCGTTGGCCTGCCCACTTGGCGCAGATGAGCACGGGCATTTTAATCGCCCTTTTCGGCCTTTTAAACGGCCTCATCGGGGGGGCCTGGGTCGACCCGGCTCACCCGCCCCTCGACCCGGAAAATACCCTCCGGGTCCAGGCTGGAGAGCGTCTGGGTCAAAGCTTCCTTTCGGCTCACCGGGGCCTTATGGGGGTCGAACTGGGCCTTCTTCCCGAGGGCACGGCCCGGGTAAAACTGAGCCTTTTCCGGGGCTGGCAGCCCCAAGGGGAGCCTTTAAAAACCGCCGTCTTTGACTTAAGCCCGCAAAGCCCCGGCCTTTACCGGCTGGAACTTGAGCCCGAACCTTTATCCCACAACCGGTCTTACTACCTGGAGCTTGAGGTTCTTTTTGGTTCGCTCCGGGTAGCCGCCGCCCCGGCCGGGCTTTTGCCCGACGGGGCCTTAAGCCGGAACGGGGACCCCGTGGATTCGGTCGACCTGCTCTTAAGGCTCGTTTACGCCCCGGCCGGGCTTCTACTAGGCCTTTTTGAGACGGTCCTTTTAACCCTTTACTGGGTCGGCCTTTCGGGGCTGCTGGTTCTGATCCCGGGCTTGGGGCTCGTAAGGCTTTTTAAGGGCCCGGGCCGGCTTGGGGCCGGGGAGCTACTGCTGGCCCCGGGCGCCGGCTTAGCCCTTTATCCCTTGGGGCTGTTGTGGGCCAACCTTCTCGGCCTCAGACCCGGAATCTGGCTCGTCGTGGGCTTAAATGCCTTAGGCCTTGGGGTTCTTTTAGCTGCCCGGTTTCGGGAAAAAGCGCCCGAAGTCCGGCCTAACCCGGAGCCGCCGGCGGCTCTCCTGGCCCTCGGGGGCCTTGGATTTTTAATTTTCCTGGTGCGCATGCTGACCATCCGGGGGCTTGCCGGACCCCAGTGGGGCGACAGCGTTCACCATACGCTGATAACCGAGCTGATTCGCTCGAAGGGCGGCCTTTTTGACGACTGGGGACCCTATGCTGAGCTTACTAGCTTTAGTTATCATTTCGGCTTTCACGCCTTTTCGGCCGCCTTGAGCTGGGTAAGCGGGGCTCAGGCCCCGGAGGCCGTTCTCGTGGCCGGCCAGATCCTCAACGGGCTGGCGGTTCTGGGTCTTTATCCGCTGGGCCGACGGCTTTTCGGTTCGGCCTGGGCCGGAGTTTTGGCCGTACTTTTGGCAGGCTTAATTTTCTTTTCCCCGGCCTATTATGTGCGCTGGGGCCGGTACACCCAGCTGGCCGGGCAGGTGATTTTGCCGGCGGCTTTGGTCTTGAGCTTAGAGCTTATGCGGGCCAAGGACCTCAGACCCCGGCTGCTGGGGGTAGCCGGGCTTTTGGTGGGCGGGCTTGTCCTTACCCACTACCGGGTAGCCCTTTTCTGGGGGGCCTTTGCCCTGGGGCTGGGCCTTTTCGGGGCGGCCCGGTGGGGACCTAAAGGGCCGGCCTTAAGACTTTTGCTTTTGGGGCTTTTGGCCTTGGGCCTTACCCTGCCCTGGTGGCCCCAGGTCCTTTCGGGAAAGCTTTTTGAGTTGGCGGCCGGATACCTAAAGCCTGCAGCAAACCCGACCCAGGCCGAGCTGGACACCAACGCCTTTGGTCCGCTTACGGATTTTCTCCCCGGTTGGGCCTGGCCCCTTTGGGCCTTAAGCTTTGGGCTGGGACTTTGGGGGCGGGTCGAAGGGGTGGGGCTTTTGGGGCTTTGGTCGGCCCTGGCCTTTGTGCTGACCAATCCCGACCTTTTTGGGCTTCCCGGGGCGGGTTTTGTGGGCAACTTTACGCTGCTGATTGCGGCGTACCTTCCGGCGGCCCTTAACCTGGGCTGGGCCGGGGCGACCCTGGCCGAAAGGTTAAAGCTAAAGCCGGCCCTGCTTTTGGTGCTTCTGTTGGGCCTGGGTCTTTTAGGGGCTTACCACCAGTTGACGGTTTCCGAACCTGGGGCCCACAGCATGCTTACCTGGACGGACCTTGAGGCGTTAAGGTGGGTTCGGGAAAACACGCCGCCGAATTCGGGTTTTTTGATAAACGGGTTTTTTGCCTACGGTGGGACCATAGTGGTGGGTTCCGATGCCGGGTGGTGGTTGCCCCTTTTGGGGGGGCGATGGGCGTCGGTTCCACCCATGCCGTATGTGAGCGAGCGCCCCCGAGACCCCGATTATGTGGCGAGGACCAACGGCCTTATGGCTTTAGTCCTCGAGAAGGGACCGACGGACCCCGAGGTGGTTGCAAACCTTAGGACGGCTGGAATCGACTACGTTTACATCGGGCAAAAGCGAGGGCGGGTGAACAACCCTGCGGGTCGGGTGCTGGAGCCGGCGGAGCTTTTAAAGAGCCCGGCCTACGAGCCGGTTTATCACCTTAACCGGGCCTGGGTTTTTAAGCTGCGCCCGTGACTGTGTTACAATTAGTCGAAGGAGGTTGACGACGCCATGGCCGAGTCGATTCTGAAGGGAACCTGGCGGGTCAAAGCCGGGCTTGCGCAGATGCTTAAGGGCGGGGTGATCATGGACGTGGTCACCCCGGAGCAGGCCGCGATCGCCGAAGAGGCCGGGGCGGTGGCCGTTATGGCCCTGGAGCGGGTGCCGGCTGACATCCGGGCCGCCGGCGGCGTTGCCCGGATGGCCGACCCCGCCCACATCGAGGCCATCATGAAGGCCGTCAGCATCCCGGTCATGGCCAAGTGCCGCATCGGCCACTTCGTCGAGGCCCAAATCCTCGAGGCCCTCGGGGTGGATTACATCGACGAGTCGGAGGTCCTTACCCCGGCCGACGAAAACCACCACATCTGGAAGCACGATTTCAAAGTTCCCTTCGTCTGCGGCTGCCGTGACCTGGGCGAGGCCTTGCGGCGGATCGCCGAGGGGGCAGCCATGATCCGGACCAAGGGCGAGGCCGGCACCGGCAACGTGGTGGAGGCCGTCCGCCACATGCGGGCGGTAATGGACGCCTGCCGCCGCATCCAGAACATGCCCGACGACGAGCTGGTGACCGAGGCCAAGAACCTGGGCGCGCCCCTGGAGCTGGTCATGGAGGTGAAGCGGCTGGGCCGACTGCCGGTGGTGAACTTCGCGGCTGGGGGCATCGCCACCCCGGCGGATGCCGCCCTGATGATGCAGCTCGGGGCCGACGGGGTCTTCGTCGGCTCAGGGATCTTCAAGTCGGAGAACCCGGCCAAGCGGGCCCGGGCCATCGTCCTGGCGGTGACGTATTATAACGACCCGAAGATTTTGGCCGAGATTTCCAAGGACCTGGGCGAGCCGATGCGGGGCATCGACGTCCGGCAGCTGGCGCCCCAGGAGCTCCTGGCGACCCGGGGGGTGTAGGCCGTGCGGGTTGGGGTACTGGCCCTGCAGGGCGACTTTGCCGAGCATATCCAGGTTCTGCGCCGCCTTGGGGTCGAGGCCGTGGAAGTCCGCAAGCCCAGCGACCTGGAAGGGGTCAACGCCCTTATCATCCCTGGGGGCGAAAGCACCACCATCGGCCGGCTACTCACCCTAAGCGGCCTGCGGCCCGAAATCACCGGCCGGGCCCTGGAGGGGATGGCTATCTGGGGCACCTGCGCCGGGATGATCCTACTGGGTAAGGAGGCCGACCGGCTCCTGGAAGCACCCCTGGGACTTATTGACATAAAAGTCGAGCGAAATGCCTTTGGCCGGCAGGTGGACAGCTTCGAGGTGGACCTGGAGGTTCCCAAGCTGGGCGGCCGGCCGGTGCGGGCGGTATTTATCCGGGCGCCGGTGGTTCGGGAGGTGGGGCCGGGGGTTGAGGTGTTGGCCCGGCTCCCGGACGGAACGCCGGTGGCCGTTCAGCAGGGCAAGCTGCTGGGGACGGCCTTTCATCCCGAGCTTACCGACGACACCAGATTTCACGAGTATTTCCTGAGCCTGGCCGAAAACTGAGCCTCTACTGGGCCGGCCGACCCGGTCCAAGAGGGGTGATTTGAGTTTTTATCTTCACCAGGGAGGTGTGACCGTGGCCGTCAAGGTTGGGATTAACGGGTTCGGCCGGGTGGGACGGCAGGTCCTCAAGGCCATCTTGCAGTATCACCCGGATACCCTCGAGGTGGTGGCCGTAAACGACCTGGCCGACGCCAAGACCAACGCCCACCTCTTCAAGTACGACAGCAACTACGGTATTTTCCCCGGCAAAGTCGAGGTCCAGGGCGACCAGATGTTTGTGGACGGCCGGCTCATTCGGGTTTTCGCCGAGCGGGAGCCGAAGAGGATTCCCTGGCGGGAGGTGGGGGTGGAGCTGGTCGTCGAATCGACGGGTGTCTTTGAGGACGCCATCCTGGCTGCTGGTCACCTGGAGGCCGGGGCTAAAAAAGTTATCATCACGGCCCCGGCCAAGAACGAAGACATAACCGTGGTCCTGGGGGTGAACCACGAGCAGTACGACCCCGCCCACCACCGGATCATCTCCAACGCCTCCTGCACCACCAATTGCCTGGCCCCCGTGGTTAAAGTACTCCACGAGGCCTTCGGCATCCGGCGGGGCCTGATGACCACCGTCCACGCCTACACCAACGACCAGCGCATCCTGGACCTGGTTCACCGGGACCTGCGCCGGGCCAGGGCCGCCGCCCTCAATATCATCCCGACTACCACCGGGGCCGCCCGAGCCATCGGGCTGGTCATCCCCGAGCTTAAGGGCAAGCTCCACGGCTTCGCCATGCGGGTCCCTACCCCGACCGTCTCGGTCATCGACCTTACCTGCGACCTGGAGCGGTCGGTGACCGTCGAGGAGGTAAACGCCGCCTTCAAAGCGGCCGCCAATGGCAGCCTCAAGGGCATTCTCGAGTACACCGAGGAGCCCCTGGTGAGCATGGACTTTAAGGGCAACCCGGCCAGCGCCATCGTGGACGGCCTGCTCACCATGGTGATGGACGGCGACATGGTGAAGGTGACGGCCTGGTATGACAACGAGTGGGGTTACGCCTGCCGGGTTGCCGACTTGGCCGATTACATTGTTGGGCGGGGCCTTTGATGTGGCTGGCCCGGGTCTACGTTACCCTTAAGCCGGTGGTAAATGACCCCCAGGGCCTCACCATCCAGCAGGCGTTAACGGACCTGGGTTTCAAGTCGGTCCGGCAGGTGCGGTCCGGTAAGTATTTCGAGATCCAGCTCGAGGCCCCCGACCGGGCGGCGGCCGAGGCCGAAGTGGACGCCTTCTGTCGGCGGCTTCTGGCCAACCCGGTCATCGAAGACTACCGGTTTGAGGTGGAGCTTCTCCAACCGGCTCCCGGTGCCCGGGCTTAGCCTAAACCGAGCAGCCCGTGCCGGCGAGCCACCTCGGCCACAGTCCGGCCGATCTTGGCCGGGCTGGGACAGATGGTAACCCCGGCGGCCTCCAGCGCCCGGATTTTGGTCTCGGCCGTACCGGTGCCGCCGCTGATGATGGCCCCGGCGTGGCCCATTCGCCGGCCCGGGGGGGCGGAGCGGCCGGCGATGAAGGCGACCACCGGCTTGGTCATATGCCGTCGGATGTACTCGGCAGCCTCCTCCTCCGCCGTCCCGCCGATCTCACCGATGAGCAGCACGATTTTTGTGTCGGGGTCGGCCTCAAAGAGGGGCAAAATGTCCAGGTAGCCGCACCCGACGATGGGGTCGCCCCCGATGCCTACACAGGTGGACTGGCCGATCCCCAGGGTCGTAAGCTGGGCCGAGGCCTCGTACGTTAGGGTGCCGCTCCGGGAAACGATGCCCACGTACCCCGGGCTGTAGACTGCCGCCGGCATGATCCCAACCTTGGCTTGCCCTGGGGTTATAACCCCAGGGCAGTTAGGACCGATGAGGCGGGTCGGCTTTCCGTCGAGAAACCGCTTTACCCGGACCATATCCAGGACCGGGATCCCCTCGGTGATGCACACCACCAGCTCAAGGCCGGCGTCGATGGCCTCGAGGATCGCGTCGGCGGCGAAGGGGGCCGGGACGAAGACCAAACTGGTGTTGGCCCCGGTAGCCTTGACCGCCTGGCGAACGGTGTTAAAAACCGGAATGCCGTCCACATCGGTTCCCCCCTTGCCCGGCGTTACCCCGGCCACCACGTGGGTGCCGTAGTCACGGCACTGCCGGGCGTGGAAGCTCCCCTCCCGACCGGTGATTCCCTGGACGAGCAGGCGGGTGTGGGTCCCAACCAGTATGCTCACCTAGCGGCCTCCTTTGCCAATTTGACGGCAAGGGCGGCGGCCTCGGCCATGTCGGCCGCAACGGTGATGGGCAGCCCCGACTCCCGCAGGATGCGGTGGCCCTCCTCGGCGTTGGTGCCCACCAGCCGGACGACCATGGGGATCCTGACCCCAACGGCCTGGGCCGCGGCCGTGATACCCCGGGCGATGACGTCGCCCCGGGCGATGCCCCCAAAGATATTTACTAGCACCACCCGAACATCTGGGTCGGAGACAAGGACCCTGAAGGCGGCGGCAATGCGTTCCTCATTGGCCCCGCCCCCCACGTCCAGAAAGTTGGCCGGCTCCCCCCCGGCCAGCTTGATCAGGTCCATGGTGGCCATTGCCAGTCCGGCGCCGTTGACCATGCACCCAACAAAGCCCCCGAGCTTGACGTAGGAGACCCCGGCCTTCATCGCCTCGACCTCCAAGGGCGAATCTTCGGAGGTGTCCCGCAGAGCCGCAATTTCAGGGTGGCGAAAGAGGCCGTTATCGTCAAAGTCCACCTTGGCGTCGGCAGCCACGAGCCGGCCGTCGGCCGTCACCACCCAGGGATTAACCTCTACCAGGGCGCAGTCTTTCTCCATAAAAAGGCGGTAAAGGGCCCCCACCGTTGCCACGGCCGCCCGAACCTGTTCACCGGAAAGCCCCAGGTCGAAGGCCACCTGCCGGCCGAGGTACGGCTGGAAGCCCACGGCCGGGTCGACCCAGACCCGGACCACCTTCTCGGGGGCGGTGGCCGCCACCTCCTCGATTTCCACGCCCCCGGCGGCGCTGGCCATAATCAGGGGTCGGGCCCGGCCCCGGTCGACCAAAACGGCCAGGTAGAGCTCGTGGGCGATCTCCAGGGGCTCCTCCACCAGTACCCGGCGCACCACTACCCCGGTTGGCCCGGTCTGGGCCGTAACCAGCGGCCGCCCGAGAAGGCCCGCCGCAAACTCCCGGGCCTCGCCGGGGGAATTTACCAGGCGGATGCCCCCGGCCTTGCCCCGCCCCCCGGCCAGGATCTGGGCCTTGATGACGGCCCGCCCCCCAAGGCGGGCGGTGATGTCGGCCGCCTGGTCGGACGTCTCCGCCACCTCCCCTTTCGGCACGGTCACCCCGTATTCGGCCAAGAGCCGCTTAGCCTGGAACTCGTGGATTTTCATCGCTGTCCCTCGCCTCTGAAGGTTTAGGGCCGGTAACCGCGGCCATAGCCAGGCCGAAGAAGAGCCACAGGAGGGAGACTGTCTGGGGGAAGTTGAGGTTGAAGAAATAGTGGTCGAAGAGGCCGGCCGAGAGGGCCGCCACTACCCCGCCGGCCGCGGCTAGCCGGTAGCCGTTGACCTCATTGGACGGCCACCTCTCCCGGAGGGGCCGAAAAAGGGCCTGGTAAAGGAAAACCCCGACGATGGCTAAAAACGCGCTCAGGCCCACCAGCCCCATCTGCCCGGCGATGAGCAGGTAGACGCTGGCCGCGGCGACGTAAACGTCGATATCAGGCGCCCGCCCAAAGCCGACCCCAAATACCGGGTACCTTTGGATAAGGCGGAGGGCGTCCCGGTACTCGCCCAGGCGCATCTGGGCGGCCGGGTCCTCAAACTCAATCCCCTGCTGCAACCGCTCGAAGGCGACGTTCCCGACCGGTAGAAGGTACAGCACCAGGCCGGCCGCGGCCAGAACCGGCCAGACCCACCGAAACCGGAGCACCCCCAGGAAACCAACCCCGGCCAGGGTCCCCAGCCAGGCGGACCGGCTGAAGGTGAGCACCAGCGCGGCCCCAATGGCCACCAGCTGGCCCCAGATGACCGGCCGGGGAAGGGCCGGTCGGGGGGCGAGGGCCTGGGCGACGCCCGCCACCCCCACCAACATCAGCATCCCCCCGAGCACATTCGGATCGATGGCTGTGCCCGTAGCCCGGACGACCTGGGTGCCGGCGATGTGCCGGATAACGCCTGGCCCACTCGGGTACCCCATGGGCCGGAGCCGGCTCAAAAGGTCCGCCGCCTGGCTTTCGGGAAGGGCGTAAAGGCCAAGGGCGACCAGGGCCGCCACTGTGCCCCCAACCAGCAGGGCCCGGAAGGCCCAGCGCAGGCGGTCGGGGCTCCGGATGCAGTTGACCACCGTAAAGTAAAAGAGCAGGGCGTTAACGGTCTTTAAAAAGAACCTGACCACCTCGCCGGTAACCGACTCCACCCCGACAAAAAACGAGGTTATCGCCAGGCCGATGAAGGCCAACAGGGGGAGGGCCAGGGGGGTGGCGACAAGCCTTTCGCCCGGATTCGTAAGGAGCCTTAAAAACCAAGCCAGCAAGGTGAGGGTGAGGACAGCGTCTAGAAAGGTAAGCCGGACACTTCCCAGCTCGATGGGGACTACCCCAAAGGGCAGGCCGTAGAGGACGGCGACCGTGGCGATGACCCCGAGCCAGGGCCGGGCTATCACCAGGAACAGGCCGGCCAGACCGAGGAGCAGGCCGAAGCCGGCAAAGGGCGAAACCGCCGCGGTGAGGATGCCGGCAGCCACGGCCAAGAGGGCCGCGGCAAGGGCGAGGGCTGCCTGAGGCTTAAAAAAGTGGTCGGCGGCGA
>PSKS01000063.1:0-14280 GCA_040289115.1 Chloroflexota bacterium
CCGGCCACAGCACCGTATAACTTACGTGCTGGTGGAGATCGAAATGGGCCGGGTCGGCATCAAGCCGGACCGTGAGCACACCCCCGTAACGGGGAGTTTCGGCCGCCGGGGAAGGCCCGGGCTGGGTCAGCCGCTCCGTTGGCCTGCAGCCCAGAAGGGCGGCCCCCCCGAGCGCACCGATTCCGGCCAGAAATTCCCGCCGCGAAAGCCTGTTGCCCTCCATCTGTATCCTCCTTTCACAAAGCTTTTACCTTACCGGCGGAAGCCCCAGCTCCACCCCCGTCCCATCAAAGGCTAGCTTGAGGCTTACGTCCCTGGGGGGCAGTATGACAGTGGCCAAGCCCGTGGCCGTCCGTTCACCCCGCTGGTTCTCGGCCCAGATATCGATGTCTACCAGGGCGTAGCCGTCCTTGACGTACTTGCGGCTTACGCGGCCCCGGCACCAGGTGGTGTCCCCTACCAGGTTAAAGCCCCGAAGCTCCACCCTGAGCCGCTTGAGCACGCCGGTATCTCCCATCCAGTTGGTGACCAGTGAGCACAGCCACGATACCCGCTGAGGGCCGTAATCGTAGGTCCCAGGAACCCCGACCTGGCGGGCAACCTCCTCCCGGTGGTGGCCCATCCCGGTGTATTCGACCCCGCCCTCAGGCCTCCGGTAATAGTGCTCGGGATGCCGCCCGACCCGGGCCAGCAAAAGCCCGTGGGTTTCGCCCCGACCACAACCCACCAGAAACCCGATGGTGTCCATCAGCGAGAGCGGACCCCGTATTACCGGCGGAAGCTCCTCCCCTTCGGCCACATCCTCCCAGTACCTGGGCTGCCCTCCCCGGACCCGCTCGGCCTCGGTCAAAACCAGCCGCTCGATCGTCTCCAGCTCCTGCGGACTGTACTGATGGGGCTGAACTTCCCGGTGCTTGCCGGCCTCCCGGGCCGCCTGCCGCTCGTGCCGGGTGCACCAGGCTAGCACCCTGGCGATGAGTTCGTCCCGCTGGTTGGTAAAGTAGGCCTCGGTGTACTGAATGGCCATCCGGCCGGAGAAGCGTCCTTCCTTCAGTTCGACGGCCAGAACCCTTTCGATCCCGTTTATCCGGTCGCCAGGCCGGATGTGCCGGAAGAACTCCCAGTCGTTGCCGGCGAAAAAGCCGTGCACCCCTGGAAATCCCCAGCGGGTCCGGCCGGGCCAGCCCCAAACGTAGGGGAACATGGGGTGGCCGACCATGGTCCCGTAGCGGCTGCGCCGGCCGTATTCCATGTCGCGGTAAAGGGGGTTTACATCTCCGATGCCGTTGCAGAAGTTGCGCATGGTGTCCGGGGTCGCGTCCTGCAGATACGGCCCCTCGGGCCGCAGCAGAACCCCCACCATCTGCCGGGCTTTTTCAACCGCCTCGTCCGTTATCAGACCTTCAGGTAGCCTAACCTCAATGTCGGCCTCAGGGTCAGACATGGTTTTACCCCCATCAGTAAATGACCTTCTCGGCAACCAGCCGGTCAAACTCCTCCTTGGAAAGGCCCAGGATTCTGCAAAAGACGTACTCGTTATGCTCCCCAAGCAGTGGGGCCCTCCTGAGCCGCCCCCTGGTCCCGTCGGCCTTCCAGGGCAGGCTGTAGATGGGCTCGGAGCCGAGGATGGGGTGCTCCACCTCCACGTAGACCCCACGCTCCCGGAAATGAGGGTCGAAATACCGGGCCTGGTGGTCCAGCAGGGGCGCGGCCGCAATCCCGGCTGCCTGGAGCCGCTCGGTGACCTCGTACCGGGTATATTGCCGGGTCCATTCCCCAACCAGCCGGTCCAAGGCCTCCCGGTTAGCCAGCCGCCCCATCACCGTGGCGAAGCGGGGGTCCAGGCCCCACTCCGGAGAGCCCATGGCGTTAACCAGCGCCTCCCACTCGGTGTCGGTCTTTACGGCGATGCTCACCCAGGTGTCCGGTTCCCGACAGGGGTAGTTGCCGCAGGGGGCTATCCCCGGCTCATGGTTGCCTTCCGGGCCCCGAAGCCGGCCGTTCATTTCAAAGTCGATAATGGCTTCCCCAATGGTGCACACGGCCGCCTCCCACTGGGAAAGGTCGATGTAAAGACTCCGACCCGTCCGCCGCCGGTAGAGCAGGCCTGCCACCACTGCCAGCGCCCCCATCAGGCTGGCGTGGGGATCGCAGTAGGCCTGCTGCATCCCGATGGGCTCCCCCCCGGGGTAGCCCACCATCGCGTCGAGGCCCGAAAGGGCGGCAATGATGGCCGCATAACTGCGAATCTGGCTTAGGGGCCCGGTTTGGCCCGCCGCCGACATGGAGATCATGATAATGTCCGGCTTTATCGCCCGCAACGACTCGTAATCGAGGCCCACCCGGGCCATGAAACCCGGGGCGAAATTTTCGACTACTATGTCGCTCCTGGAAATAAGCTCCTTCAGTAGCCGCTGCCCTTCCGGGTGGGTGATGTCAACGGTGATGCTCAGCTTGTTGCGGTTGATGTTGTGGAACATGTGGTTCTGGTCCGGGTCGGGCCGGTCGCCGATAATGGGCCGGCCCCAGCGCATGAAATCCAGGCGCTTGCGGCTTTCTACTTTGATGACCTCGGCCCCCAGGTCGGCTAGGATCTGACCCGGCAGCGCCCCAGCCCAAACCCAGCCGAAGTCCACGACCCGGATTCCGCTGAAGGGCAGATACTCCGCCATCATAACACCCCCGCCTGCCGTAGCTGGGTAAGCTCGGCCCGGGAGAGCCCGAGCCAGCTGATATATATCCGCTCGTTGTGTTCCCCCAAGAGGGGAGCCCGCGCCGGTGAACTGGCCCCCGTTTGTGAAAAGCGGAAGGGTAGGCCCGGGTAGGTGAGCCGGCCGGCCTCCGGGTGCTCCAGCTCGTAGAAAAAGCCCCGCTCCCTGAGCTGGGGTTCAGCAAGCACCTCGTCGACCTCCTTTAGGGGTGCCCCGGCCAACCTGTACTCCTGGCACCGCCGGAAGATCTCTTCTCGGGTGTGGGCCATCAGCCAGGGGGCCAGCAGGGCATCCAGCTCCTCGGCGTACTCTTCCTGGTTTTTAAGCCGGTCCCGGTACTTGGGGTCCCGGCCCCATTCGGGCTCGCCCACCATCTTGAGAAACTGCTCCCACTGGCGCCGCTCCGCGCACTGGAGGGCCACATACCCGTCCTTGCACCGGAAAACCCCGTGCGGGTACGGCTGGCCGATCAGCCGCCGGCCCGACCGCTGACGCAGTCGTCCGCCGAAAAGCCAGGCAACCACCCCAACCCCGGTATGAATTGTCGCCCAGACATCGGCCTCGGCCACGTCAATGAACTGGCCCCGGCCCGTAGCTTCCCGGCTGAAAAGGGCACACAGCGCCCCCAGCGCCCCCACCAGCCCGGCCTGGAAGCCGCTCTGGGTCAGGGGGAGTTTCAGCGGCTCCCGGTTAGGGTCTCCAATCCCGAGGCTCAGGCCACCGGCCGCCTGGGTATTTATGTCATAGGCCCGGTAGTCCCGGTAGGGGCCGTCCTGGCCGTAGGGGCTTATAGCCACCACCACCAGTCTCGGGTTTACGGCCGAAAGTCTCCCGTAGTCCAGTCCCAGGTCGCAGGTCCGGGCCGGGGGCACGTTGTGGATGAAGACGTCGACCCTCTCCACTAGCCGGTCGAGAAGCCAACGGCCGGTGGCCGTCTCCAGGTTCAATGTTATCCCCAGTTTGCTAGTATTAAAATAAAGAAAAAGGCCGCTCCGTTCTGGGTGGGGAATATCCCGGGGGAACGGACCATGCCGACGGGCCGAGTCCCCCTCGGGCGGCTCCACTTTTATCACCTCGGCCCCGAGGTCCCCTAAAAGCTTTGCGGCATACGGGGCTGAGACAAAGTCCCCGTACTCGACCACTTTAAATCCGGCAAGGATTTGCGGCCTCGACATAGCCTACCACACCGCCTTTTCGGCTTCGAGCTCGGCAAGCTCCCTTTCCGAGAGTCCGAGAAGCCCACACAGCACTTCCCGGTTGTGAGCCCCAAGCTCCGGCGGCCAGGACGCGGCCTGCCGGTCTGTCTCGGAAAACCTCCAGGGCAGGCCCACCGCCGGCCTGAGCTCCCCAGCCGGACCTTTTACTTCCAGAAAGGCGCCCCGGGCCTTAAGATGCGGGTCACAAACCAGCTCAGCAGCCGTCACCGAAGGGACCGCCGCGACACCGGCCACCTGGAGCCGTTCACTGACCTCCCAGGAGTCGTGCTGCCGGGTCCAGGCCGCGATGATTTCGTCCAGTTCGGCCTGGTTATTATGCCTTAAGTAGCCGTCTGAAAATCGAGGGTCCCGGGCCAGCTCCGGCCACCCCATCACCCGGCAGAGGGCCTGCCACTCGGCATCGGAACCCACGGCGATACTTACCCAGCGGTCTTCGCCCCGGCAGGGATAAACGTTATGGGGGGCTATCGCCTCGTCCCGGTTGCCCCGGCGCCGGCCGACCCGACCGTTCAGGGTGTAATCGAGGATTACTTCGCCCATTAGCCAGGTAACTACCTCCCGGCCCGAGACATCCATGTGAGCACCCTCCCCGGTCCGCTTCCGGCGCCAAAGGGCGGCCACGGTGGCAAGACAAGCTACCAGCCCCACAGCATGGTCCATGTGGTTCCGAAGCTCTACCGGCGGCCCGTCCTCGTAGCCAGTAATAAAGCCTAGGCCGCCCAGGGCCGCAAAGATGGGCGCATACCCGGCGTGTAGCCGCTCAGGCCCTGTCTGGCCGGCGGCCGAGCATGAGACCATAATGATGTCGGGTTTTACCAAGCGGAGGGCCTCATAGCCCAGGCCAAGCCGGTCCAGCACACCCGGGCGGAAGTTTTCGATGATGACATCGCTTACGGCTGCAAGCTTTCGGGCCAATTCCACCGCCCTGGGGTGCTTCAGGTTAAGGGTGACCGATTTCTTGTGGGCGAGCAGCTCCTCGTAGGACGGTACCTCCTCCCGGCCGTAGACCGGGTGGGGCCGCCGGTGAATGTCCAGCCTGGCCCGGCTCTCCACCTTGATAACCTCGGCCCCCATCAGGGCCAAAAGCCTAGTGCAGAAAGGCCCGGCGGCCTGCCATGTAAAGTCGAGCACCCGGACGCCCTCAAGGGGCGCTCGCCTCAGACCCTTCTCTTCGGCCCCTACGGGCTCCATCTAAACCACCCCGTTGGCGGCAAGCCGGGCAATTTCCTCGGGCAGAACGCCCAGCCGGCCGAAGATTTCGCCGTTGTGCTCCCCCAGAAGGGGCGCCCGGCCCGGGGCCGGCGGCGGTTCCCCGGAGAAGCGGAAGGGCCAGGTGGGATAAAGCACCGGGCCGGTAAAGGGATGCTCTACCGGCGCAAAGAATCCCCGCCGGCGCTCGTGTTCGGAGTTTACCACCTCGGCGGCATCGTAGTAGGGGCCCACCGGAATGCCTTTTTCCTGGGCCAGGCGGTAAAGCTCCTCCTTGGAGTAGTTGCGGGACCACTCCCGAAGCCGAGCGTTGATATCCGCCCCGTACCGGCTCCGGCTTATCGGGTCCTTGAACCGCTCGTCCCGGGCCCAGTCAGGGTTGCCTATAAGCTCCACCAGAGCATCCCACTGGTGCTGCTCCAGGGCAAGAAGCTCCACGTAGCCGTCTCGGCAAGGGAGTACCCCGCCATACCTGAAGGAGCGGTTGGCTCGGGTCTCTAAGGTCCCATTCAAGTAGCGGTTAACGGCCGTAATATTGAGGTTCAGCTGGACCTCCTGGGCAGATACGTCCACATACTGGCCCCGACCAGTAAACTCCCGGACATAAAGGGCAACTAGTACCGCCACCGCCCCCGCCACCCCGACCTCGTAGTGGGCCAGGTAACCCCCGGCCTTAAGGGGTCCACGCTCCGGGGCCAGCTCGTAGGCGAGGCCGTTAGGCAGAAGGTAGCCTTCGCCGCCACCGTGGAAAAGGTTGAGTTCATAGGCCTTCCAGCCGCTGCGGGGACCCTCGGAGCCGAATGGGGTTATACTTACGACGACCAGCTGAGGAAATTGCTCCCGAAGGCTCGGATAATCGAGGCCGAGCCGTGCAAGGTCGGGTGTTGCCAGGTCGACGATGAGGACGTCGGCTAAGCCCAGCAGTCTGAGAAGAAGTTCGCGGCCGCTGGGCAGCTCGGTATTGAGGGTGACCCCCTTTTTGCCAGTATTTAAGTTAAGTAAAGAAACAGGGCGCTGGTTTCCAGCCCCGGGCGCCGGTCCAAAAAAGGTCCCCGGCGGCGGGCGATATCGCCGGCGGGCGGCTCGACCTTGATCACCTCGGCGCCGAGCCCGGCCAAAATCTTGCCGCAGAAGGGGCCAGCGACAAACTGGGCATACTCGACAACCGTAATGTCAGCCAGCAACAACTTCCCCCTCCGGCAGCCGGTAGCCGAGCTGGGCGGAGATGGCCCTAACCGCCGAAAGAAGGTACTCACGGTACCGCTCCATCTCAGGCCAGCCGAAGCGGTGGTCAGGTCCGCAGATGGTCAGGGCTCCAACCGGACGGCCGGTGAAGTCGAAGAAGGGTGCGGCGACGGCCGCAATGCCCGAGTCCCGCTCACTGAAGGCGAAGGCAAGCCCCGAGCGGCGGATCTCGGCCAGCTGCGGGATAAGCTCTTCGGGGCTGCTGGGGGTATTAGGTGCTAGCCGGACGAAGCTTATACTTTTGAGGATTTCGGCCTGCTCGCCTTCAGGCAAGTGGGCCAGGAGGGCCTTGGCGGCGGCGCCGGCGTAGAGGGGTGCGGCCTCGCCGATGCGGACGACCCAGCGGATGGGGTGGGGGCTTTCCACCTGGTCGATGTAAACCCGGCGGCGGTTGATGAGCAGACTCAAAGCCACCGTCTCCCCGGAAAGGTCCCTGAGGCGGTGCATGAAGGGCCTGGCGATGGAGCGGATATCGGAATCCTTAACAAGGGCGCTGCTGAGGCGAAGCACACCGAAGCCGAGAGTGTAACGGCCAGAGGAATCGTCGGGCCGGACCAGGTCCCAGGCAGCCAGGGCCTTAATGAGGCGGTGAACGGTAGGCTTGGAAAGCCCGGTCAGCCGGCCGATTTCGGCCGGGGATAGTGGGCGGCCGGCATCGGCCAAGGCGAAAAGCACCGTCAGGGCCCGGTCCACCGCCTGGGCCCCAGGGATCGCAACCCCACCAGACGAATTGTTGTTCATAATATGGTCTATAGGTTCATATTGTAGTCTATTATACCAAATAACACAAAGCCGTCTTTGTTGTCAAGGTCTTGTGGCCCAAGCTAGGGCTTTTCAGAGTTCTTAATAATAGCAGGGGAACCTACAGGTGGAGAGAGGAGGTGAGCAGATGAGGACGATACTGGATGCGCTGCGTCGAGTACCGGATCCGCGTTCGCGGCGGGGGCGGGTATATCCGCTCCACGGGATATTGGGGGTGCTGCTTTTGGCGACGATGCACGGGGAAGGAGCGAGCGGCGCGGTTGGTGTGGTATGAGCCATTGGGGTTGTGGGGGGTGGCTATCCGGGGTTGAGCACGGTATGGACGGTGTTGCAGCGAGTGGATGTTGAGGCGTTAGGGGCGGTGTTACGTCCGTTTTTGCCGGCAGAGGCGCACGTGCTGATGGACGGGAAGGCGTTGCGTGGGAGCAAGCTGGGGGCTGGGGAGCAGGCGCTGTGGGTGTTGACCCTGGCCGGGCAGCAGTTGGGGCGGTGTTGGCCCAGCGGCGGATGGAAGGGGAAGACGAATTAGCGGCGGCGTTGGCCTTGTTGGAGGAGGTGCCGGTGGCAGGGAAGGCGGTGAGTGGGGATGCGGGGATTCTTAAGGCCGCCTTCGCCCAGAAGGTTGTGGAAAAAGGGGGGCCAATCACCCTGCTCTGAAGGAAGCGCTGGAGACATGGATAGAGGGGGTGCTGGGGCCAGGGGCGCCTCCCCACTGGGAAGCGAACGAAAAAGGCCATGGGCGCCTTGAGTATCGGGCCGTGTGGATGGTGTCATGCCAGGAAGCGATGCAGCAATATCTGGCCCAAGGATGGGGCTGGCCTGGGGTGCAATGGTGTGGCTACATTCTGCGCCGGCGTCTTTATGTGCCCACGTGGGAGGATAAGCACCGCTGGCATGTACGTGGCATTGGCCCAGCGTTGAGCAGCCTGCGCAGTCTGGCCCTGACCCTGCTTTGCCACATTCCCGATGCCCAACGGATAGTCAGCGCTATCGACGATAATGGGCTGGCCTTGCTAACCACACCTCTGTCAGAACATTGAAAAGCCCTACGAGGAGGTGAGGGGAACAAACGGCCTCAAAGTCCGGCAGGGGTTGCCAAGCGGTCCCAAGGGGAGCCGGACCCTGACAAGCCGCGACCCCGGCCCTTAAAGCTGCTGAGCCTGGCTGGTCGGGGTTTTGGACGTTGTCTGTAGACCAGCTAAGGGGGAGGTCGGGGCGAGTGTGCTTGACCCCAGAACGAGGCCGTGCTCGTTGCTCAGCCTATGGAAGGTCGAAGGGACGGGAACCGGAACCGCGGGGCCGCCCTTGGACCTGGCCCAGCCGGTGACCTTCAATAAAAGATTATCGGCGTTAATATTAATGGCTGCAGTCAGGATAAACTTCGAGCTTTAATGAGCAACTTTGTTTTGAATAACTCAAGACCTAGACGTCCCTTGACAATGGATAAAGAGGCTTACTATAGACCTTTCAGCGAGGACATAGTGTGAAAGAATAAGTGCTCAGTGATTGAAGATCTATTTTGTACTAATTTGGCGACATTTCAGACATCATATTAACCACATATCTGCTCGCAGATAGCGTGACAAACATCATCCCACCAATCTTGGATGTTATGATAACATATATAACCGACGTGTTGATAAGGTCCATTTCGAGCTTGCTGTTTTTGTCGCCTTTTATGGGTGCTGAACTGGCCCGGAGCATCGGTGGCGGGTTCGCTACGCTGTCGCTTTTTATCTCAGCCGTTGGCGTCTTGTTTTTAGGTTTGTGGACGGCAACGGCCGCGGTGGGCATATGACGCCACTCGTGGGCACGCCTCGTGGCCGTGGGCTACCTCTAGTTTGCCACCGCCTTTGCCCTGCCGTCGTTGCAATTCCAATTTGATGTCCTGGAAGTGGCGGATTTTCTTTGGGCTAATATTTATCGGCCTCCTCTATCGGCGGGAGCTCAACCTGATGAGGATTGCCTGCCAGCTTCCGTAGGTCTTCCAAGAAGGTCTCCCGCACGGTTAACGGTTGACGGAACTTAAGCTCATCACCAACGGGCACGGCGACGTGATGCCCCGCCGGGCCCGCAGTCTGGTACGCATCAACCGGCGACCGAAAAGAAGCTCTCCGCCATCCAGCGCTGCCATAGCCTACCGCCTTCTTCTAGCCTAAAGGATCGCAAAGATAAGCCCGCACCACCTCCCCACTTGGACCTTCGCACGCCGGGTTGGAATCTCCTCGTACTTTGATCCCAGCCTCAATCCCCGCCACTACTAAAAAGGTGAAGTTGTCGTGAGTATCATAGCCCCCATCCCCCAAGACCTTCAGGATCCCAGCCCTTCTCCTCGCCCCTTCCACCAGGGGCTTCAGCTTCTCACTGCTCACCTCAAGGCTCACAGCGCGCTTGGTCACATCCACCGCAACATGGGTCTTCACGTAGCCCTTGCGCTTCCTCCTCATCCATTCGCCGCGGTTGGTCACCTTGATGTTGGTGGCATCCACCGCGAGCACGGTCGGTTCTCCTGCTTGAGGCGCAGCGCCCAGCTCCAGGTCGAGCCGGGGAAGCCGCAGGCTCAGGGTGCTGTAGTCAGGGGCTGGAATTTCCACCAGCTTCTTTTAGACCTCTGGCAAACCCCTCTAACTGCCGATAGGGCAGGTGGAAGACCACCCAAAGGGTACCAAGGAAAAGGATCGGACTATGAGGATAGGCGAAGGGGCGTCCATTCTTACTTACCCAGGTTCATCTGCTGTAGCTCCGGCAGTCCAGGGAGAGCAGGATCTCGCCCCGCTGCGCCAAGTGTTCGTTACACTTTGACCATTTGCGCTTCGGTTTCTTCTCACTCACGGTTCATCCCTCCGTCCCTAGTTTAGCCCCTCAGCTTGCCTTATTCAACACAACACAAGTTTCGTCGACGGGTCGACGGCTCCTGGCTTTCACCAAAGCCCCCGAGCCATTGAAAGCCTTTAAATGTCTGGGGGAAACACGGCCTCCGGCGGCATCCTAACCTTAGGGGCTTGGGCCACCTCTAAAATGAGGCCCAGGTCGGCGGCGGTGTCCAGGTAGGCGTAGGCCCCGTCGCCTTGAAGACCATATCCCCGCCCGCTCTGGATCACCGGATAGCCCAGCCTTTCCAGGGCGGCGACAGTTTCCTCAAAGTCGTCCACATACATGGCCACGTGGTGGAGGCCCTCTCGGCCGGATTCGAGAAATTCGTGGTAGATGCTGAGTCCTTCTATGGGCTCGATCACCTCCAGCATCAGCGGCCCCAGCATGGTGAAGGCCACCCGCATCCGGTAGTCTTGGCGCCGGCCCCGGTAGGTCATCTCCTTAACTAGGGGCGGACCGTAGGTGTAAATCTGCCAGGGTCCGATCCCCAGCCGCTCCCAAAAGGTTAGGATGACGGCCGCCAGGTCCCTGACCACCAGGCCCACCTGGTCAATGCGGGAGAGCTGGAATCGGTCTATCGCCTTCAAGAAGCCTCCGGCGGCTCCTTCCCGACCCGACGGTAGGCCTCGGCCGGTATGCCACGGGGATCCTTGTAAAGGACCCAGCAGCACGGTTGCGTCGGGTCTTCCGGGTGCTCGGTCACCCGCATTGGGTATCCGACCAGCTCGATGGGAACAATCTCGTTCACCATAGCACAGTGCGCGCAATAATAGCAGATTCCGGACCTGTGCCAGCTCCATGGCCACGGTCGGGATGTGAACCCAAAGTGGTAGGGCGCATGCGCGCGAGGCGGTGACCCTGAAGGCTCATCCCCTCGGCGCATCCGGCCTCCGGTGCCGCAGGGGTCAAAGCTGAGGATGTAGTGGTCACCATGGTCAGTCACCTCGATATCGCCCAAACGGGCAGGGCCCGAAAAATGGCCCCGCATGCCCTCGACGGTCAGGGCCAAGAATTCTTCTGGGGTCAGCGCACCTAACCGGGCGTATCTTTTGGTAAACCACCTGGCCTGGGTCAACCGGAACACCCGCTCCAGCTCGGCTTCGCCCTTAATTTCCGCCACCCGGGTAAGCGTTGCCCAGGCCCAGTCGGAGGCAACGTCATGGGCCAGCCTGGCGCGGCTCAGATATTCCTCCAGCAGTCGACCGGCCTTTTCCCAAAAACCCAGGCGTAACGCCCGCCGTAGCTTTGAGGCGGCCCGGTTTTGGCCGAAATCGAAAAGCAGTCGGCTTCGCCCTTCTCTAATTGCGAACCGCCGGCCGTCAGCGCAACCCTGCAAACCTTGCCTACCGACGGCTATCAGCTTCATGGCCGTCACGTCCGACCGTAGCGTCACCGGCAACCACGGCAACAAAGTGGTCCGGTAAACTTCAGAAGCCTCCTGGCGGCATTCCCGGACCAGAAACCTGACCAGTTCCCAGTTCCAGATTTCGTAGATTCTGAGGGCGGTCCGATGTTCCAGAACCAGGTAGTCGAAAAGCTCGAAGCAAGTTTCGGCTTGACCCACCTGGAGGGCATCC
Organism: Chloroflexota bacterium; assembly: GCA_040289115.1. Taxonomy (GTDB): domain Bacteria; phylum Chloroflexota; class Dehalococcoidia; order JAUQQI01; family JAUQQI01; genus JAUQQI01. Next base: position 11,596 of record PSKS01000063.1, read on the forward strand.
CGCAGAAAATGAACGGTCGACCTTCCAATGACGGCTGGCGGCTCCAGCCGAATTTTGCGGCCGAGCCCCGATGCGAAAATCAGCTTCACATCCCCTTTCCTCTCCATTACCTGCCTCGGCCCGGCTGAAACCCCAGGCGTGCAAAGTGCTCGGCCCGAGTCAGGTTAGGTCTTTTGTAAATAAACCAGCTGCAAGGTCGCCCGGGCCGAGCCATGTACTGGACCGGGCGCATGGGATAGCCAAAGTCCAGGGTTGTAAACCACTCCATCACGATCGGGCAGTGGGTCGAATACCAGAGTACCCCTGTGCATTGCCAGGTCCAGGGGTGAGGACTGCGGTTGGCCGCTTCCGGTCGGTACGGCGGCGCGCCCGTCACCAGGTCGCCGGTAAAAAGGATGCCGCCGCTCCCACAGGGCAAGAACCTGACGACGTAGCGGTCAGCTTCCTCCGTAACCTCCACTTCCCCCATGCGGTTGTATCCGCTCAGATGGCCCCGCATCCCTTCTACCGTCAGCTCCAGCCGCTCCTTGGGTTCCATGACCTCCCAGGCCGCGTACCTAGCTTTCCACCGTCGCTCGTAGGTAGGGCGGATGGCCTCAGGAACAGCGTCCTCGCCCCCCAGCTCCGCGACCAAAGCTAGCAAGTCGTGGATCCACGCTACCAGGAAGTCGTGGGGCACCAGGTATTCCCGCCAAATGGCTTCAAGGCCCTGGCAGGCATCCTCGGTCCGACCCGCAGTCAGCGCAGCCAGGGCCTCCTCTTCACCCCAGATCCCGAGATTTTGGGGCTTTTCCGACCCGGCCAGCAGTCTTTCTAGCCGGGCGTCCAAGATGGCCCGTTCCTCAGGGCTGAGCCACTCCAGTTGTTGCGGCCGCACGGCGAAGTACCGATCCCGAGTTTAGTTGCAAGATCGGAAGAGCGTCCGGAGTTTCAGCTACCGACCGCCGCAAGGCGGTCGGGCCCCACTTTCCGCCGATGTAGTCAAGAAGGTCGTCCTTCCAGCCGATAAGAAATTCGTAAATCGTCAGGTACTCGAACCGCATGTACTGGATGAGACCGGCCGCCTCCGATCGCCGGTCTTGCCGGATGGCGGCCTTGGCCAAGCTGAAGGTGGAACGGCCGATTTGGTCCACCGGGTCTTGCCGGATAACCCGCCTCAGCTTCGGAGAATATTTCAAGTGGCTCATTCCAGCTTTTCCCGCTCCAGTGTGGCCAGGGCCCGGTCCATGGTCTCGACGAGAAAGTCTACCTCCTCCCGACCGATAATTAAGGGCGGGGCAAAGAGCAGGAGATCACCTGGGTGGAGCACAATAGTCATCAGGCCCAGTTCCCGGGCTATGACTCGGGCGCGGCGCCCGGCCACCGCCGGGTTAACAAACGTCTGGCCTGCCTTACCATCCCGCTTCAACTTAACACCACAGAGCAATCCGATCCCCCGAGCCCAGCCAAAACACCGGCGAGCGTGCAGGGTGTTCAAACCATCCAGCAGATATCGGCCCATTTCGGCGGCCCGGTTGACCAGGGCTTCCCTTTCGATGATATCGATGTTGACTAGGGCCGCAGCGCAGGCGACGGGGTGGCCGCCGAAGGTGTGGCCGTGGGCGAAAGTTTCCCTCCAGCCCCCCACAAAGGCCTGGAAAACGGGTTCCCGGACCACTACTGCCCCCATGGGCTGGTAGCCGCTGGTGATCCCCTTAGAAAGGGTCATAATGTCGGGAAGCACATCCCAGTGCTGGCAGCAGAACATCTGCCCGGTCCGTCCAAAGCCGGTGATCACTTCGTCGCAGATGAGCAGGATACCGTAATAGTTGCAGAGCCGGCGTATCGCCGGTAAATAATCTGGCGGCGGAACTGCCAACCCTGAGGCGGTCCCGGCCGGGTCCAGCAGGACAGCGGCCACCGTCTCCGGACGCTCGAACTCGATGAGGTTTGCCAGTTCTTCGACGGAAAGTGGGTCGAGAACGAATCTACCGAAGGAAGGCAAGGGTTCAAAGAAATGCTTCTTGGTTGCCCAGTAGTTACCGTCTACCGCCATGGCACCGAAGGTGCAGCCATGGTACGTTCCCCGGCGGGCTATAACCTTTATCCGGTACGGTTCGCCCTGGAGCACATGATACTGTCTAGCCATTTTTATTGCTGCTTCCACCGCCTCGCTGCCGCTGGTAACAAAAAAGACGCGGTTGAGGTCACCGGGAGCAAGGGCGGCAATTCGGGTAGCCAGCCGAATTGCCGGTTCTGAAGCGTAACGGAAGACGTCCAGGAATTCGAGGGCCTCCAGCTGCCGGCCGATAGCCTCGGCGAGCTCCTGCCTGCCGTGGCCGATGATACAGGCCTCGAGGGCCCCGACCCCGTCGAGGTAACGCCGCCCTTCGACGTCCCAGAGCCAGCAGCCCTCGCCCCGGACCAGAACCACCGGCCCGCCTTCGGCCGCCAAATCGTTCCACTGGGTATAGGCCATCCACAGGTGGTCCATGGCAAGCTTTCTTAAGTCTGAATATGTCACAGCTTTATCACCTCCCGATCCTTCCGGACCAGCCCAACCACCCGGTCGACAAAGGCCCCGGCTACCCCAACATACCCGTCCGGGTCCAAAAGCCGCTTAAGGTCGCCGGCTTCCAGGTGGCGGGTGAGCTCGGGGTCGGCCCGGAGGACCTCAACCAGGCTTAATCCTTCGGCCTCGGCCCA
>PSKS01000064.1:0-13870 GCA_040289115.1 Chloroflexota bacterium
GAGCCGATCCTCTTGCCCGTGGCGGTGGTTGCCCGTTTCTGGCCGGACCCCGCGGCTTTGCTGGTGCTCCAGACGGTGGTGGTGGCCAGCGGGGCCCTAAGCGCCTTCGGGTTCGCCTACCGGCGGCTCGGCAGTGAGCTGGCCGCCCTCACCTTTGCGGCCGCCTACCTGCTGGCCCCGGAACTGGACGCGGCCGTCCTGGCTGAATTTCACCCGGTGGCCATGGCCAGCGCCTTTTTGATGCACGCCCTCTATTTTTACTCGGCCGGGCAGAAGGGCCCCTTTTTGCTCTTCGCATTCCTGGCGGCGGGCACCAAGGAGCAGGTCCCCCTGGCGGTGGGCCTCCTCGGCCTGCGGGCGGCCGTCCGGCCCGGGTGGCGGCAGCTGGGGCTCAGGGTTGCCGCCGCCGGCATCCTCTGGTTCGGCCTGGCTACCTTCGTCGTAATCCCCCTGCACAACCCGGCCGGGGCGTCGCCCTACCTTAGCCGGTACGACCACCTGGGCGGAAGCCCGGTGGAGATAATAAAGACCATCCTGGGCCGGCCGGAGGTCCTCCTGCAGGAGGCCCAGAACCCGGTAAAGGCGGCCTATCTTTTGACCCTGTTTAGGCCGGTAGTCTTCCTTCCCTTTCTGGCCCCGGTCACCCTTCTTCCGGCCCTGCCGGACCTTCTGCTCAACCTGCTCAGCACCTTCGAGCCGATGTTCCGGGGCGGCGCCCACTACTCGGCCGTCATCGTCCCCTTCGTCATCGGGGCCGCCGTGGACGGCCTTGACGTGCTCCGGCGGCTGGCCGCCCGGGTCCGGCCCGACCTGGGGCCCCGAGTGGTCGGCGGCTGTTCGGCTCTCGTCCTCATCTCCGCAGCCCACGCCTACGTCGCCGACGTCCTTCTACCTCTCTACGACCGGCTGCCGGTGGTCACTCCCCACGACCGGCTGGCCCCGGAGGTTCTCAAGGTCATACCCGAGGATGCCCCCGTCTCGGCCGGGAACAGCCTCAACCCCCACCTGGCCGCCCGGCGGCGGCTCTACCTCTTCCCCGAGGTGCGGGACGCCGAATACGTGGCTGTGGACGTGACCGCCAGCCCGTACCCAGTGGACGCTGGAACCCAGTACTGGCAACTTCAGGCCCTGCTGAACGGCGGGGAGTGGGGGGTGGCGGCCGCCCGGGACGGCTACTTGGTTCTGGTGAGGGGCAGCCGGGTACGGGAGCTGCCCGAGGAATTCTTCACCTTCGCCCTGGCCGGGCCCGACGAAAAGTACGAGCCGGTCGGCGCCGTCTTCGCCCCCGGCCTGCGCCTGGTGGGCTACCGGCTGGAGCCGGGGACCGTCCTCCGGGGCCGGGACCCCGTGGCCAGGCTGGTAACCTTCTGGCAAGCCGAAGGCCCCATCCGGGAGGATGTGCGGCTGGTCTTCCGGCTGGTAGGTCCGGATGGCCGGGTCCTGGAGGACCGGCCCTACCAGGCCGCGACCCTGTGGCTACCCCCCCAGCCGCTGGCCGGTCGGAAGCCTTATAAAGGTCGAGGACAGGTTTGGCCTCAGGGAGGGGCCGGTCAGGGTCCAGGTCTGGGTTGGCCGTCAGGCCGAGTTCGGCCGACCCATCGACCCCTATCCGCTGATGGCGCCCCCGGCCGGCGACCGCTTCCCAGTCTCGGACGGCCGGGCCGTAAATCTGGCCACCCTTTACCGAGGCTAACCTGGCATGAATCGGGCAACGTCGCAGTTTCTCGGCTTCTGCGCCCTGCTTGGCCTGCTCTTCTCGGGCCTGGGCTTCAGCCTGATGGGACCGGCCCTTCCGGCACCCTGGGCGGCACCGGCCGGCTCCGGCGGCCGCATTCGGCTCCTTTCCGGACCGGCCGACGACCCGGCCGTGGGGCTGGCCGTCCGCACCCTCCTTTCGGAGCTGGGAGCCGGCTGGGAGCTGGCCGGATCGGAGGGGTCCGCACCGGCCGACATCCTGGTGGGGAGGGCTGACCAGCTTCCGCCTGAGCTTTTTGGCGCCTTCCCCAGCCTCCGACCCCCCGCCGACGCCGGGGCCTACGCCATCGGGCGGGCCGCCCTGAGGGGCCGCCCGGTGCTGGTGGTGGCTGGGCGGGACCGGGCCGGGGTGGTCTACGGTACCCTGCGCCTGGCCGAGCTGCTCCGCCTCGACCCCACCCTGCGCCACCGGCCCGTTTACCAGCGGTCGAGCCCGGCCTTCTCCCTCCGGCTGGTGGGCCCGCCCCTGGGAGACCAGCCCGTGGACCCGGCGGACGCCCTCCGCTGGGGCTTCAACGCCGTGGTGGTCCCCCCCTGGACCGGCGCCGTCGACTACGCTGCCCTCGATCCCAGGCTGGCCGGATTTGAGCCTTACAGGTCGGAGGCGGCCTGGCGGGGGGAGCAGGCCCGACGCCTGCGGGAGGCCGTTCAAACCGCCCACGCCTACGGCCTCATGGTCTTCAGCCCGGGCGATGTTCCTTCCCTGCCTGAATCGGTCCTGAAGTTCTACGGCCCCGAGGTCTCCGAGGGCGGGCGCCCCTGCTTTGACCGGCCCCGGACCCAGGAGCTTATCAGGTTTGCCCTCACCTACGCCCTGAAAGAATTCGACCTGGACGGGGTTATCATTCGGACGGGCGAAAATTACGCCGCCCCACCCCTGGTGGGCCAGCCCATCTACCTCGCCTGGTGCGCCCCCGGCCGGCCCATTCCCGAAAGCCTGCGCACCCTCCTTCGGCTGGAGGCGGAGGTGGTCCGGGCGACGGGGAAAAAGCTGATCCAGCGGGCCTGGGACCTGGGGGCCGAGGGTTTTCACGCCTCCCCGGAGGTGGCCCGGACGGTCACCGCCGGCCTGGAACCGGAGGCCGGCCTGATAATATCTTTCAAGCACACCACCACCGACTTCTGGCAGTATACCGGCTGGAACCCGAACCTCCTTAACCCGCCGGACCCGTTTCCGCGGGTGGTGGAGGTCCAGGGTGCCCGGGAATACGAGGGAAAAGGGGTGTTTCCCAGCTACGTCGCCCCTTTTCTGGTAGCCGGCGCCGCTGGAGAGGGGAATCCCCTGGCCCGGGCAAGGGAGCGGGGGACCGTGGGGCTGTGGCTCTGGAACGTCGGGGGCGGCTGGAACGGCCCGGTTCCCAGGAGCGACCTCTGGCTGGACCTCAACGCTTATGCGGTCGGGCGTCTGGCCTGGGACCCGTCCGAGAACCCGGTGGGTCTGGCCCGGGCCTGGGCCCGCCGGCACTTCTCACCGGCCGCGGCCGCCGAGGTGAGCGGCTTCGTCTTGGCCTCCCCCGAGCTTATCCGGCTCATGCTGTACACCCGGGCCTACGCCGACCGCAACGGGCCGTGGACGCCCAACAACCTTTGGGTCCGGGACGATGAGGTGCGGGGCGGCCATCACCTGGCCCCCATCTACGCCGCCGTCCGGGAGGCCGGGGCCTTTGCCGAGGCGGTGGCCGAGAAGGAGGAGGCCCGGACCCGGATGCGGGCCTGGGCGGAGCGCCTAGAAGGCGTCCTTGCCTTGGAAAGCTCACCGGCGGCCCGGGTGGCACTGGCTTCGGTCCGCTACCAGGAGTCCCTCTTCGAGCTGCTGGCCGATTACTTTACGGGTATGTTTTACTTCTACCGCTGGCTCGACGGCGGCCCGGCCGGGGCCGAGTACCGGGCCCTGGCCGAAGAACGACTCCGGGCGGTGGCTGACCGGCTGGAGGCCCACCGGCGGGCCGCCGCCCAGGCCGGGACCCCCTTCCGGGATGCCGGGATGACGGCGGCCGTCCGGGCAGCCCTGGCCCGGCTCGAAGCCTCAGCGCCTTAGCTCGATCCGCCGGAAGGCTTCGGCGTAGGGAATGCCCTGAGGCTCTCCCACCTTTCGGGCCGCCTCCCGGACCCGGCGGTCCAGGTCCTCGGGGTTGCCAATCTGACTCTGGTGGCAGCGGAGGGCGGCAATCTTTAAGTCGATGGTCTCGGTGATGTCCACCCAGGTGTCCGGGTCGTCACTCCCCGTCAGGTAGACTTCGGCCACCCGGTGGGGCATGAGGCCCTCTTCCAGGAGCTCGGGGAAAGTCAGGCGGTTCCTGGCCAGGGGATAGACGGCGTCCAGGGTAACCAGGCCGGTAACCCGGTGGTCCCGGTGCTGGATGAAGTGGCGCAGGCCCGGGTAGGGATTGTGGGTGACGACGATATCCGGCCTGAAATGCCGGATGAGCCGCACGATGTCCCGCCGAAGGGCCGGGGTATCTTCCAGGAAGGCATCCGTGTAGCCGAGAAAAACCACCTCCTTGACCCCGAGGACCCTGGCGGCCTCCCGCTGCTCCTCCTCACGGATCTTAACCAGCCGCTCCGGGGTCATTTCTGGGTCCGCCGAGCCCTTGTCGCCGTTGGTGGTGACGGCCAGGAAGACCTCCCGGCCTTCCCGGGCCCAGCGGGCAATGGTGCCACCGGCCCCAAACTCGGCGTCATCCGGATGGGCGACAACGACCAGCACACGGCTCAAATCCTGGGTCATCTCGGTCAGACCTCCATCAGCCGCTCAGGTGGGTAGCGCGGGCACCGCCGGGAGCGGCCGCTAAGGTGGCGTAGAAGTTGGCCAGCCGCCGGGTTACCTCGGCCCAGGTGAAGGGCCAGACTGAAGCCCTGGCCGCGGCGGCCAGCCGCCGTCGGAGGCCCTCATTCCCCAGCACCAGCTCGAGCCGCTCGGTGAAGGCCTCCGGGCAGTGCCAGGCCACCAGGTAGCCGTTCAGGCCGTCCACCACCGTCCGGGTCAGGCCTCCGACTCGGGCGGCGATGACGGGGGTGCCGCAGGCCAGACTCTCCAGGGCCACCAGGCCGAAGCTTTCGTGGTAGGAGGGGACAACGGTGACGGTGGCCGCACTGAAATACCAGGGAAGCTGGGCGTGGGCCACCGGTCCGACAAACCGCACGGTTCCCCTCAGGCCCAACTCCCGGGCAAGGTTTTCCAGCCGCTGCCGCTCCCCCGTGGGGCTCCGGTCACCCCCGATGACGATGAGTTGAACGTTACCCCGGTCCTCCAGCCTGGACAGGGCCCGCAGGAGGAGGTCCAGGCCCTTAAGGGGGTCAAGGCGGCCCACGTAAAGCACGAGCCGCTTGTCGGGCGGAAGGCCCAGTCGGCGCCGGGCCGTCAGGGGATCCCGGGGCCGGAAGAGGTGCAGGTTGACGCCGCAGGGGATGACCACAACCCGGTGGGCCGGGGCCCCGTAGAGGCGGACCAGGAAGTTTTTTTCCTGGTCGGTGGCGGCGACGATGGCATCGGCCCCGGTGATGATGCGGCCCTCGGCCTCCACCCGCTCCGGCGGCTCCCCTTCCCCCACCCGGGCCTGCTGCTTGACCAGGGCCAGGGTGTGAAACATGGCCACCAGCGGGACACCCCAGGCCCGCTTAAGCTCCAGCCCCACCAGGCCGGAAAGCCAGTAGTGGGCATGGACCAGGTCGTACGCCAGGCCCTGGCTCCGGGCGAAGCGGTGAATCTGCCCGGCAAAGGCACGGTAGGCCCCGTAAAGGGTAGCCCTGGAAACCTCGCCGGCCGGGGCCCCATCGACGGGCAGGTGGATGAGGCGCAGACCAGGCCCCAGCTGGCTCACCCGCTCGCCCTGGCCCCGGTGGGCGGCGGTGAAGATGTCCACCGTGAACCCCTGGCGGACCAGCTCCCGGGCCGACTCCCGGACATAAACGTTGAGCCCCCCGCTGAACCGGCCGCCGAGACGGGCGAGGGGGCAAGTGTGGTAGGAGACCAGGGCGATCCGCATCGATGGTGCTGCGTTAACTGCTAACGAAAGTATATCAGGTTGCCGTCCCCGGCGCCGGGGCCCGGCAACCCGTTACAGAACCGTCAGCCCCCGGGGGTCTGCAAATCCGGGACGAGGCGGTCGGAGCGGTACCGGCCGCCCATCACCTCTTCGAAGTCCCAGTCCTCGTAAAGCCGCGGCAGCATATCGTACGGGGTCCATTCCTTCTGCTGGCCGTACTTACCCCGGTACTCCTTGAGGGTTTCGCCCACGTAATAAAACACCATCTGGGCGATGCGGGTCCCCACCGGTATCCGAATGTCCGACTGGGAGTGGTTGGTAATTTCCATCGTCCAGCGGGAAATGTACCCCACGTCCCCCAGCCCGGCACACTTGCAGACGGAGAGGGCGGCTCGGCCGATGGAAGACCGCGCCCGCATGGCCGCGGTGTAGCCGTTCCGGCCGCCCACCACCTCCAGGGTGTGGGCCAGGATCGTCTCCCCGGCCCGAACCAGGATAAAATCCTTGGCCCGGATGGGTTCGCCCCAAAACGCCCGCACCCCCTCCGGGGTGAAAAAGTCCACCTCACGGATGTTCCGGTTGGGGGCAAAGTACCATTCGCCGAGGCGAACGTCGTAACTGTTGGTGCCCAGCTGGCGAATATCAAAGGGTTCGATGACAATGTTACCGGCCTTGAGCTGTTCGAGGATCTGTCGGTCGCTTAGCAGCATCTTGCCTTCACCTGCATTTTTAGCCGAACTCGCTATGGGCTGAAAGGCGGCTTTACCCGGAAATTTCCACCATTAGCCGTCGGCTGCCGGCACCGCCCCGGGCGTCCGGACCGGAATCGGAACCCCCGGGACCGGGAACCTGGTGGCCAGCTCGAAAACCTCCTCCCGGACCTGGCGGTAGACGGCCTGGTCGCCGTAGTTGCTGAGGACTTTGACCACCCAGCGGGCGATCTGCGCCATCTCCGTCGGTCCCATGCCCCGGGTGGTCACAGCTGGGGTGCCCAGCCGGATCCCGCTGGTGACCGCCGGGGGACGCGGGTCGAAGGGGATGGCGTTCTTGTTGCAGGTGATCCCCACCTGCTCCAGGGCGGTCTCGGCCTGCTTGCCGGTGAGGCCGGTGGAGGTGAGGTCCACCAGCATCAGGTGGTTATCGGTGCCCCCCGAGACGATCCGCAAACCCTGCCGGGCTAGTTCGGCGGCTAGGGTCCGGGCGTTCTCCACCACCCGCCGGGCGTAGTCTTTAAACTCGGGCGACATCGCCTCCTTAAAGCAGACGGCCTTGGCGGCGATGACGTGCATGAGGGGCCCACCCTGAAGGCCAGGGAAGACGGCCCGGTCGATGGCCTGCGCAAACTTCGCCTGGCACAGGATGAAACCCGACCGGGGACCCCGGAGGGTCTTATGGGTAGTGGACGTAACGATGTGGGCGTACGGGACGGGACTCGGGTGGATGCCGGCGGCAATCAGGCCGGCCGGGTGGGCCATATCCACCAGGAGCAGGGCCCCCACCCGGTCGGCGACCTCCCGGAAGCGGGCGAAGTCGATGAACCGGGGGTAAGCCGTCGCCCCGGCCACGATGAGCTTGGGCCGGTGCTCCAGCGCCAGCCGCTCCACCTGGTCGTAGTCGATGGTCTCCGTCTCCCGGGTCACCCCGTACGAGACAAACCGATAGCGCTTGCCCGAGTAGTTGACCGGGCTGCCGTGGGTCAGGTGGCCGCCGTGGGCCAGGTCCATCCCCATCACCACATCCCCGTGCTCCAGGACGGCCATATAGGCCGCCTCGTTGGCCTGGGCGCCGCTGTGGGGCTGGACGTTGGCGTGCTCGGCCCCAAAGAGCTGCTTGGCCCGCTCCCGGGCCAGGTTCTCGACTATGTCCACGTATTGGCAGGCGCCGCCGTAGTAGCGGCGACCGGGATACCCTTCGGCATACTTGTTGGTGAGGATACTGCCCGTCGCCGCCAGGACCGCCTCCGAGCAGTAGTTTTCGGAGGCGATAAGCTCGATGCCGCTCCACTGGCGATAGCCTTCCTGCTCGATGGCCGCCGCCACCTCGGGGTCGGTTAGGATTAACGGGTTGCGCATGGCCTTACCTCCCTTGCTGGTAAGTCTGGCCGAGGAGGGCCTGGTCGTGGATGCGCCAGGCCGCGTCGACGACGGCGTATAGGCCCCCGGATACCAGCGAGTGGGCACCCATAACCACCGGGATCGGGGCGGCCCGGGCCGCCGCCGTTATCCGCCGGGCCAGGGGGTCACCAACGGCCTCCGGCTCGCCCAGGTCGGAATAGAACCGGTCAGCCCGGCTGAGCCGCAGGCCCAGGTGGGCAAAGAGCACCCTCGAATCCAGGAAGCAGGCCTGGCCCAGCTGAGCCACCCGCTCGAAGAACCCCTCTACCCCCACCGCCTCCAGCAGAAACCCCAGCACCGACCGCACCTGGCCCCGCTCTTCCCGGCCGTCGGCCTGCATTCCCCGCTCCTCCGAGAAGACGCGGGTGCGGCAGGCCGTCTCCCTTTCCAGGTACGCCAGGACGTAGCTGCTCACCCGACCGGCCACCACCACCTCGGCGTAGGGTTCCACCAGGTAGGCGGCCGCCGCCTCCAACCGGTCGGTCTCAATGGGGGCGTCCGCAATCAACCGGCCCAGCCGGGGTCGGTCGACCCCGTGGTACTTAAGGACGGCCAGGTCGGTGGGGGTGTCCAGGTCGAACTGGGTCTTGGCCGAGCGGGGCAGTTCGGCGATGGGCAGGCCGGCCTGGCGGTGGAGAACCTGCGCCAGGGGGTTGTCCCGGGCCGGGGGGGCCACCCGGAAAAGGGCTTCCGGGGGCCGAAAGGCGACCAGGTCGGCCGAAAAGATGTTGTTGGCCAGTACCAAGGCGTCGCTGCGGGCCAGCCGCCCGACGATTTCGTCGAGGAGCTCCTGGTCGATAAAAGGCCCGAAACCGCCCCCCAGGTAAACGACGGCTTCGGGCCGCCAGCCGCTTATCAGGTTGGCCAGACTCTGGCCGAAGTGGAAGTCGGACCCGTCCTGCCGCTCGACGATTACTCCGTCGGGGACCGGGAACTTCGGTTCGGAGTCGGTAAACACCAAGACCTCCCGGAAGAGGCCCGTTTCAGAGGCCAGCTCGGCATTATCGATGGCCAGGGCCTCCTGGGCCCGGCCGACCAGCTCCTCCGCCGGTGTTCCGTCCATCCGCCCGAGGTAAATAACCAGAGTGGGCTTCATGGTTCTACCCAGATTATACCTGCCGGTGGGACCCGGGGGCGGTCCTAAAGCCGGACCGGCTCGGGGCCGGGCAGGGCGGCCTCAATCTCAGCCCGGGTGGCCAGGGAGTTCATCGCCCCGAGCCGGGTAACCGAGAGGCCGGCGGCCACGTTGGCGACCCGCAGGGCCCACCATAAATCGGCCCCCAAGGCCAGGGCGGCCGCCAAGCCCCCAACGTAGGCATCCCCGGCAGCGGTGGTGTCCCGGGCCTGGACCGGCAGGGCGGGCAGGTGGAACTCCCCTTCCGAGACGGCCACCACGGAACCTTTGGCCCCTAAAGTGACGATGGCGGCCCGCCGCACCCCCATGGCCAAGAGCCGGCGGGCCGCCTGCCGGGCCGAGGGAATGTCGACAACCGGGACCCCCGTCAGGGCCGCGGCCTCGGTTTCATTGGGGGTGACGATGTCGGCCAGGCTGACCAGTTCGGCCGCGCCAGCCACCGCCGGGGCCGGGTCGAAGATGACCACCGCCCCCGCCTGCCGCCCGAAACTCAAGGCGGCCCGGGCGGTCTCCAGGGGGATCTGCAGCTCCACCGTCACGACCCGAGCCCGCCGGAAGGCTCCGGTCGCGGCCTCAACGTCGGCCGGTGAGAGGCAGGCGTTGGCCCCGGGGGCATAGGCAATCACATTGGTGCCCTGAGAGTCTACAAAAATGAGGGCCACCCCGGACCGGACCCCCGGCTGGCGGCGGACGTATCGGCGGCTGACCCGGGCCTGCTTAAAGGTTTCAAGGAGCTGCCGGCCAAAGTCATCCTGCCCCACCTTGCCGACAAAGGCAACTTTTCCCCCGGCAAGGCGGGCGGCAACGGCCTGGTTCGCCCCCTTTCCCCCCGGTACGATGACCAGCTCCCGGCCGGTAACGGTTTCGCCGGGCACGGGCAAACGGGGCACCTCGACCACCAGGTCGATGTTGGCGGCCCCAACGGAAACGATCAACCCTTTCCCGCCGCGGTCGGCAACCGCCTGATAAAGGACCGGTGCCCGACCACCCCAGACCGGAGATTTGCTGTGCACCCGAAAGCCAGACAAGTACAAGAGGCCTTGGACCAGCTGGACATCCCAGGCCGAGTAGTGGAGCTCCCCGCCGACACCCGGACCCCGGCCGAGGCGGCCGCGGCCGTCGGGACCACCCCGACCCGGGTCGCCAAAAGCCTTGTCTTTCCCACCGCCGACAACGAGCCGATCCTGGTCATCGCCTCAGGGGCTAACCGGGTGGACGTGACAAAGCTTGCCCGGGAAGTCGGCAAGCCGGTGCATCTCGCCGACGCAGATACCGTCAAACAAACAGGTCACCGGCTTTAGTATCGGCGGGGTTCCCCCGTCGGCCACGCGGTTCAGCCCTTAACCCTAATCGACCAGAACCTGCTGCTAGCCGGTCCGGCTCCAGGTAGTCGATCCCGAGCACCAGGTGGTCCGCAGACGGGAGGTGCGCCAACTATTGCGCCCACCTCACAAAATCCAGCCTCAAGGTGAATGCACGGGCAGGGCGACCCGCTTCCCACTCGCAGCTATGGACCAGGTCCACAAGGTTAACAGCCGACAGCTGCTCACGCAGCCGTTTAGCCCTTTTTGTCACGGCCCAGTCTTGCTGGAAACTGCCCCGTAAGCGGCAAATTGCAGCATCGCGGGCAAATCTGCCCGAATCTGCCGGGACTCTCGCCCGGCCAACCTCGAACCTGCGACTCCTTTGTCACCCTAGCGGGGGAGGCCGAGGCCGCGGATGGCGATGATGTTGCGCTGGACCTCCGAGGTCCCGGCCGCGATGGTGGACGCGAAGGACGTAAGGTACATCCGTTCGATCCGGCCTTTCAGGGGCGCCCACTTGGACTTCGGCTCCAGTTGGCCGTAAAGGCCCAGGACCTGCATCCCGGTGTTGGCCAGCCGCTGGGTAAGCTCGGTGCCAAATAATTTCGACATAGACGATTCATAGTTGGGGATAAGGCCACGGGCCTGCATGGAAGCCACCCGGTAGGCCAGCATCCGGGCGACCTCCACCTCGATGGCCATCTCGGCCAGCTTGTGCCGGACCACCGGGTCCCGGGCGAGGGGTCGGCCGTTGCGGGTGGCATCTTTCGTGAAGGCGACCAGCTCCTCCAGGGTCCGGCGGCCGCCGGCGGCGTACTGGACCCCTGACCGCTCGAAGTCCAGGGTAGTCATCATCGCGTACCAGCCCCGGTCCTTCTCCCCGATCATGTTGGTGCGGGGGACCCGGACGCCGTCGAAGAAGACCTGATTGAACGAATGGATGTCGGCCATGTTGTAGATGGGCTGGACGGTGATCCCCGGCCGGTCCATCTCCACCATAAATAGGGAGATGCCCCGGTGCTTGGGAACATCGGGGTTGGTCCGGGCCCCCAGCAGGCACCACTGGGCCCGGTGGGCGTTGGTGGTCCAGATCTTCGTCCCGGTGATGACGAAATAGTCGCCGTCTTCGACGGCCCGGGTCTGAAGGGAGGCCAAATCGGAGCCGGCGTTGGGCTCTGAGAAGCCCTGACACCAGGTGACCTCCCCCCGGGCGATCAGGGGCAGGTGGTAGCGCTTTTGCTCCTCGGTGCCGTGGACAATAATGGTTGGGCCGACAAAGTTTATACCGAAGGAGCTCGGCCCGAGGGGGGCCCGCCAGTAGGCCATCTCCTCGTTGAAGATAAGCTGCTCGATGAAGGAGCGGGCCTGACCCCCGTATTCTTTGGGCCAGGCGACCGTAAGCCAGCCCTTCTGCCCTAATTTTCTGTTAAACTGGACGGCAAACCGCCACTGCTCGTCCGAGTCAGCCTCCTCGAGGCCGCTTTCGACTTCTGGCGGCAGCTCTTGACGCAGAAACTGCCGAATCTCATTACGCCAGTTAATCTCGGCTTCCGTTAGCCTGAAGTCCATCGGCTTCCTCCTTGCGGGGGTTGCTCCAGGGCCTTGGCAACCGCGACTAAGGCCATGTAAGCATACGCGATGAATTCGGCTGGGGTCAAATCAAGGGGCTTTAAGTTCTCGATTCGCTCGGGACTGAAGGAATCGCCCACCAGGCTTATTTCGTACTCGTAAAGCTTCCCGTCCGGAGCAAGAACCACACAGCCGAGCCCGGCCCGGCCGGCCCCTGGCGGAGGAACCTCCAGGGTTTCAAACTCGGCCCCGGGAAACCTGGGGAAGGGCTTCAGCCGGGCCGCCGCCAGACACAGGAGGTCGGCCAGTCGGGATGCCGTCTCGGCAAGGATTGCGTCGGCTTGGTAGACCAGGTCCTTACCCATCCGCCCATAAATTATAGCCCACCCCTGGTCTGTTACAGACGGCCGACCTCGAGGGGCAATGGTAGTTGGCGTCCAAGCGGGGCGGGCCGCGGCGGTGGGGTTTTAAAGCTCACCCGGGCCGCCAGCGCCTCCACCCGCGCCGCCACCTCCCGGCGGTAGGAGGGCGGGGGGTTGGGGCCGCCGGCATAGAGGGCTTGGTAATAGGGCCGAAGGCCCGGAAACTGACGGCCGACCTGCTCCAAGAAAAATTCCTTGATACCCGGCCCCAGCCGGAGCACCCCGGGGTAGACCCCGGCGGCCCCGTGGTCGGCGGCCGCTCGGATGACGGCCCCAAGATCCTCCGGGCGGTCAGTGAGCCCCGGCAGGATGGGGGCCACAAAGACGTTCACCCGGATTCCGGCCGACGCCAGCCGTTCGACCGCCCGTAATCGGCTGGCCGGGGCTGGGGTGTGGGGCTCCAGCCGACGCCAGACCTCCGGCCGCAGGCTTATCAGGCTTATGTTCACGGCGAAGTCCGCCGCCCGGGTAAGCTCCTGGAAAAGGTCGATATCCCGTACGACCAGGGTTCCCTTGGTGGTGAGGGATAAGGGGTTCGCCCGCCGGGCAAAAACTTCCAGGCAGCGGCGGGTGACCCGGTAGCGGGCCTCCACCGGCTGGTAGGGGTCGGTGGCGGTGCCAATGGCGACCAGCTCCCGCTTCCAGCCGGGCCGGGAAAGCTCGGCCCGCAGGACCTCCGGCAGGTTGACCTTAACAAAGATCACCCGCTCGAAGTCGGCGGCCAGGTCGAGGTCGTAATAGGTGTGGGTGATGCGGGCGTAGCAGTACCCGCAGCCGTGGCGGCAGCCCCGGTAGGGGTTAAGGGACCAGCGGAACGGCATCCCCTCGACCCGGTTAAGGGCCGCCTTGACCCGAACTTCAACATACTCGGCACGACCCATCGGCGCCGCCTTTCGACCAAATATTAGCACATATGTGCGATTGGGTCAAGGGACGCCTTACTTTCACCGCTAAAAGGCCCGTCGGTTCGCCTATGGGCAGGCCCTTAGAACCCGCTTTCGTTACCCCGCACCCAGCCTTATAATAACCGCCACCGAAAACCGCGGCCTTCCGAGCGGAGGCTGGCAGAAGCCAAAAGCCTTGCACCACAAGGAGAGCCAGCAGATGGGTCCCGGTGTGGGTGCAGTCCCGGCACGGGCCGGCCCTCGGCCACCCTCCAGCCGGGCTACAGCCTCCACGGCCTGCTCTTCCAGGCGGATTTCGGCCGGTCAAAGGCCCGCCAGCTGCCCTGAACCAGTCCGAGCTGGTGGCCAAAGACCGCCACCATTAAGGGGGCTTCGGCGTCCCACTTGCTGCCCCGCAAGACCTTCTCAGCAAAGCTTATCCGCTTTAAGCCAGCGTGACCGGCAGGTCCAGCCAACAAAGTAGGGTCCTTAAAGTGGCCGGGATCCGGTTGCGATGAAAGGGCAGATGCCCGGTAAGATGGTCCGAATGGGCCCTGGCCCAGAGCCACATTCCTCGAAGCGAGGACTGCCCGTTGATGGCGGCTAAGATGAGGGCTATCAGGAGGCTCTGGATAGGGTAGCGGCGCCCGTGCTTGCCCTGGGGTCAGGGATGGCGGCCAGCACATCGAGTAAACTTCGCC
>PSKS01000065.1:0-13012 GCA_040289115.1 Chloroflexota bacterium
TGGCGATCGCGGTGCCCGAGGCCAGGGCTTCCAGGCAGCCCCGGCCGCCGCACCCGCACAAAGGCCCCCCGGGCTCGAGGGGAATGTGCCCAAGCTCGGCGGCGAATCCGTGGGCCCCCAGGAGCAGCCGCCCGTCGGCGATTACACCGCCGCCGATGCCGGTGCTCACGGTAATGTAGACCAGATTTCGGGCACCCCGGCCGGCCCCGTAACGCTGTTCCCCAAGGGCGGCCAGGTTGGCATCATTGCCCACCACCACCCGCAGGCCGGTCAGGGCCTCCAACCGGGCCATTACCGGAACGTTATCCCAGCCCGGCAGGTTAGGTGCCTTTACCACCACCCCGTCCGCCGCCCGGACGGGACCCGGGACCCCAATGGCTGCAACCTTAACCCTGGCCCCGACCGATGCTGTCAGGGCCTTGAACCGCCGGGCGATCTCCTCAAGAATCCGGTCCGGGCCATTGTCTGCTTCCGTGGGGTGGCGCTCCACCCCGAAGACCGCGCCCGTCTCGGGGTCGCCCAGGCCCACCCGGAAGTGGGTACCCCCCAGGTCGGCGACGACGACCAGGTTCCGGGCCCTCACGGGACGGCAGCGGGAGCGGGGACCGGGGCGCTTCGGCGGATGATTCCCCCGCCAAGGACCTCGTCGCCCCGGTAGAAGACCACCACCTGCCCCGGGGCTGGGGCCCGCTGGGGCTCGTCGAACCGGACCACCGCCGAACCATCGGGCCGAGGTTCCAGGGTGGCCGGCGCCTCGGGCGCCCGGTAGCGGATGCGGGCGGTTATCCGGACCGGCCCCTCTGGGGGGCGACCGGCCACGTAGTGGACGTCCTCGGCCTCAACGCTTTCCCGGTAAAGGGCCGCTTCGGGGCCCACGATGACAGCATTGCGGGTCGGGTCGATGGCCGCCACGTATAGGGGGGTGCCGGCGGCAATGCCCAGGCCCCGGCGCTGGCCTACGGTGTAGAAGGCGATGCCCCGGTGTTCCCCAAGCTTGCGGCCGGACAGGTCCTCGATGGGGCCGGGATTAAGCGTCCCGACCTGAAGGGCCAGCCAGTCCCGGTAATCTAGGCCGCCCAGGAAGCAGAAATCCTGGCTTTCGGCCTTATTGGCCACCGGCAGCCCCAGACGGGCGGCAATGGCCCGAACCTCCGCCTTGGTGTACTCCCCCAGGGGGAAGAGGCTCCGGCTCAGCTCGAACTGGCCCAGGCCGTAGAGCACGTAAGACTGATCCTTCTGGGGGTCGACGGCCCGGAGCAGGTGGTAGCCGTCGGCATCCTCACGGACCCGGGCGTAATGGCCAGTGGCCAGGTAGTCGGCTCCCAGGGCCAGGGCCTTTTTGAGCAACAGGCCGAACCGGATCAGCCGATTGCAGGGGATGCATGGGTTCGGCGTCCGGCCCCGGCGGTATTCGGCCACATAATAGTCCAGGACCCAGCGCCGGAACTCGGCCTGGACGTTGAAGACGTAATGGGGTATCCCCAGTCGGGCGGCAACCTCCCGGGCGTCCAGGACGTCGTCCGGACTGCAAGCGCGGCGCCGCGGGCCCGCCACCGCGCCCTGCCCGGGGACCGCCACCCAAGGGTTTAGGGTGATGCCGAAAACCTCGTAGCCGGCCTCTTTCAGCAGGGCGGCGGCGACCGAAGAGTCAACGCCGCCGCTCATGGCCACCGCAACAATCTTGCCCATTCCACAAGCAGTTTACCACGCCTGATCCGGGCAACCTGGCCCTGCGTCCGGGGACCGCACCGCCGATAGATCCATTGGGGATGGAAATCGCCGCAAAAGGCCGGTCAGCGTTCCGGTGGTGGGACCGTCTCGGCCTGACCAGGCAGTTTGCCCTCACCGCCCTGGTGATGACCTTGGTCCTCGGCCTGAGCCTCAACGCGTGGCTTAGCCAAACGATCCGGGAGGTCGCTTTAGATGGGGCCCGGGCCGAATCCAGGTACGCGGTCGAAGATATCCTGCTGACTCGCCTGCGGCCGGAGGACCTGGAGCAACCCATGTCGGGGGAGCATCTGGCCGATTTTGACCACTTTGTAAGGAAAAGCGTCCTTTCCAGGCACACCGTCAGGATCAAGATTTGGAACCGGAAGGGCCAAATCGTCTATTCGGACGACCTTTCCCTGATCGGGGCCGAATTTCCCGTTCACGAAGGGCTGGCAGCAGCCCTGGCCGGACGGGTGACGGCCGCGGTTAGCGGGACCGACCGACCTGAGAACGTCAGCGAGGCTGGGGAAGGTCCCCTCCTGGAGGTTTACATTCCGTTGGTGTTCCCGGGGTCCCGGGAGCCGGCCGGCGCCTTTGAGGTCTACCGCTCGTACGAGCCGGTGGCCGCCCAGACGGCCGCCCTGGGCCGGTCCGTGACCGCGAGCCTGGCCGCAGGCTTGACGCTCCTTTATTTTTCCCTGGTTTGGGTGGTCTGGGGCGGAGCCCGGACCATCAGCCGGCAGCAGCAGGCGCTGGAGCGGGCCCTGACCGAGCAAGCTCGGAGCGAGGGGCGCTTTCGGTCGCTGGTGCAGAACCTTTCCGACATCATAATGGTGATCGGCCCGGACGACGGGATAGCGTACGTAAGCCCGTCCCTGGGTCGGATCCTTGGTCAGCCTGCAGCCAATCTCCAGGGCACAGACTTTGTTGGGTGGCTCCGGCAGGCCGTCCACCCGGAGGACCTGGGCAAAGCCCTCCAGTTTGCCGACTGCCTTAAGAACGGCCCCTGTGCCCTGCCGGCTCGGTTCCGGGTTCGCCACCAGGATGGGACGTGGCGGTGGCTTGAGGCGGTGGGATCCGACCTTACGGCTGACCCGGCCGTTAAGGGCATGGTGGTGACCGCCCGGGATGTTACCGACACCCAAATTTACGAGGAGGAGCTGCGCCGCCGGGCATTATACGACGGTCTTACCGGCCTGCCTAACCGGACCTTGTTTATAGAGCGCCTAGGCCACGCCCTGCTCCGGTCCGGCCGCCAAGGCCGGCCGGTGGCGGTGCTTTTCCTCGACCTGGATAATTTCAAGTTGGTCAACGATAGCCTGGGTCACCAGGTGGGCGATGAACTCTTGACCGCCGTAGCGGAAAGGCTTCGGCAGTGCCTGCGCCGGGAGGATACCCTGGCCAGGTTTGGCGGGGACGAGTTTACGGTGCTCCTGGAAGAGGTCCCCTCAGCTGAGGGTGCCATCCGGGTGGCCGAACGTATTCACGATGCCCTGGCCGGGCCGTTTACAGTGGACGGCCACGAGCTTTTTTTGACGGCCAGCATCGGGATCGCCCTGAGCCGCCCTGAAACCTTGGGACCCGAAGAGCTGCTCCAGGCGGCCGACATCGCCCTCTACCAGGCCAAGGCCCTGGGCAAGGCCCGGTCGGCTCTCTTTGGGGCCGAAATGGCTATTCAAGTAAGCGACCGGCTCCGGCTCAGCACCGACCTGCGCCGGGCCATCGGCCGGGGGGAATTCCGGGTTCACTATCAGCCGGTGGTCGACCTGGAGACCGGGAGGGTGGGTTGGGTGGAAGCCTTGGTCCGCTGGCATCACCCCGAGCGGGGTTTGCTTCCGCCGAGCCGATTCATTGCCATCGCCGAGGAGACGGGCCTGATAATTGCCCTGGGCCGGCTAATCCTCCGGGAAGCTTGCCGGCAGGTCCAGGCCTGGCAGGCGTACTCTCCCGGCCTCGGTCTGAGCGTCAACCTCTCCCCCCGGCAGTTTCAGGACCCCGCCCTGGTGGAAGAAGTTGCCCGGGTGCTGGCCGAGACCGGCCTTGACCCGGCTTGCCTGGAGCTGGAGGTAACCGAGGAAGCAGTGATGTCGGACCCACAACAGACCGTAAACACCCTGAACCGGCTGAAGGGCCTTGGGGTTAGGATTGCCATCGATGACTTCGGGACGGGCTATTCGTCGCTGGCCTATCTGGTACGCTTTCCCGTCGACACCATTAAGTTGGACCGCTCCTTTACCGCTCAGCTGCCCCAGAGCCCGGCCAGCACCGCCATTGTCCAGGCAGTGTTAACCTTTGCCCGAAGCCTGGGGCTGACCGTGGTAGTAGAAGGAGTGGAAAGGGTCGACCAGCTAAAGAGGGTGAAGGCCCTGGGCTGTTTGTACGGCCAGGGCTACCTCCTGGGCCCACCCCAACCGGCCGAAAGCCTCGGGGCCCTCCTGTCGGGCGAAGGGCGGTGTTGATGGGGGCGGGGTTTACCGATAAAATCTCTGGGTGCCATGCGCGTCGTCTTCATGGGGACGCCGGAGTTTGCCCTGCCCACCCTGAAGGGCCTTCACGACGGGGGCTACCGGTTGGTTGGGGTATTCACCCGGCCTGATAAGCCGGCCGGCCGGGGCCGGCAGCCCACCCCATCCCCGGTGAAGGAGCTGGCCCTCCGGCTGGGCCTGCCCGTTTACCAGCCGGCCACCCTGCGCCGACCGGCGGCCGTGGAGCTCCTGCGCAGCCTCGAGCCCGAAGTGGTGGTGGTGGCCGCCTACGGGCTAATTCTGCCTAGGGAGGTGTTGGCGGTCCCACCTCACGGCTGCCTGAA
Source organism: Chloroflexota bacterium (assembly GCA_040289115.1). Taxonomy (GTDB): domain Bacteria; phylum Chloroflexota; class Dehalococcoidia; order JAUQQI01; family JAUQQI01; genus JAUQQI01. The sequence continues at coordinate 4,520 of PSKS01000065.1, forward strand.
CGTCCACCCCTCCCTCCTTCCCCGATGGCGGGGCCCTTCCCCCATACCGTTCGCCATCCTGGCCGGGGATGAATTTACGGGGGTTACGGTTATGCTGATGGATGAGGGCATGGACACGGGACCGATTCTCGCCCGGTCGGAGCCGGTGCCCATCGGGCCTGAAGACACCACCGCTACCCTGACCCCCAAGCTGGCCGAGGTCGGGGCCCGGCTTCTGCTGGGAACGCTGCCCAAGTGGGTGGCGGGGCAAATCATCCCAGAGCCCCAGGATGATTCCCAGGCTACCTACAGCCGCTTGCTCAAGAAGGAGGATGGGGTCATCGACTGGGGCCGGTCGGCGGAGGAGATCTGGCGGCAGGTACGGGCCTTCGACCCCTGGCCCGGGGCCTTCACCTGGTGGGAGGGGAAACTTTTAAAAATACTGGCCTGCCAGCCCCTGCCCGGAAGCTCCCTGGCCCCGCCGGGAACGGTGGTCGGCCTGGACGGCGGGGCCGCCGTCCAGACGGGGAGCGGCCTCCTTAAGCTGGAGCGGGTGCAGCTGGAGGGCCGTCGGGCGGTGGGGATTGGGGAGTTTCTCCGGGGTTATCCCAGGTTCATCGGGAGTCGCCTGCCCAGTTGACTACTGGCCTGCAGGCCCAGTTGGTGTTATCCTTTTCTGGGAGCGCGGAATAAATCCGACAGGGAGTGTTGCGTAATGCTTGAACAGAGGGTCCTAAGTAAGGAGCTACTTCTGGGCTTCTACCGGCAAATGGTTCTTATCCGCCGCTTCGAGGACAAAGCCGCCGAGATGTATGCCCTGGGTAAGATCGGCGGCTTTCTGCACCTTTACAACGGCGAAGAGGCGGTGGCGGTGGGGGCCATCTCGGTCCTGCGTCCCGAAGACCACATCTTTACCCACTACCGGGACCACGGCCACGCCCTGGCCCGGGGGATGGACCCCAAACGGGTCATGGCCGAGCTCTTCGGTAAGGTGACCGGGGTGAGCAAGGGCCGGGGTGGTTCCATGCACCTGGCCGACCCCAAGCTGCGGTTCTGGGGCGGCTACGCCATCGTCGGGGGGCATATCCTCTTGGCCTGCGGGATGGGCCTGGCCGTCCAGTACCGGGGCCTGGATGAGGTGGTGCTCTGCATCTTTGGCGACGGGGCGACCAACATCGGGGAGTTTCACGAGGGCCTGAACATCGCCGCCCTCTGGAAGCTGCCGGTGGTGTTTCTGTGCGAGAACAACCTTTACGGGATGGGAACCCACGTCCGCCGGGCCAGCTCGATGCCCGAAATCTACCGCCGGGCCGAAGCCTACGGGATCCCGTCGGAGCAGGTGGATGGGATGGACGTCCTGGGAGTTAGGGAGGCGACGGCCCGGGCCGTAGATTACGTCCGGGCCGGAAACGGGCCCTACTTTATCGAGGCCTTGACCTACCGGTTTCGGGGCCACTCCATGGCCGATCCGGAGCTTTACCGGAGCAAGGAGGAGGTCGAGGAGTGGCGGCGCCAGCGGGACCCCATCGTCCGCTTCAGTAAGTTTTTGCTGGAAAACGGCTACGCCACCGAGGACGAGCTGGCGGCCATCGACGGGGAGGTGGAGGCCGAGGTGGCGGCGGCGGTACAGTTTGCCGAGGAGAGCCCCGAGCCCCCCCTCGACAGTGTTACCGAGCATGTCTACGTCAATCCAGGTCCGGTTCGGAGGGTAACCCATGCCTGAGCTTACGTTTCGGGAGGCCCTGCGCCAGGCGCTCCGGGAGGAGATGCAGCGAGACGAGCGGGTCTTTCTTATGGGTGAGGATATCGGGGCTTACGGCGGCTCCTACGCTGTAACCCGCGGGCTTTTGGAAGAGTTCGGCGAGAAGCGGGTAAAGGACACCCCCATCGCCGAGGCGGCCATCGTCGGCCTGGCGACTGGGGCCGCCATTGGGGGACTAAAGCCGGTAGCCGAGCTGATGACCATAAACTTCAGTCTGCTGGCTGCCGACCAGATCATCAACCACCTGGCCAAAATCTACTATATGTTCGGCGGCCAGTTTACGGCCCCCGCCGTCATCCGGACGGCCGCCGGCTGGGGTCAGCTTGGGGCGACCCACTCTCAGTTTCTAGAGGTAATCTACAGCTACGTCCCGGGCCTTAAAGTGGTCATGCCCGCCACCCCTTACGACGCCAAGGGGCTGCTTAAGGCCGCCATCCGGGACGAAGACCCCGTGCTCTTCATCGAGCACACCCTGCTTTACGGGATCCGGGGGGAGGTGCCGGAGGGGGATTACGTGGTTCCCATCGGGCTGGCCGACATTAAGCGGCCGGGTCGGGACGTAACCATCGTGTCTTACGCCCGGATGGTGCACGTGGCCCTTAACGCTGCCCGCCAGCTGGAGACGGAGGGGGTCGACTGCGAAATCGTCGACCTGCGGACCCTCCGGCCCCTCGATATTGAGACGGTGATCGAATCCGTCAAGAAAACCAACCACGTGGTGGTGATCGAGGAGGACTGGAAATCCTTCGGGGTCGGGGCGGAGGTTGCCGCCCGGATCGTCGAACAGGCCTTCGATTACCTGGATGCCCCGGTGGTGCGGGTGGGCATGTTGGAGGTGCCCATGCCCTACAACCGCAACCTGGAGCGCCACGTGGTCCCCGACGAAGCCGACGTGGTGGAGGCGGTTCGCTCGGTGGTGGGGAGCCGGGTATAAAAGACTTCCAGCCGCTGCTTACCTACGAGAGGGGGAGCGTAAATGGCCTACCGAGTTACCATGCCCCAGCTTGGCTACGATATGACGGAGGGGGCCGTCGCCCGCTGGCGGAAGCGGGAGGGAGAGTCGGTCCAGCGGGGCGAGGTCATCGCCGAGATCGAAACGGATAAGGCCACGGTCGAGCTGGAGGCGTTCGCCTCCGGGGTGGTGCGGAAGATCCTTTTGCCAGAGGGGCAGCGGGTCCCCGTTGGGACGCTGATCGCCGTTATCGCCGAGCCCGACGAGCCCATCGACGACATCCTTAAAGAGGCCGGCGCGCCGCCGGGCTTGGCCGCGGCTGCGCCTCAGGCCGAGGCTCCGGCCCCGGCCACCGCCCAGGCCGAAGCGGCCGAAGAGGTAAGGGTTAAGGCCACGCCGGTGGCCAGGCGACTGGCCGAGGAGCTGGGAATCGACCTGAGGCAGGTGAAGGGAACCGGCCCCGAGGGCCGGATTACCCGGGAGGACGTCGAGGCCTTCGCCGCCCGGCTCCGGGAGCAGCCGGCGGCCGCGGCCCCGCGGCCCGAGGCCCCACCGCCCCCCCCGGTCGGGGTGCCTGAGGCCGCCGAGGAGCCCCTCTCCCGGATGCGGCAAACCATCGCCCGCCGGATGACCGAGAGCAAGCAGCAAGCCCCCCACTTCTACGTGACGGTCGAGGTAGACATGACCGAGGCGATGCGGCTCCGGGAACAGCTTAATGCCCAGCTGGAGGAGGAGGTCCGCCTCTCGGTGAACGACCTGATAATTAAGGCTGCGGCCAAGGCCCTTCTTAAGTTCCCGCGGCTCAATTCAGCCTTTGCCGGCGACCGCCTGCGGGTCTTCAAGGCGGTCAATATCGCCATGGCCGTGGCCACCCCAGAAGGTCTGTTAGCCCCGGTAATCCATGATGCCGCCGGTAAGAGCGTTTTCCAGATCGCCCGGGAGAGCAAGGAGCTGGCCCGGCGGGCCCGGGAGGGCCGGTTGCGGGCCGACGACCAGGTTGGGGGGACGTTTACCGTAAGCAACCTGGGCATGTACAACGTGGAAAGCTTCAGCGCCATCATCAATCCGCCCAACGCAGCCATCCTGGCCACTGGTTCGGTCCAGCGGCGGCCGGTGGTCCGGGGCGACCAGGTTGTGGTGGCCGACATCATGAAGGCGACTATCTCCGTCGACCACCGGGTGACCGATGGGGCCGAAGCCGCCCAGTTCCTGGGCGAGTTCAAGCGGCTTTTGGAGAACCCGGTCTCCCTGCTAATTTAGGTCCTGGAGGTTTCAAACCATGTACGACGTGGTGATAATCGGCGGCGGCCCGGGCGGGTACGTGGCCGCCATCCGGGCCGCCCAGCTGGGCCTGAAGACGGCCCTGGTCGAGCGGGAACGGGTCGGCGGGGTCTGCCTCAACTGGGGCTGCATCCCTACTAAGGCCCTCATCCGCAACGCCGACATCGTCAACCTCGTCAAGCAGGGGGATTATTGGGGCCTCAGGTTTGAGGGGGTAAGCTTCGACTACGCCCGGGCCTACGAACGGAGCCGAGAGGTGGTGGACCGGCTGGTAAAGGGCGTGGAGTTTCTCCTTAACCGCAACGGGGTGGAGGTCTTCGCCGGCGAAGGGTACGTGGCCGGCCGGGACCTGGTGGTGGTAAAGCCTGAGGGTCGGGAGCTGCGCACTAAGAACATCATCGTGGCCACTGGGGGCTCGGCCCGGAGTCTCCCCGGCCTGGAGCCCGACGGCCGCCGGGTCCTGACCAGCTACCACGCCCTGAACCTACAGGAGCTGCCCCGTTCCATGGTTATCGTGGGGGGCGGGGCAGTGGGGGTCGAGTTCGCGTACATCTTCCAGGCTTACGGGGTGGAGATAACTATCCTGGAGATGCTGCCTCGGCTGGTGCCCCAGGAGGACGAGGAGGTTTCGGCCGAGCTGGAACGGGCCTTCAAGAAGCAGGGAATCAAGGTAATGACGGGGACGAAGGTCGAAAGGGCCGAGCTGACCGACGGTGGGGTCCGCCTGGAGCTTTCCGGTCCCCAAGGTCCCACTTCCCTGACGGCCGAGCAGGTCCTCCTGGGAATCGGCATCGTGCCGAACAGCCGGGGCCTGGGCTTGGAGGAGGTCGGGGTGGAGCTGGATCGGGGCTGGGTAAAGGTCGACGACCGGATGCGCACCAACGTGCCGGGGATCTGGGCCATTGGTGACGTGACGGGCAAGCTAGCCCTGGCCCATGTGGCCTCCCACCAGGGGATCGTGGCCGTCGAGACCATCGCCGGCCTGAACCCGCCCCCGATTAAGGACTACGCCGACATGCCCCGGTGCACCTACTGCAACCCGCAGGTGGCCAGCGTGGGCCTCACCGAGGCCCAGGCCCGGGCGGCCGGCCGGCAGGTTCGGGTGGGCAAGTTCCCCTTCCGGGCCAATGGGAAGGCCTTGGGCCTCGGGGAAGGGGAGGGCTTTGTGAAAATCGTGGCCGACGCCGAGTACGGGGAGGTCCTGGGCATCCACATGATCGGGCCCGAGGTCACCGAACTTATAAGCGAGGGGGTTCTGGGCCGGCTACTGGAGGGGACGCCCAAAGAGTTCGGGTGGGCGGTGCATCCCCACCCCACCCTCTCCGAGGCCCTTAAGGAGGCGGCCCTTAACGTCTACGGCGAGGCCATCCACATCTTCACCGGCACGGCGGCCGGTCGCACCCGCTGAACCTCAGGGCCGGACGGTCCATTCCGCTATCTCCGCTTCCACCGGGCCGGACGCCAAACGGGCCACCAGGCGAAGCCGTGTTCCCTGAATTTCGGCCGGGATCACCACCCGCAGGGGGACCCGACAGAAGGGCGGGTAGCAGCCCTCAAGGTCGGCTTCGGCCAGGCTAACGGGCCAGCCGTCCGCCCGGGCCTCGAGGCGGAGGCGTCCCGAAAAGGTGCTGCCGGCCAGGTAAACCCGAAGCTCCAGGAGGTCACCGGGCCGTACCCAACCGTTGGCCTGGGGAGTGGTCAGGTTTAGAAGGCTCAACCCCGGAATCCGGTAGGGCCCCAGGTCTGGTTCGGCGGGCGTGAGATTAACGTCGGGGAAGTGGCGGGGCTGGGGGGTGTATTCCGGGCGGCCGACGGTAATGGTCCCCAGGGGAAGGCGACGGTCCGGGGTCGCCCCGGGCCCTGGCTCCAGCCTTTCACCCCCATCCGCCCGGTAAAGGCCAGCCCAGACCCGGTACTCCCCAGCGGGGGTCCCCGCCGGGATGGAGAGCCCCACCCGGAGCCGTCCGGCTTGGCCTTCCAGGGGGACGTCGGCCTGGCTGACGATGGCCTCGTCGGCCGTGGCCAGGTGAACGAAGGTCTTCAGGCCGGTCGGGGGGACGGTCCCCAGGGTCCATTCCAGGGTCACCACCGCCGTGCGGCCGGCGTCCACCGGCGCCGCCGGCAGCGTCCAGCTCACCAGCCTGGGGGTCTGATCCGAGCCGGTGGCCCGGCCCCAGCGGGTTTGGGCGGGGAGGGGGGCAAAGCGGAGCAGGCGGGTGCTACCGAACCAGCGGTTCTCGGCGATAACCAGTCGGTCCCGGAGCAGCCCCTCGAGGCCGCCCCCACCGGTGCCCCCCAGGGCCTGGTAAGCCGGGTACCAGACCTCGGTCTTCCGGCGGAATGGGGGGTCCCCGGCGAAGGGGTTGGGCGGGTAGAGGAGTTTCGGCCGGGGCTCGGGCATGTAGGCCAGAAAATACCCCACCTGCCAGGGGAAATCGCACAGGACCAGGTCCTCGGGCCAGGCCGCCGCGGCCAACCACCGAGCAATGGGCCGGTAGTCCTCCAGGGGTCGGAGATTCTCCCGATACTCTCGGAGGGTGGTGGGTAGGCCGGTAAGGATCAGGCCGGCGACGAAGAGGCCGGTCACCAACACCCGCAGGGGGCGGCGGCCCATCGCCCCGGGCAGGGCAGATGCCGTCAGGGTGAGCAGAAGTGGGATGGTGGGGCTCTGGAGCCGGACGTAGCCCCCGAAGGGGAATTTAAGCTGAAGCAGAAAGCCGAGGCCCAGGGCCACCAAGACCCCTGCCCAGAGGATGGCGGCCGGCCGCTTGGCCCGGGTCAGGGCAGCTACGGCCCCGATTAGCAAGAGAGCGACCCCGACCGATCCTTGGAGGCAGGGGGCCCTGCACCCTTCCCCGGCCCCCACCGTCCGGAGGTATCCCGCGGCATACTCCAGGAGGCGCAGGGGCTGGTACGATTCCCCCCGGCTCCCCGCCCCCTGAAGAAAATCCGGGGCGGCCCAGACCACCCAGGGCAGGAACAACACCCCCGGCAGAACCACCGCCGGCCGCAGGGCCGGACGGTAAAGGGCCAGCCCCACGGCCGGGGCTAGGGCAAAGAGGCTGAAGAAATAGTGGGTGTAAAGGCCAGCCAGCAGGGTAACTCCCACCAACCAGCGGTATCTTCTGACCTCGGGCTCCTGCCAAACACCCACCACCCCCAGGCCAAAGCCCAAGGCAACGGCCGGAACCAGGGAGTACATCCGAGCCTCCCGGGCGTGGGACCAGAGAAACGGGTTGAAGGCCACAGCTACGGCGGCCAGCAGGCCACCGGCTGGCCCGCCCCCGAGCCGGCGCCCCAGGGCCCAGGCCAGGGGAACGTGCAGGGCTCCGAAAAGGACCGAAAGATAGCGGCTCGAAAAGTCACCAAAGCCGGTCCCAGCGGCCCAGAGCTTGAACAGCAGAAAGTAGAGGGGCGGGTGGGGTTCGGCGCCCCCGGCCGAGGCGGAGGCCCAGGGGAGGGTGGCAAAGTAGAGGGTGTAGCCCTCGTCGAACCAGAGGGGCTGGAAGTCCAAGCGGTAGACCCTGGCCCCGAAGACCCCGAGTACCAGGGCTAGAACGGCCAGTCGTTCGGCCGATTTCATGCCTCGGCCGTGGCCGGGCCCCGGGTCCGGACCTGGGGTATCCACTCTGGTCGGAACTCTCGGACCCCCTGGGGTCCCAGCTCCAGCAGTTTCTCCAGGCACCACCGGGCCCGAACCCGCAGGTCGGCCACGTCCACCCCCTGGCAGACGGCCGGCAGAGGCTCCAGCCGCCGGAGGCCCCGCTCCAGCAGGCGAACGGCACCCCGGTAATTGGCCCGGCGCAGGTGGAGGAAACCGACCCCGACCTGAAGGATCCCCCGGTAAAGCTCCCGGACCGGCCCGGCTTCCCGTCGCCAGATGGTTTCCAGGGTCTCGTGGCACTCCCAGAACTGGCCAGCGTTAAACTGCCAGATGCCAGCCAGCAGCTCCGGAGGTGGGGGCTGGGCGCACTGGCACCCGAGCAGGTAAGCCTCGGCCTGGGAAAGGGTCATCCCGTCAGCGTCGGTGGGTAATTTCCGGGCGGACGGCCAGCTGCACCACCGTAACCCCCTCGCCGCCAGCAAATTCCTCGGCTGGCTGGAAACTGCTTACCAGTGGGTGGCGGCCAAGAAATTCCCGAACGGCCCGGCGGAGGGTCCCGGTACCGCGGCCGTGAACCACCCGTACCAGATCAACGCCGGCTAGGTAGGCGTCATCTAGGTAGGCTTCCAGGCGTTCTAGGGCCTCGTCCACGGTCAGCCCACGTAGGTGGATTTCGGCGGGGGGTGGAGCAACGGGTCCCGTCGCCACTTCCACCAGGGGGCCGGCCGGGGCCTGGGCATCAGCCGGGGCCAGTCGGGAGCGGGCTACTTCGACCCGCAACGGACCCACAGCCACCACCGCCTTTTCCCCGGCCAGCTCCATCACCTGTCCCAGCCCGAAGAGGCCTGGCACCCGCACCAGGTCGCCCGGTTTGAGCCGATCCGCCGGGGGCGGGCCGCCGCGGCCCAGCTCCCG
>PSKS01000066.1:0-12912 GCA_040289115.1 Chloroflexota bacterium
CCTCGCCGGCAAGCCTGACCGCCAGGGTTGCCGGGCTCAGCCCGCCGCCCCCTTTCAGGGCGTCGTCCAGGGCCTCCCCGAAACGGGAGGCGTGGACCCCCCGCCGCCCCGCCCCCAGACTCACCCCCAGCCAGACCCGCACCGGGCAGTAGACCCGGCCAATGGGGGTATCAAAGAGAGCCACCCTTTCCAGGTCGCCCACCCCGACCCAGCTCAGGGGAAGGGGCACGTCGGGGGCCTCGGCCTGGAGGTCTCGGCCGAGGATCCCTTCCAGCTTCCACCGGGCCTGCCGCACCCCAACCCCGTCCACCCGGTCGGCCAGCTCACGGACGGTGAGGCCGATCCCAGGAACCACCAGGTCGGGGGCGATTTCGGACAGCGGCACGAGCACGAAGGCCCGCTCCTTCAACCGGGGGTGGGGGATAGTGAGCGCTGGGTCCGAGATGACCAGGTCGTCAAAGATGAGGATATCTAGGTCGATGGTTCGAGGGCCGAAGCGGATGGTTTCCACCCGGCCCAGGTCGGCCTCCGCCGCCTTCAGCTGGCCCAGCAATGTCCAGGGGTCCAGGTCCGTCTCCAGCAGGAGGGCCACGTTGAGAAACTTCGGCTGGTCCAGGTAGCCCACCGGGTCGGTCTCATACAGCCGGGAGACCTTAACCACATCCCCCAGGAGCCTAAGCCGCTCGATGGCCTGGAGCAGGTTGAACTCCCGGTCGCCCAGGTTGCTGCCCAGTCCCAGATAGACCCGATGCTTCCTCATCAGGCGCCCCGCTTGTCGAGTTCCTCCCGGTACCGGGCGGACTGGCCGAAAGACTCCTCCACCTCCACCTCCAGGGCCTCCAGGTTCGACGCCCCGGCGATGAGGGGATGGGAACGGAGCCGCCCCGCCAGATACCGGGCCAGCATCTCGGCCGTTGTGTTGGTCACCGGCAAAAGGACCACGTCATCCTCCGGAAATTGATAAAGCTTCTCTTTAAACCGGACAAAGACCGAACCGTTCTCCACTCTAACCTGCAAGTGCTTATTCTCGGTGGGCAAAAGGAGCCGGTGGTCCAGCCGGTCGCACTCAGCCTTGGCCAGCCGTTTGAGGGTGACGAAGTCAAACACGTAATGGTTTTCGTCGGTCCGCCCCTCCAGGGTGACCGTCACCCGGTAGTTGTGGCCGTGGAGGGTCTCGCACTCGCCCCCGAAGGTGATAAAGTGGGCAGCGCAGAAGACCAGGTAGTCTTTGGTTACCCGGACGGCAAAAGCTTCCACGGTCCTGGACCCGTTTGGGTTGGCGAGGGCGTTTCGGGGCCCGCAACTACAATCTTACCATCCCGCCAGGTTTTGGGGGTGCCTGGTTTCGGCCGGCTGACTTCGGTATAATCTAACCCGGGGAGATGGCCCAAGAAGGCACAACGCCACCGCTGTCTGCACCCGTCCCTTTTGTTTCCCCGGCTGCTATCGGGCCTTTTCCCCGGCGGTCCCTGGCCGAGCTCCTCGACGCCGAGACCCAAGCCAGGCTGGCCGCCATCTGCCGGCAGGTCCGGCGGCACATCCTCCGGATGACGGCGGCGGCCGGGTCGGGTCACCCGGGCGGGTCCCTGTCGGCGGTGGAGATCTTAACAACCCTCTATTTTGGCATCATGCGCCACGACCCGACAAATCCCCGCTGGCCCCTGCGGGACCGGTTTATTCTGAGCAAGGGCCACGCCGCCCCCGCCCTCTACGCCGTTCTGGCCGAGGCCGGCTACTTCCCGCCCGAGCTGCTTCTTACCCTACGGAAGCTGGGCAGTCCCCTTCAGGGCCACGTCTCTTACAACCTGGACATCGGGGTCGAAGCCTCCTCGGGCTCCCTGGGCCAGGGCTTCTCGGTGGGGGTGGGGATGGCCCTGGCGGGCCGACTGGACGGCCTGGACTATCGGGTCTACGTGCTCCTAGGTGACGGCGAGCTGGACGAGGGGCAGGTCTGGGAGGCCGCCCTGGCCGCCGCCCACTACCGGCTGGACAACCTGACAGCCATTGTGGACGCCAACGGCATCCAGAACGACGACTTCGTCGCCCGAACTCTTAACCTGGAACCGCTGCCGGCGAAGTGGGCCGCCTTTGGCTGGCGGGTTTTAGAGGTGGACGGCCACGACCTGGCCGAGCTGGCCCGGGCCCTGGATGCGGCCCGGGCAGTTCGGACCCGGCCGGCGGTGGTGATCGCCCGGACCGTTAAGGGCAAGGGCGTAAGCTTCATGGAGCACAACCCCGAGTTCCACGGCCGGGCCCCCCGCCCAGACGAGCTGGAGCGGGCTTTGGCCGAGCTGGCTGAGGAGGGACCGTGAGGTTCCGGCTGGGAATGGCCACCCGGGAGGCCTACGGCCGTAAGCTGGCCGAGCTGGGCGCCATCTACCCCGAGATCGTCGTGGTCAGCGGCGACCTGGCCAAGTCAACTTACATCTCCCTGTTCCGAGAGCGGTTCCCCGAGCGGTTCTTCGAGCTCGGCATCTCCGAGCAGAACATGATGGGGGTGGCCGCCGGCCTCGCCCTCTGCGGGAAGACGGTGTTTGTGAGCACCTTCGCCGTCTTTGCCACCAGCCGCTGTTACGATCAGATCCGGGTCTCCATCGCCCAGCCCCACCTAAACGTCAAGATCGTCGCCAGCCACGGCGGCATCACCGTCGGGGAAGATGGGGCGTCCGCCCAGGCTATCGAGGATGTGGCCCTCATGTGCGCCCTGCCCGGTTTTACGGTGGTCGTGCCCGCCGATGAGGTGGAGACTGCTCAGGCCGTGGAGGTGGCCGCCCGCACCTACGGCCCCTTTTACATTCGGACGGGCCGGCCCCGCTTCCCGGTGGTCTTCGACGAAAGCTACCGGTTTGAACTGGGCCGGGCTGCCCTCCTCCGCCCCGGAAACGACGTGACCCTCATCGCCAACGGCATCATGGTCTCGGCGGCCCTGGAGGCCGCTGATATCCTTGCCCGGGAGGGGATTTCAGCCCGGGTGCTGGCCATGGCCACCGTCAAGCCCATCGACCGGCAGGCCGTCGTGGCCGCCGCCGAGGAGACGGGGGCCATCGTAACCGCCGAAGAGCACCTGATCCAAGGGGGCTTGGGGACGGCGGTGGCCCAGGTGGTGGCCGAGAGCGTCCCGGTCCCGGTGGAATTTGTGGGTATCCGGGACCGCTACGGCGAATCAGGCAAGCCCGAGGAGCTGATGCGCAAGTTCGGCCTGACTCCCGAGAGTGTCGCCATAGCCGCCCGGCGGGCCATGGCCCGCCGGGATGCCCTCACCCGCCGGTACCGCTTCCTCCCCACCGAAGTCCAGCCCTAGCACCCCGGACCAGGACCCCCCACCCAACGGCTAGGCCGTAGCTCCCAATCAGGTCGGCAAGAAAACCGCAAAGCCCCAACCACTGACCCAGGTGGTCTCGATTTTTACGGTCGGCTTGACTTGAAAACCCCAGGGGATAGTTAGGCGGCTGTAGGGGCCCACGACCGTCTGCCCTCCAGGCGGCCGGGAGGCCTTGGCCCCGTGTTAAAATAGACGAGACAAGCTCTCCTTGTAAGGAGCGAAGCATGACCCAAGCCAAGCCGGAGACCCAGCGGCCCACCCGCCGCCGAACCAAATCGAAGGTGGCCGTCCTCTTCACCACCCCGAGACGGTCCTAGAGGACTACCGGCGGCTTATGGAGCTGGCCGACTTCGAAAGCTTCTTGCCCAAGGATGTCCCCACCGTCCTCAAGGTTAACGTCTCCTGGCAGCATTTTTACCCGGCCTGCTCCACCACCCCCTGGCAGCTGGAGGGGGTTATCCGCACCCTTCAGCAGGCGGGGTACCGGGAGCTCATCGCCGCCCACAACAGCACGGTGGTGGTGGACGCCCGCGTGGGCGAGGTTAACAACAAGCACCGGGTCGTTCAGGACCGCTACGGCCTGACCACCGTCCACCTGCAGGACCCGGACGTCCGCTGGGTCAAATTTACCCCCCGGCGGCCCTTCCTGGTGCTGGACCAGGTTTACCCGGAAGGGGTGCACATCCCCGAAATCCTCATCGGCAAGAACATCATTCAGTTGCCGACCCTCAAGACCCACGTCTTCACCACCATGACCGGGGCGATGAAAAACGCCTTCGGCGGCCTGCTCAATGAGCGGCGCCACTACACTCACTCGGTCATCCACGAGACCCTGGTAGACCTGCTGATGATCCAGCAGGAGATCCACCCGGGCCTCTTTGCGGTGATGGACGGGACCTTCGCTGGGGAAGGACCTGGCCCCCGGGCCATGCGGGTCCACGTCAAAAACGTCATCCTGGCCAGCGGCGACCTGGTGGCCCTGGACGCCACCGCCGCCCGGCTGATGGGCTTCGATCCCCTAAGCATAAAGTTCATCCGGCTGGCCCACGAGTTGGGGCTGGGGTGCGGCGACCCGGCTGAGATCGAGGTGGTCGGTGCCGACATTTCGGGCATAAACTGGAAATTCCGGGCGAATGAGGATACCTTTGCCAGCTGGGGCCAGAAGCTCATTTACTGGGGCCCCCTCAAGCCCTTGGAAAAGCTCCTGCTCCGGAGTGTCATCGCCCCCTGGAGCTACCTGGCCTCCAACATCTACTTTAATCTCTACTGGTACAACCGCTTCGGCCGGGCCCGGGTCCGGGAGGCCCTCAAGACCCCCTGGGGGCAGCTCTTCTTGCGCTACTGATGGAAGACTACGGACCGGCCACCTACGGCGAGCGCATCGCCGAAGTTTACGACGAGCTTTACGGGACCCAGTTCGAGGCCGAGACCGCCGCGGCCGTTGAGTTTCTGGCCGGCCTTGCCGGCCCCGGCCCGGCCCTGGAGCTGGGCATCGGCACCGGCCGCGTTGCCCTGCCCCTGGCCGCCCGGGGGATTGACGTCCACGGCATCGACGCCTCCCCGGCCATGGTCGCCCGGCTTCGGGCCAAGCCGGGGGGCAACCGGATCCCCGTAACCCTGGGCGACTTTGCGGACGTGGGGGCGGACGGGCCGTTCCGCCTGATTTTCGTCGTCTTCAACACCTTCTTCGGCCTGCTCACCCAGGAGGACCAGGTCCGGTGCTTTCAGAACGTTGCCCGGCGGCTGGCCGATGACGGCTCCTTTGTCATCGAGGCCTTTGTCCCCGACCCCGGCCGGTTCGAGCGGGGCCAGCAGGTTGCGGCCGTGGACGTGGGGCCAGACCGGGTGCGCCTCCACGTGGCCAAGCACGACCCTGTAACCCAGCAGGTCTCGGGCCTGCACATCTTGCTGACCGAATCGGGGATAAAGACTTACCCGGTGAAGATCCGGTATGCCTGGCCGGCCGAGCTCGACTTGATGGCCCGGCTGGCTGGCCTCAGGCTTAAGGAACGGTGGGGTAGTTGGGACCGGGCGCCCTTTACGGCCGCCAGCCCCAAACACATTTCCGTTTACGCCCGGCATTGAGCCCGAAGCTTCTCGGACGCCGGCTGGCCCTTGCCCTGGGCCTGGGTCTTGTGGTTTTTGCCGGCCTGAGCCTCTACGCCGACATCCACCAGATGGGCCAGGCAGTCGGCAGGTTCCCCTGGGCCCTTTTCATCCCGATCCTGGGCCTTACCCTCTTTAATTACATCCTGCGGTTCGGCAAGTGGAGCTTTTACCTGCGGTGCCTCCAGGTCGGCGGCTTGCGGACGGCCGATAGCTTTTTGATATTCTTCGGCGGCCTAGCCATGGTCATAACCCCCGGCAAGGTCGGGGAGTGGCTCAAGTCCTACCTGCTCGAACGCTACACCGGGGTGCCCTTTGCCCGGACGGCGCCCATCGTCGTGGCCGAGCGGCTTACCGACGGCCTAGCCCTGCTGCTGCTGGCGGCCGCCGGCCTGGCCAGGTTTGGCATCGGCATACCGGTGGCGGCCGGGGTAGTTCTTCTGGCGGCGGCAATCGTCGGTCTATCTTTAAACCGCCGGGCCGGGGAGCTGGCGGCAAGCCTGGTGGAACGGCTGCCCCTTGTCGGCCGCTATGCCGGCTGGGTCCGGGAGTTTCACGGCGGTGCGGGGGTGCTTTTCCGGCCAGGGAATCTCGCCCTGGCCACGCTGATGGGACTCATTTCCTGGTCTGGGGAATGCCTGGCCTTCTACCTGGTGCTCTGGGGTTTGGGGGCTGAGGGGGGAACCGACCTGCTAATCAAAAGCGCCTTTATCCTTTCGGTGGCCAGCCTGGGCTCCAGCCTCATGCTCAGCCCGGGCGGCCTGGGGGTGGCCGAGGGGGGCATCACCGGCCTCGGTCAGCTTCTGGTGGGCCTCTCCGCGGCCCAGGCGGCCGCGGCCGCCCTCCTCATCCGGCTGGGAACCCTCTGGTTCGGGGTGGCCGTCGGGGTAGCCGCCCTGACCATTCTTTGGGCCCGGGCCCCGGCCTACCTGAAGGGCTCCTCGTCCTCCTCAAATTCCTCGTCCTCGGCAAACGAGTCGTCGGAGTACACCCCAACCTCCCGCCCCTGGTAGACCGTGACGATGAAGTCGTCCCGCAGGACGTCGGCGGTCATCACGATGTCCTCGTCGATCTTCTCGATGAGCTCCAGGATCTCGTCCTCGGTCAGGCTTTCCTCAACGGCCAGGGTCGCATAGACCACGTCCGAGGCGAAATGGAGGTCCACCCGGCCGATCTGGCGGTCGTCCCGGCTGATCTGATACCCCTCCGACGTCAGTGTCCGGATCTGCCTTTCAAACCGGTAAACACCCATCTAAATTCCTCCGTGGGTCTTATCGGCTACGGCCGAACATGCCCGTCGCCGAGGATTATCCACTTGTAAGAAGTGAGCTCCTTGAGGCCCATGGGGCCGCGGGCGTGGAACTTCTGGGTGCTGATGCCCACCTCGGCCCCGAGGCCGAACTGGGCCCCGTCGGTGAACTGGGTGCTAGCGTTGACGTAGACGGCCGCCGCGTCCACCTCGTCGAGAAAGCGCATGGCCGCCCCATAATTTTCGGTGACGATAGCCTCGGAGTGACCCGATCCGTACCGGTGGATGTGGTCGATGGCTTCGGCCAGGGAATCGACCACCTTGACGGCCGCCCGCAGGGAGAGAAACTCCCGACCGAAGTCGTCCGGCTGGGCCCGAACGACCCCCGCCTCAAAACCGGCCGCCCGCAGGATGCCCAGACTCGTCTCATCGCACCGCATCTCCACCCCGGCTCGGAGCCACTCCCGGGCAATAAGGGGCAAAAAAGCCGCGGCGACGGACCGGTGGACCAGCAGAGTATCCAGGGCGTTGCAGATGGAGGGCCGGCGCACCTTGGCATTGTAGACGATGCGGACCGCCTTTTCCAGGTCGGCGGCCTCGTCCACATAGGTGTGGCAGACGCCGATGCCGCCGGTGACCACTGGCATGGTGGCATTTTCGGCCACGTACCGGATGAGCTCGGCCCCACCACGGGGCACCAGCAGGTCAATGTACTCCCGCATCCGGAGCATCTCCCCCACTAGGGCCCGGTCGGGGTCATCCACGAACTGGACCGCCCCCTCGGGGACCCCGGCGGTTGTGAACTCCCGAACGAGCAGGCCAGCCAGGGCCCGGTTGGTGCTGAGGGCCTCCCGGCCGCCCCGCAGGATGCAGGCGTTCCCTGACTTGAGGCAGAGGCAAGCGATGTCCACCGTCACGTTGGGCCGGCTCTCGTAGATGGCCCCGATGACCCCGAGGGGTACCCGCTTTTTGCCCACCTTAAGACCGTTGGGCAGGGTGCGCATCTCGAAGATCTCCCCCACCGGGTCCGGCAGGCTGGCCACCGCCCGGACGTCTTCGGCCAGGGAACGGAGCCGCTCCGGATTAAGGAGGAGCCGATCCAGCAGGGCCTCCGAAAGCCCCGCGGCCCGCCCGGCAGCCAGGTCCTGGGCATTGGCCGCCAGGATGGCGTCCTGCTCCCGGACCAAAGCTTCGGACACCCGGTAGAGGGCCCGGTTCTTCACCTCGGTATTCAAGTATGCCAGCTTCCGGGCAGCCACCTTGGCCGCCCGACCCATCGCCTCGAGGCGTTCGGCCGTCGTCGCCATTTTAGTCCTCCCGACACACTAGAGCAGCACCAGGTTGTTACGGTGCACCACCTCGGCCCCAAAGGCGTAGCCGAGGATCTGGCCGATCTTTTCCGACCTTACGCCTTTGATTTTACAGAGGTCGGCGGCCGAATAGTTAACGATGCCGCAGCCGATAACCTCTCCGTCGGGGCCGACCAGGTTGACGACATCGCCCCGGTCGAAATCTCCCCGCACCTCCCGGACGCCAGCCGGCAGGAGGCTCTTGCCCCGGTGGCGGAGGGCCTCCACCGCCCCGGCGTCCAACACCACCTCTCCCCGGGTGGAGAGGCCACTGAGCATCCAGCGTTTGCGGCTTTCTAGCCGGGTTCCGGCCGGCAGAAAGCGGGTGCCCACCAACTCCCCAGCCACCACCCGCAGGAGAATATCCGGCTCCCGGCCGTCGGCAATTACCACGGCAGTGCCCCCGGCGGTAGCTAGCTTAGCCGCCTGCACCTTAGTGGCCATACCCCCGGTGCCCCGCTCCGACCCCACCCCCCCGGCAACGGCCTCGATCCGCTCGTCGATGCGCTCCACCACCGGGATGAGCCGGGCGTCGGGACACCGTCTGGGGTCGGCAGTGTACAGGCCGGCGATGTCCGTCAGAATCACCAGCAGGTCAGCGTCCACCAGGTTGGCCACCAGGGCCGAAAGGGTATCGTTATCCCCAAAGCGGGTCTCCCGGATCTCATCCACGGCCACCACGTCGTTTTCGTTGACGATGGGCACAACCCCCAGGTCCAGCAGGGCCAGCAGGGTGTTGCGGGCGTTAAGGTACCGGCCACGGTCGGCCAGGTCGGCCCGGGTCAGGAGCGTCTGGGCCACGGTGATGTCGTGCCAGCTGAAGAGTAGGTCGTAGGCGTACATCAGGCGGCTCTGACCCACCGCCGCCATCACCTGGCGGAATGGGATATCCCGGCGGTCCCGCTTAACCCCCAGCCGCTGCCGGCCGGCGGCAATAGCCCCGGAGGTCACCAGGATGAGTCGGCGCCCATCCCGGTAGAGGGCAGCCACCTGCGCCACCAGCTGGGCCATCACCGCCAGGTTAAGGCGGCTGGTGCCGGCGGTAAGGACATTGGTTCCGACCTTTACAACGATCCGGCGGGGGTCTTCGGGAAAGCGGGTGTGTTCTTCGGCCATCGTCCCCGCACAACCTTCAGATTATAACCTGGGGCCAATATATCACCGGCGGACCACCGGGATAAGCACCCGGTAGGCCCAGCTCAGATTCGAGGCCACCACAAAATCCCCCACCTTTAGGGTTCGGTTTAAGTAGCGGGGGCCCGTGGGGTCCACTGGGGTCCCGTCAAAGTAAGGCCGCCAGGCGCCCAGGGTCCCCCCTTCCCGAACCTCAAAATGCAAGTGGACACCGGTGGCCCAGCCGTAATCGCTCTGGTCGGCCAGCCGCCGCCCCATCCCCACCAGCTCCCCGACTCGGACGTAGCTGACCCGCCAATGGGCGTAATAAGTGGAGACCTGAACGCCCTCAACCATCCCGTGGTCGACGACGATCAGGTTGCCGTAGCCCCCGTAGGGCCCGCTCCAGGCATCCCCGGCCCAGACTACCCGTCCGGGGTAGGCGGCCACGATGGGAGCCTGGTTATCCGGAAGGCCTAAAGGCTTGGCAATATCCAGACCGGGATGACTCGGCCGAAAGAGGTCCGTTACGTAGCCAGTGGAAGGGATGCCGAAAGGGCCCTGCAGGATCCCCGGTCCCGCAGCCCCAACCCAAAGGGAAGGACCGAGCCCCCCGATACCCACAAGCTTCCGCCGGGTCAGGTCAAAGAGACTGAGGCCGCTCGGGTGGTACAAGACCAAGACGCCGGCGTCGGCCCAGGTGGCAAACTGGACGCCGGACACCCCCGTCTTCGCCAGCCGAGCGGCCGGGGCCATAGGCGACCGGGCAAGTATCTCACCGTCTGATGTTACCCAGAAAAGCCGGTCACCAACCCAGTGGGGAAAGCCGCCCGGCCCGAGGGGATGCACCGACCCGGTCTCGGGGTCGACGGTTGCCACCTGCCTGGTCCCACCGGCTGGGTCGGGCCTTTCGAAGGCCAGGGTAGCCGAGTTGGGGGACCAGACCGGGTTCTCGGCCGGGGCTGGAACCACCCTTTGGGCGGCACCCGTCCCAAGGTCCAGAAGCCACAGCTCGCTCGCCCCCGGGGTTCCCATGAGAAAGGCCAGCTTCCGGCCGTCGGGCGAAGCCCGGGGCCCGGCCAAAGGGCTTGTGGCTTCGAAAAGGGTTTGCCAGGTGGCCGTCAGCCGGCGGAAGCGACCCAGCCTGAACTGGCCGTCACCGCCCACCACTACCAGGACCAGGTCCCCGTCCGGCAGGTACTCCGGGAACCCAACCCACTGCCCGTCCGGGGGCAGGGCTAGGGCGGCTTCGCCCTCGGCCACGTCCACCTCCCAGACCTGACGGCCCCCATGCCCCACCGCTGCCAGCCGCCGCGAATCCGCCGACCAGCGCAGGCCGGAAACGTCGCCTATCGGGAGCATCCGGACGCTTCCCGCCGTCAGGGAGTGCAGGCCCAGGCGGTACCCCGGGCCAGTAAAGGCCAGCCACGCCCCGTCGGGGGAAATAGCCAGGGGTGGCCGGGCCATCAAGGCGGCCCTAGTCCCGGGGGATCCCAGGCTAACGGCCAGGGCAATCAGCACGAGGCTGAGGGAAGCCCGTTTCAGGCGAATGCTCCGGCCGTCCTAGCGGGTTACACCCCGCCTTTTAAGGTCGGCCACCTGGTCGGGGGGGTAACCCATGGCGGCCAAGATCTCGTCGGTGTGCTCGCCCAGGGCTGGCGAGGCCGACCGAGCCTCCAGGGGCGTTTCACTCATGCTGATGATGGGCCCCACCATCCTGACCCGACCGACGACGGAGTGCTGGAGCTCCACCACCAGATTGTTGGCCAGCACCTGTTCGTCCTCGAAAAGCTCCTCGGTGAACCGGACAGGCCCGGCTGGAATCCCGGCCTCGTCCAAGATCCGGAGCCACTCGGCAGTGGTCCGCTGGCGGAAAATGGCTTCGGCTTTCTTGGTCAGCTCCTTGCCGAACTCGACGGCCTCGGGACTCTGGGGGTCGTAGCCCGGGTCGAAGCGGATGTCGTGGAGACCCAGCACTTCCAGTAGCCGCTTGCGCAGGGGGTCGCTCAAGCACCCCACCGCAATCACCGAGTCCTTGGTCTGATAGGTCCGGTAGTAAATGTTGCCGGGCGGCCTCGGCCGGAACCCTAGGTAACGGGCGTAGACCTCCTCAAAGCTTCGGCCCTCGGCCCGCATCCGCTCCAGGTCTGCCATGAACTGCCGGTAAGGCTCAGCGTCAATAACTTCGACCCAAGTGAAACGGGAGGTTTGGACCGCCAAGGCGCTGGCCAGGAGGGTCGTCTCAATTTTCTGGCCCCGCCCCGTCCGCTCCCGGACGTAGAGGGCGGCGCAGATGCCCCAGGCCATCGCCAGGCCGGTGGCGAAGTCGGCCACGGGGGTAGATATAATGTATTGCGGCACGCCGTCGACGATTTTCCCCTCGCTGGCCATAAGGCCGGTTATCGCCTGGGCCACGATGTCATAGCCGGGCCGCTGGCAGTGGGGACCCCGCCGGCCGAAGGCGGTGTTGTCGCAGTAAATCAGCCGCGGGTTGATGGCCGAGAGCCGCTCGTAGTGGATATTCAGCCTCCGGGACACATCCGGCCGGTAATTGACGATGACCACGTCGGCGTCGGCTACCAGCCGGTCGACGATTTCGGTGGCCTCGGGTTTTGTCAAGTCGAGGGGCAGGCTCCGCTTTCCCCGGTTGAGGGAGATGAAGGTGCGGCTCTCGCCGGGCACGAACTGCATGTTAAGGCGCCAGGGCTCCCCGTGCGGGGGCTCGATTTTTATAACATCGGCGCCCATATCCGCTAGGAGCATCCCGGCGAAGGGTCCGGCGATGATTTGGGAGAACTCGATAACCCTTATGCCAGCCAACGGTCCGGGCATAGCAGCTCCCAGGAACACCTGAGATTTCGCGCTAATCTAGGTTAGCGGATCCTGATTGCTATTGCCAAACTGCCAGGTAGCCGGGTTCGTCATATTACGGTATACTTGATTCTGTCAGACTAGGTTGGCCGTGAAGGGATGACGCTCGCCGAACTGCGGGACCTGGCCATTATTGTCCTGGCCGTGATCATGGGGATCCAGAGCCTGGTGATGCTCATCGCCGGGCTAGTGGTCCTGCGGGTCGTCCTTGACCTCAAGCCCAGGGTCGAAGATGTGCTGAGCAATGTCCAGCGCACGGCCGCCGACGTGAGGGGTACTATCCGGTTCACCACCGACCGGGTTATGAGGCCAGTGATTCGGACCGCGGCCATAGTTGCGGGCGTCCACCGCGGCGGTAGCGTGGTGGTCAATAGACTTTTAAGGAGGGGTTCGCGTGATGGCAGAGCGAGGTAACAACGCTAGCTTTCTGCTGGGCTTCCTGGTTGGAGGGCTGACCGGGTTTGCCCTTGGGGTTCTCTTCGCCCCCCAGCCGGGCTCGGCAACCCGGGAGCAGCTTATGGCCCGCACCGAGGAGCTGCGCAGCCGAATGGGAGACCTCAGCCAGCGGGCCAGGGCAACGGCCGAGGAGGCGGTGGAATCGGCCCGGGCAACCCTTCGGGAGGCCGCCGAGCAGGCCCGGGCCGAGGCGGCGCTCCGGCGGTCCGAGGCCAACCTGCGGGCCATCTTCAACAGCAGCCTCCAGTCGTTCGTCCTGGTGGACCGGGACGGCGTGGTCAAGGCCTTCAACCGCACCGCCGACGAGTGGGCCCGGCAGCTCAGGGGGCGGGGGCTGGAGGAAGGCGAGCGGATCCAGGAGTTTTTGCCCGGCACGGCGGCCGGCTTCGCCGCCGCCCTCCGGGGGGAGACCCACCGCCTGGAGTACCGGGTGCGGGACCGCGAGG
>PSKS01000067.1:0-12386 GCA_040289115.1 Chloroflexota bacterium
CAATATCAACGTGACCGTCGGGGGCACCCCAACCCCAACGCCGGGCACGGTTACCCCAACCCCCACCCCAGCCCCAGTGGGGGCGCCGGTGCTTTCGGGCAATTGTACGCTAACCACCTCTGGAAGCGTCAGCGTCACCCAGAACTCCCTGAGCTGGACGACCGTTTCCGGGGCGGTCCGCTACAACGTCTATCAGTCTGCCGACTACGGTCGGACCTTCGTCTTCATCGGCAGCACCTCCGGCACCTCATATGCGGTAACCGTGGGCAACAACACCCGCTACGACTACGTGGTCACGGCCGTCAACTCGGCCGACCGGGAAGGTCCGGCCTCCAACGCGGTGGCCGTTGTCTGTGGCAATCCGCCCACGCCGACTCCTACCCCCACGGGCACCCCAACCCCCACCACCCTGCCTGACCTGCTGGTAACCAGTCTCGTGGCCCAGGGCCCCCGCCCAAACCAGGAGCCGCGGGTGGGCGACCCGGTGACGGTCAAAGTGACTATTCAGAACGCCTCCGGCGCGCCGGTCGCGGGCCTTTTCTACCTGGACGTTTACGTCGACCAGCCCCCGATGCCCGGCACCCCCGGCTTTGCCTGGGTGGCCGTGAATGGCCTGGGGGCCGGGGCGACCAAAACCTTCACATTTACCTACACCTTCTCCGTTCCGGGCTCCCACTTCTTCCAGGCTCAGGTGGACACTTACAACCAGGTCCGCGAGGGCAGTGAGTCTAACAATGTGAGCGTGCCCTACCCGGTGGCCGTCCAGGGTACCACCTTAACCCCAACCCCAACACCGGCTACGCCGACCCCAACCGCGACCCCAACGCCGGCAGCCGCCGGGGCCGTCGAGGGCACCGTCTGGGCCAACACGGGCGCAGGCTTTATCCTGGCGCCCCGGGCGACGGTAAGGGTCCTGACCGGTAGCACCGTGGTCATCGAGACCCTTTCCGGACCCGATGGCCGGTTCGTTGCCCCCAACCTGGCCCCCGGCACCTACACCGTGGCCGGCAGCCTCTGTGCTGAGGGCAGGCTCTACGCCGATACGGTACCTGGCGTCGGTGTGACGGCCGGGCAGACCACCCAGGTGACCTTGATCTTGCAGAATGTTGGCGGAACATGCGCGCCTTAAAAGGCTTTGCTTTGCCCGCTCTGGCCGCCGGTCTGGGTCCGTTGGCCGGCTGCTATTGGGGTGGCCGGGCCTTTCCCCTACCCACCGGGGTTATGGCCAAAGCCGCAGCCGCCGGACCAGCCTGTGCCCCAATGGTGGGTTACCGCCCTCGACAAGGGGAAAGTCTGGACCCTTCAGTTCAGGCCCGGATTGACGCCGCCAATGGCACCTCACAGGTGGAGGGAGCAAGGTGAAGGGCCGGGGACAGAGCCTTCTGGAGTTTGCCCTGGGCCTCGGGATTTTAATGTTACTTTTCATGGGCATTTTTGACCTTGGTTTCGGGGTCTACCAGTACATAACCATATCCAATATGGCCCGGGAGGCCGCCCGCTACGCCGTGGCGACGGAGCACCAGCCTTTAAACCAGCAGGACTTTACCGGGGACGTCACAAATCCCCGCAGTAACGCCGCCGCCATCGCCGCCGGGCTGGCCCGGGGGGTGGCGCTTAGGACGGACTGTGTCGGCGGCGACTACACCAATCCGACCGTCCCGTGCTGGAAGCAGGCCCCGGGCTTTACCGGGTCCTGGCAAGGTCCCTGGCAGGACGGGGTCAAGTACTGGGAGGGGCCCGATTACGACCGCGGACCCCAGGCCACCTTAACCTTTCACGTCTACCCGGAAACGGACTGGGTGTTGCGTTCGGGTTTCGGCCGGACCATCACCGCCACCGTGACCTATAAATACCGGCCGGTAACCCCCCTTATACCTTTCGAGATTACCTTGGTGGCCTCTTCGGTAATGATGACAGAATGATGGGGAGCAGGGCAGCCCGACCGGGCGGCAGAGCCGCCTCCACAGCCGGTTTCATTAGCCAGGCGGTGAAAGCCGCGGCCGGCTTTGCCGGCGGTCAGAGCCTGGTGGTGGTGGCGGCGGCCATCGCGGCCCTTGTGGCCATGGTGGGCCTGGCCATCGACGGCGGCTACGCCTACGCCCAGCGCCGGCTCATTCAGAACCTGGCCGATTCGGCGGCCCTGGCCGGGGCGGGCAAGCTTCGAGACGGTCTGGCCTACACCACCGACGCCGAGGTCCGCCGGGCCATCGAGCGCTATGCCGGGGGCAACCGCCCTCTCCTTAAGGACGTCTACTGGGAAGCCTACTACACCGACGCCCTCGACCAGCAGGTCGGAGCCGTTCAGGTGGGCGACTTGGGGTACATTCCACCCCAGGCCCGGGGCGTCCGGGTGGTGGCCTACGCCACCTTCGACACGTTCTTTATGCGGGTCCTGGGCATCAACCTGGGAAGGGTGAGCGCCAGCTCCGTGGCCAGGATCGCCAACCCCGCCAGCGGCGGGACCTGGGCCCTTTGGGTTGGGGGAACCGGACGCTGCAGTCAGGGCGCCCTCAACATCCAGGCTTCCGACGTCCTGATCACCGGGGCCCTCCACAGCAACGCCAACATCCAGCTTAACGGCGGCGGTCAAGGCATCGTCATCAACGGCACGGTGGAGAGCGTCCTAGGGGTGGAGACGGGAAATCCGGCCAAGATAACCTATAATCCGCCGGCGGGAAACCCGGCCCTTACCACCCCCCAGCCGATGCCCTTCGCCTGGCCGGTGGAGATGTTCGCCCCCGGCGGGGCGGCGGCCCTGGCCGCCCAGGCTGAGGGCCGCTATTACCATATTCGCGGTGACCTGGACAAAAACTCCCCTTACATCCAGGGTGGCCGGCTCCAGCCGGGGCTCTACTTCGTGGAAGGGGACGTCAAGCTCGGGCAGGGGGGCGGGAGAATTACCGGGGAAAACGTGACCATTGTTGCCCGGGGCCAGGTCGACATTAGCGGCGGCTCCAGCTTAAGCTATTACCGGCCGGCCGGCAACCCGTGCGCGATGGGCGCGGTGGTCCTCGCCTCCTACTTTCGGGCCGCCGACTACTGCTCCACGTCCTCGGCCGGCATCCAGCTTTCGGGGAACGACAACAGCTGGGTCGGTGTGGTCTACGCCCCCTTCGCCCTGGTTAACATCAGCAACGCCCGGGCCAGCACCTTAAATGGGGCCGTTATCGCCCAGGGGGTAAGCATCTCCGGCAGCCAGCTCAACATGTACTCCAACCTTTACTGCGCCTACCGCACCGTCTCCGGACCTTACGTGGTCCGCTGAGCCATACCCGCGGCCCCAGGGCGGTTTCGCCGGTGTTCGGCCGGCTGGGGGCCGGCGGCCGCCGTGATATAATGGGTTGAGACACGATTTCCAGGTTGGAGGTGCCCCTTGACCCAGGTTACCACGCGCAAATGGGTCTATCTCTTTGAAGAGGGCAACGCCCAGATGCGGGACCTCCTTGGCGGCAAGGGGGCTGGCCTGGCCGAAATGACCAACGTGGGCCTGCCGGTCCCGCCCGGCTTCACCATCACCACCGAAGCCTGTGTCGAATACTACCGCCGAGGCCGCCAGTTCCCCGAGGGCCTCTGGGACCAGGTGCTGACGGCCCTCCGGACCGTTGAGGAAAAGAGCGGCAAGCGTTTCGGCGACCCCAATAACCCCCTCCTGGTCTCCGTCCGGTCGGGGGCCAAGTTCTCCATGCCGGGTATGATGGATACGGTCCTCAACCTTGGCCTCAACGACGAGGTGCTGACCGGCCTCATCCGGCTTACCGGTAACCCCCGCTTCGCCTACGACGCCTACCGGCGGTTCATCCAGATGTTCGGCCGCATCGTCCTGGGAATTGACGCCCAGAAGTTCGACGAGATCTTCGAGGCCAAGAAGCGGGAGCGGGGCGCCGAAAAGGACACCGACCTCACCGCCGACGACCTGGCCGAGGTGGTGGCCGCCTTTAAAGAGCTGGTCCGGAAGGAAACGGGGCAAGACTTCCCCCAGGACCCCTACGAGCAGCTCCGGCTGGCCATCCGGGCGGTTTTCGAGTCGTGGAACAACCCCCGGGCAGTGGCCTACCGGGAGTACTACAAGATTCCTCACGACCTGGGGACGGCCGTTAACGTCCAGATGATGGTCTTCGGCAACATGGGGGAGGACTCCGGAAGCGGGGTGGCCTTCACCCGGAACCCGGCCACCGGCGAGAAGGAGCTTTACGGCGAGTACCTACCCAATGCCCAGGGCGAGGACGTGGTGGCCGGCATCCGAACCCCCCTGAAGATCACCGAGCTTAAAGAGTCCTTCCCCGAGATTTACCGTCAGCTCGAAGAGATCGCCCGACGCCTGGAGCTTCATTACAAAGACGTTCAGGATATCGAGTTTACCGTCGAGCGGGGCAAGCTCTACATGCTCCAGACCCGGGCGGCTCAGCGGACGGCCCAGGCGGCCGTGAAGGTCGCGGTGGACTTGGCCCTGGAAGGCATCATCTCCCGGGAGGAGGCTGTCCGGCGGGTCAAGCCCGCCCAGGTTGAGGAGCTGTTAAAGCCCCGCTTCGACCCCGAGGCGAAGCGGACGGCCGCCGCCGAGGGCAAGCTTTTGGCCCGGGGCGTTAACGCCTCGCCGGGGGCGGCGGTGGGCCAGGCCGTGTTTGACGCCGACACCGCCGTCGAGTGGGCCCGGGCCGGCCGGGAGGTAATCCTGGTCCGAACCGAGACCAACCCCGACGACGTCCACGGCATGATCGCCGCCCGTGGGGTCCTCACCGCCCGGGGCGGGGCCACGTCCCACGCCGCCGTGGTGGCCCGGGGCCTGGGTAAGCCGGCCGTCGTTGGCTGCGAGGCCCTTGCCATCGACGAACACAACCGCCTGTTCACTGTGAACGGGGTTGTGGTCAGGGAGGGCGACTACATCAGCATCGACGGGACCACCGGGGAGGTCTTCCTCGGGGCTATCCCCACGGTGGAGCGTAGCTTTGCCGAGCAGACCGAGCTTCGAATCTTGCTGGAGTGGGCCGACCAATTCCGCCGCCTCGGGGTCTGGGCCAACGCCGACTACCCCCGGGATGCAGCTAAGGCCCTGGAGTTTGGGGCCGAAGGGATCGGCCTCTGCCGGACCGAGCACATGTTCTTCGAGCCGGAGCGCCTCCCCTTCGTCCACGATATGATCCTTCATGCCCGGGAGGCCACCGCCGCCGAGCGGGAGCTCCAGCGGGCCAAGGCTGCCCTGGAAACGGCTGAGCCGGCCCGCAAGGCCCAGGCCGAGGCCGAGTACCGGCAGGCTGAGGAGCACTACCGGCAGTCGGAGGCCGTGCGCCGCTACTACGGCGCCCTGGCCGAGCTGGAGAAGTTCCAGACCGAGGACTTTAAGGGGATCTTCCGGGTGATGGGCCACCGGCCGGTGGTTATCCGGCTGCTGGACCCGCCCCTCCACGAGTTCCTGCCCCGCTACGAGGAGCTGCTGGTCCAGGTTACCCAGCTCCGGCTGAAGGGGACCCCGGACGGGGAGCTGGCCGAAAAGCAGCGGCTCCTCGAGTTGGTGGAGTCGATGCGGGAGTTCAACCCGATGCTGGGGCTTCGGGGCTGCCGATTGGGGATCCTTTTCCCGGCCATCTACGAGATGCAGGTCCGGGCCATATTCCGGGCCGTGTGCGACCTTAAGGCCGAGGGCCTCGACCCCCACCCCGAGGTGATGATTCCCCTGGTGGGGCACGCTAACGAGCTGGCTGTCATCCGGGAGCAGCTGGAGACCGTGGCCCGCCAGGTCATGGCGGAGAAGGGTCAGCAGGTAAGTTACAAGTTCGGGACGATGATTGAGGTACCCCGGGCAGCCCTAACCGCCGACCAGGTGGCCCGGTACGCCGAGTTCTTCAGCTTCGGCACCAACGACCTAACCCAGATGGTCTTCGGCATGAGCCGGGACGACGCCGAAGCCAAGTTTTTGGTCCAGTACGTGGAGCGGGGCATCCTGCCCGCCAATCCTTTCCAGACGCTGGATGCCGACGGCGTCGGCAAGCTTATGGAACTGGGTTTTAAGCTCGGCCGGCAGACCCGCCCCGACCTGGAGGTGGGCATCTGCGGCGAGCACGGGGGCGACCCCGAAAGCATCGCCCTCTGCCACAAGATCGGCCTCAACTACGTGAGCGCGTCCCCGTACCGGATTCCGGTGGCGCGGTTGGCGGCTGCCCAGGCGGCCCTGGCCGAGGCCGCCATGGCCGCCCACCGGTATGCCTGAAGGCCATGCGGTACCTGGGGGTTCGGGAGCGGCTTGAGGAGCTGGAGATTCAGCTCCTTTCCCCCTTCGCGGCCAAGAGCCGCTTCAGCAAGGGGCGGCTGCGAGCCGAACCGCCTTCGCCGGTTCGGACTGAGTTTCAGCGGGACCGGGACCGGGTCATCCACTGTAAGGCCTTCCGCCGCCTGAAGCATAAAACCCAGGTCTTTTTGGCCCCCCTCGGCGACCACTATATGACCCGCCTCACCCACGTCCTTCAGGTGACCCAGGTGGCCCGGACCATCGCCCGGGCCCTCCGTTTAAATGAGGACCTGACTGAGGCCATTGGTCTGGCCCATGACCTGGGCCACCCGCCCTTCGGCCACGCCGGGGAGGAGGCCCTTGCTGAGCTTTACCCCGAAGGCTTCCGTCACAACCTGCAGAGCCTGCGGGTGGTAGACAAGCTGGAAAACGACGGCCGCGGCCTCAACTTGACCATGGAGGTGCGAGAGGCCATCCCGAAACATTCCAAGGAGCGGGGGGACGTGCTGGCCGAGGCCTGGGGGACGGCCGAAACCCTGGAGGGGCAGGTAGTCAAGCTAGCGGACTCCATCGCCTACGTAAGCCACGACATTGAGGACGCCATCCGGGCTGGTATCATCACCCCCAACGACCTTCCGGCCGAGGCCGTTGGGGTTCTCGGCCGGACCCACGGCGAGCGGATAAATACGATGGTGTGCGCCGTCATCGAGTACTCCTGGGCCGCCACCGGGGAGGGCCTCACCCCCGAAGAAGCCGCCCGAACCCCACCACCCCCCATCGGGATGGACCCCACGGTCCTTGAGGCCCTTAACATCATGCGGGAGTTTATGTTCGATAAGGTTTACACCAACCCGGTGGCCAAGACCGAGTTTGTCAAGGCCAAGGACGTCATCCGCCGTCTCTACGAGTACTTTTGTCTCCACCCGGAGCTCATTCCCAAGAAGTTTTTTGTCCACGAGGACCCCATCGAGCGGGTGGTCGTTGACTACATCGCCGGCATGACCGACCGTTACGCCCTCTATCTCTACGAAGAGCTTTTCATACCCAAGCTCTGGGCGATCATGTCGGTTCCCTTCAGGCATCCCTGACCGGCCATGGGCGTCCTGGATGAGATCAAAAGCCGGGTAGATATCGCCGACTTGGTCGGTCGGGAGGTGGAGCTGCGCCGGTCTGGCCGGCTTTACAAGGGCCTCTGCCCCTTCCACCCGGACCGGAACCCCTCTTTCTTCGTCTACCCCGACGAGGGAACCTACCACTGCTTCGGGTGTGGTGCCCACGGCAGCGTCATCGACTTCGTGATGCACCGCCGGGGACTGAGCTTCCCCGAGGCCCTCGCTGTCCTGGCCCGGGAGGCCGGGGTCGAACTCCAACCCGGGCGCCCCGCCGAGGAAGCCGGGGAAGGGGCGCGGGTGCTGGCAGCCAATCAGCTCGCCGCCGAGTTCTACCAAGAGATGCTCCGGGCCCACCGGCCGGCCCGGGCCTACCTGGCCGGCCGGGGTCTGGAGCTGCCGACCGTTCAGGCCTTCGGCCTCGGCTACGCCCCGGCTGACGGCACCGCCCTGCTGACACGGCTGATGGGGGCCGGGTTCGACCCGGAGCTCCTGGTCACGGCGGGCCTGGTGGTCCGGCGGGAGGGGGGCGGCCTGTTGGACCGTTTCCGGGACCGGATCATCTTCCCCATCAGGGACGCCCGGGGCCGGGTGGTGGGGTTCGGTGGCCGGGTCCTGGGTGACGGCGAGCCGAAATACCTGAACAGCCCCGAGACGCCCGTCTTTAAAAAGGGCGAGGTGCTCTTCGGCCTCGACCTGGCCCGGCCGGCCATCCGGGCGGCCGGGGAGGCGGTCGTCGTTGAAGGCTACTTCGACGTTATCACCGCCCACCAGTACGGCTTTAAGAGCGTAGTGGGAACCCTCGGAACAGCCATCACCCCGGCCCAGGCCCGCCTCCTTAAGGACTACTGCGAGACGGTTACCCTCTGCCTGGACGCCGACCCGGCCGGGCAGGCGGCAACCCGCCGGGCCCTCGACCTCCTCTGGCAGGAGCTGGCCGACCGGACGGTCCCGGTCTTCGAGGGGGGACGGCGGGGCCGGCTGAGCCTTCGGGCCGCCCCGGCCCTTAATGTCCGGGTCGCCCTGGTGCCGATGGGTAAGGACCCCGACGAGGCCATCCGGGCGAATCCCGAGCTTTTCCGGCAGGCCCTGGCCGGGGCCCGGCCCGTCCTCGACTTCCTCATCGAGCTGCTCCCCCAGCGATTCGACCTCTCCGGGCCTGAGGGTAAATCAGCGGCCGCCCGGGATATCTTGCCCCTCCTCCGGACCCTGCCCGACCCGGTGGCCCGGGGCCACTACCTCCAGAAAATTGCCCGGCTGCTGGGCATCGCCGAGGAGGACTTGCGGGCCCTGGCCGTCGATGAGAGGCGGGGTGTGCGCCGGCCGGAGGAGCCCGTTCCCACCGCCCTCGACCCGGACCTGCGCAAGGAAGAGGAGCTTTTGACCCTGCTCTTTAGGTACCCGGAGCTTAAGGCCCTGGCCGACGAGGTCTCCCCCGGGCACTTTGGCCGGGAGAAAACCCGGCTCCTCTTCATGGGGTGGCGCCAGGCCGAGGACGGCGACTGGGTTAAGGCCCTGCCCCCGGAATTGGCCGAGTATTACGGGGAGCTGGCTTCCCGGCCCCTTCCAGAGGTGGTCCCCGAGCGGGCCGTCGACTCATTCCGCGATCGGGTGCGGCACCTGGAAGCCGCCAGGCTCCGCCGCCTGCGGCAGCTGCGGGACCGGGCCATTGCTGAGGCGGAGGCGGCCGGGGATTTCGAGGGGGCCCTCCGGCTCCTGGAGGCCACAACCCAGGAGCGGAAACCAGCAAGGTAATCGGGCGATGGTGGAGGCCGCATCCCGGGAAGACGAGCCGATTTTCCTGGAGGAGCTTGGCCCGGAAACCGAGGCCACCGACGCGGTCAAGATTTACTTTCAGGAGCTGAGCCGTATACCCATCTTAACTCCGGAGGAGGAGCGGGAGCTCTTCGTCGCCCTGGAGGACGCCCGGCGACTGGCCGCGCTGGGCCGGTGTATCGGCCTTTCCGCCGCCCTGGACGGCGCCCGGCTGGGCATCAGCCTTTACACCGGCCTTTGCGGGGCCGAGCCGGTGGTTTCGGCCCTCTGGGCTTACCTCGGCGGGACGGAACCCCGGGGCGTCCTGGAAAGGCTCTACGCCCCCGAAGTGCGGGCCGCCATTGACGGCGTGCTTGACCCTGCCCTGGTGGCCTTCGTCGCCTCCAACCTCGACCTTGAGACTGGGGTCGTGGTGGAGGGGCTGACCGAACTGAGCATCGACAGCCGGCTTTTAAGGCCGGTGTTGACCGACTTTGTATCCCAGGTCGGTTGGGCGGGCCCCTGGCTCCCCGCCCCGAACGAGGCTTGGGCCTACTTTAAGGCCCGGGGACCGGAGCTGGGCCGCCTCTTCGGGGCAAGGCTCGAAGCCGGCCGGGCGGCCGAGCGGCGGCTCATCGAGTCAAACCTGCGGCTGGTGGTAAGCATCGCCCGGAAATACATCGGCCGGGGCCTGCCCCTCCTCGACCTGATTCAGGAGGGCAACTGCGGCCTGCTGCGGGCGGTCCAGAAGTTCGAGTACCGGCGGGGCCACAAGTTCAGCACATACGCCACCTGGTGGATTCGGCAGTCCATTATCCGGGCCCTGGCCGAGCAGTCCAGGATGATCCGGCTGCCGGTGCACATCGTCGACCTGGTGGGTCGGCTTGGGCGGGCGTACCGGGAGTTCGTCCAGGCGCACGGCCGGGAACCTACTAGCGCCGAGCTGGCCGCCGAACTGGAGGTGTCGGCCCAGCGGGTGGAGGAGATCCTCAGCTTCGGCCACGATGCCATCTCCTTGGACCTCCCCGTGGGTGAGGACGACGAGATGCGGGTGGCCGACTTCGTCGAGGACCATGCTAGCCTACCCCCGGCTGAGCAGGCGACCCAACGGCTCCTCCGGGAACAGGTCAACCGGCTGCTCGCCCACCTCACCCCCCGGGAGCGGCGAGTCCTCATCTGGCGGTACGGCCTTGACGACGGGGTCCCCAAGACCCTGGAGGAGGTGGGGCGGGAGCTCAACCTCACCCGGGAGCGGGTCCGCCAGATCGAGGCCCGGGCCCTCCGCAAGCTGCGTCATCCCTCCCTGAGCAAGCACCTCAGAGACTTCCTAGAGTGAGTAGCCGGCCCATGATGGCCCCTGGACTTCCGGTGGGAAAGCTGCCGGCCGACCTCCTTGAGGCCCTTTTAAGCCGGCTACCCAGGACGGATCCCCGGGTGTTGGTCGGGCCCCGGGTCGGGGAGGATGCGGCCGTTATCGAGTTCGGGCAAACCCTCCTCGTGGCCAAGAGCGACCCCATAACCTTCGCCACTGACCTTATCGGCTGGTACGCCGTCAACATCAACGCCAACGACATCGCCGCCATGGGCGCCCGGCCCCGCTGGTTCCTGGCCACCGCCTTGCTTCCCGAAGGGATACGGCCGGCAGAGGTCGAGGCGATTTTTAACCAGCTCGTGGACGCTTGCCAGAAGCTGGGTGTAAGCCTGGTCGGTGGCCACACTGAGATAACCTACGGCCTGTACCGGCCCATTATCGTCGGCTGCATGCTCGGGGAAGTGGAGCCTAACCGGCTGGTTACGTCGGCCGGGGCCCGGCCCGGGGACGCCGTGGTTGTGACGAAGGGGATCGCCATCGAGGGAACGGCCGTCCTTGCCCGGGAGGCGGCCGAACTGCTTCGCCGCAAAGGGGTCCCCGAGGAAACCATCCTTCGGGCTCGGAACTTTCTTTTCGACCCCGGGATAAGCGTCGTCCGGGATGCGGCGGTGGCTTGGGAGGCGGCACCGGTGACCGCCTTCCACGACCCGACCGAGGGGGGCCTGGCCACCGGCCTTACGGAAGTCGCCCTGGCCTCGGGGGTCGGGTTTGAGGTCTACGCTGAGCAGGTCCCGGTGGTGCCGGAGTGTCGGGCGGTCTGCGAGGCCCTGGGCCTGGATCCCCTGGGGCTTCTGGCCTCGGGTTCGCTAATCATAACCGTTCCGAAGGGGGCCGTGCCGGACCTTTTAAAAGCCTTGGAAGAAGCGGGCATCCCGGCCTTTGAGGTGGGCCGGATCCTTCCGGCCGAAGCCGGCCGGCACCTGGTAGTCGGGGAAGGGCGGAGGCCCTGGCCCCACTTCGACCGGGACGAACTCGCCCGCTTCTTCGCCACCCACCCCGCTTAATGGGCCCGAGGGAGCCTTTCGGGTGTCCTGGGTCGAACAGGGACTTAAAGACCCCGTTCGGCGAAAACTTCTCGGGCGACTCGGAGGGCGTTCAGGGCGGACGGCAGACCACCGTAAAAGGCCATCTGCATTAATACCTCAATGATCTCCTGCTTCGTAAGGCCAATGTTCAGGGCGGCCTGGAGGTGCCGCCGGAGCTGGGCTTCCCGTCCCAGCACCGTCAGGGCAGCCAGGGTGGCAATCTCCCGGCTCCGGGTGTCCAACCCGGGCCGGCTCCAGATTTCCCCAAAGAGAACCTCGGTCATCAGCTCCTGAAGCTCGTAGGCCGGGTCTGATGGGTCCAGGGGCGGCTCCGGGCCCCAAAGCTCCTGCCGCTTGGCTCGGCCTCGTCCCAGGCGCACTTCACGGGTATCCATCTGAGTCGAACCTCCTCGGCTTAAAGCTTAGGCTTTCGGGACGGGCCGAAAGGCCTCGACCACCGCCTGAACCAGCCCCTCCAGGGTGTGCTCCCCGGCCACCACATCCACCTGGAGGCCGACCTCGGCCGCGGCCCGGGCCGTCACCGGCCCGATGCAGATAATTTTAACCCCTTCAAGAAGCGGCCGGGTGGACCCCACCAGGGCGGCCAGATTCCGGGCCGTCGACGCCGAGGTCAGGGTTATGGCGTCGACCCGGCCCATTTCCAGCAGCCTAATAAGCTCTTCACCCCAGGTCGTTTCGGGCAGGGTACGGTAGGTGACAACCTCG
Organism: Chloroflexota bacterium; assembly: GCA_040289115.1. GTDB lineage: Bacteria > Chloroflexota > Dehalococcoidia > JAUQQI01 > JAUQQI01 > JAUQQI01. The sequence goes on from PSKS01000067.1 coordinate 12,211, forward strand.
ACGACCTCGGCGCCGGCCGCCCGCAGCGCTTCCGCCAGCTCCGGCCCGGCGACGTCGGTCCGGGGCAGGAGGATGCGCCGCCCCCGGACATTCCCCAGCGCCTCCGGGATCCGGGCGGTCAAGGCCTCAGACGGAACCGCATCCGGCGGCCGGCCCCGGCGGGCCAGCTCGGCGGC
>PSKS01000068.1:0-11106 GCA_040289115.1 Chloroflexota bacterium
CCAGCGTCCGGGCGATGGCAACCCGCTGCCGCATCCCGCCCGAAAGCTGGCCCGGCAGGCGAATCGCCTCCCGGGCAAGCTCAAGGCTGATGTTGGCCGTTTTGGCGTAAACCCGAGCGGCCGCCTCCGGGTCCCTCTGGACCCGCTCGACTCCTACTGGGCTCGCCGCCCCGGGGCTAGGTTGAGGCCCGGCCCCGGCGCAGCGCCCGACCTGGTAAGGCCCCGGTGTGGCGGCCGTCCTCGATGACGGGCACGCCGTTCACAATCACATAATCTATCCCCTGGGCAAACTGCTTAGGTTCGGTCCTGGTTGCCGGAGCGGAAACCTTGGCCGGGTCGAAAATCACAATGTCGGCCTTGAACCCATCCCGCAGCAACCCCCGGTCCGGCAGACCCAGCCGCTGGGCCGGAAAAGAGGTCATCTTGCGGATGGCCTCCTCAAGCCTGAGCCAACGTTCTTCCCGCACGAAGCTTCCTAGAATGAGGGGAAAGGTCCCGTAGGTTCGAGGACTGGGGTATTGCCCAAGGAATATCGAGTCGCTACCCACCATTGACAAGGGATGACAGATAAACTTCGGCAGGCTCGGCCCGTCGACCCCGGCGCTGACATAATTTAATCCCAAGTTCTCAGACAGCAGCAGGTCGCACAAGGCGTCCACCACCGGCTTACCCATCATCTCAGCTACCTCGGCTACAGATTTCCCCTCGAACCGGTGATTCTCAGGCCGGCGAAAGTTTGTAAGCCACATCTCTTGCCACGACGGCGCCCGCGGCCGCACTTCCTCCCGCAGTTTCCTGCGCGCCTCGGGGTCAGCCAAGACAGCCTTAAGTCTCTCGGGTCCACCGTCATGGGCCCAGGCGGGAAAGATGATCAAAAGCCTGGTACTGCTATAGATATACGGATAGCTGTCGAAGGTCACATCCAGCCCCTCTTTGCGGCCTGCTTCCACCAGTCCCAAAAGCCGGTCGGCACCCCCGGGGCTGCCCACCCGAAGGTAAAAGTGGGTGATGTGGACCGGTGCCCCTGAACCCCGCCCGATATCCAGGGCCTCCTTAAACGGGTCCAGATAGCGGTCGCCCAGCCAATACCGGACGTGGGTGTGGTAAATGCCCCCCAAGCGGGCCACCTCCCGGCTAAGCTCAATGAGCTCGGCCGTCTCGGCATAGCTGCCCGGCGGGTAATCCAGACCCGTCGACAACCCAAAGGCCCCTTCCTCCAAACATTCCCGTAGCAAAGCCCGCATATCGGCCAGTTCCTTGGGCCCCGCCGGACGATTCTGCCAGCCCAAGGTCGCAATCCGCAGGGGTGAATTGCCAACCAGGTAAACGATGTTTACGGCCACCTTCCGGTCGAAAAGGTCCAGGTATTCCGCCACCTTCGACCAGCGGGCGGGAAGCTCCGGCCAGCCGTCAAGACCGGAGTTCAATTCAGCAAAGCGGTCAAAGTCCTCGGGCCTGAGGAAAGGTGCATACGAGTTGCCATCCACCCCAATTACCTCAGTGGTCACCCCCTGCCTTACCTTGGCCTCATGCTTTGGGTCGGCAAAAATCATCAACCCCGAATGGGAGTGAAAATCGATGAATCCCGGGCAGACCACTCTGCCCCTAGCATCGATAACCCTGGCCGCTTCCAATCCAGAGGTATCACCCCGCAGGATAGTGATGGTTTCGGCCCTGACCCCGATACTTGCGGAAAAGGCCGGATTTCCGGTCCCGTCGATGATGAGCCCGTTTTTGATGATAAGGTCGAACACCGCGGCCTCCTTCGGCTCGGATGGTCGGAGCTTACCGTTAAGGGTTCAGGATAAGCTTACCAAAGTTGGCCCGGCTTGCCAGCAACTTGTGAACCAAACGTGCCTCGGCCAGGGGGTAAACCCCGTGGATTACCGGCCTGAGTTCGCCCCTTGCAACCAGGTCCAGGGCGAGCTCAACTTCCCGGCGGGTGGCCGAAAACGACCCGATAACCCTGGCCTGCTTCCGGAATAGGCTTATAAGGTCCAGGTCCACAATCTCGCCAGCATGGCCACCGCAAACGCAGAGGCGGCCATCAACGGCCAGGATGGCAAGGCTTCGCTTAAATACCTCGCCACCAACGTGCTCAAAGATAACGTCAGGGCCCCGGCCATCCGTAAGTTCCAGGATGCGATTCTCCCATCCGGGGAGGCTATAGTTAACCCCATCGTGGGCCCCCAGTTCCCGGGCCCGCTCAAGCTTGGCCTCAGAACCGGCCGTGACCACAACCCGCGCCCCAGCGGCCCGCGCCACCTGGATAGCGGCCGTGCCGATGGTACTCCCGGCGGCATTAATGAGGACAGTCTCCCCAACCTTCAAACCACCCTGGGTAATGAGCATGTGGTAGGCCGTCCCAAAGGCAATGGGTACAGCTGCCGCCTCCTCGAAACCTAGCCCCCTCGGGACCGGAATAAGGTCCTCAACCCGGGCGACTACCAGCTCGGCGTAACCCCCCGGCCGGTTAATGCCGGGCCGCCGGGCTTCGGGGCAGAGGTTGTCCCGGCCTGTCCGGCAAAAAGGGCACCGACCGCAGCCGCCGATAATGGCAACTAGAACCCGATCCCCAACCCGAAAGCCCCCGGCGTCCGGTCCAAGGGCCGCCACCTCCCCGGCTACCTCTCGCCCGAGAATATGGGGAAGGCTGATCCCGAGCCGGGAAATGCCGGACCTAATGTCCAAGTCCAGATGGTTAACCCCACAGGCCCGAACCCGAACTACCGCCTCACCCGGACCCAGTTTGGGGTCAGGGATATCTTCGTAGACTAAAACTTCCGGCTCCCCAAACCGGTGAAACCTTACAGCCCTCACGGTTCTCCAATCAAGCAACCCCCGCCGGGGCGCCCAGCTCGGCCAGGACCTCGTCGGTGGTGGCCACCCGGCCGAAAAGCCTTTGGAAGTTAAGGAGGGCAAAGCGGTGGTACTCCTCCTTGGCGGCGGCACAGGCGTCCTCGACTAGGAGGCACCGGTATCCCCGGTCAGCCGCATCTCGGGCGGTAGTGTCGACGCACATGTTGGTGGATATTCCTGTAAAAACCAGGTCGGTGATCCCGAGGGCCCGCAGGACGGTGTCCAGGCCGGTGGATGTGAAAGCCGAAATTGTGGTCTTACGCAGAACTAGCTCGCCCGGTGCCGGCTTTATCTCATCCAGAATTTCGTGTTCCCGAGTGCCTACCCGGTTGTTGGTGGACCTGGCCAGGGCCCGCATGTGCCGTGGCATATCGGCGAAATCCTCCCGCTCCGCCCCGATCACCAGGTAAATGACGGGCAGACCTCTTTCCCGGAAGAACGAAAGGAGCCGGCGGATGTTGGGCACCGCCAGGTTTTCGATCCGGTCGAATCGCCACCGGGCCTCCTCCAGCTTCCCGGACTCCAGCAGTTGCCGGCCCAGACCGTGGTGCCGGCTGCCTGTTGCATATTGCATATCCACGATGATGAGGGCGGTTCGTCTAGGGTCAAGTTTGAAAGTTAAGGTAAAGTCAGTTATATAATCGGCACGGGGCCGCTCAAAGGCCTCGGAAACCACGGTTCTCGCCTCCCGCTGCTGCATCCTTAAAACCGCGGCTGAGGGTTGCCGCAAGTGAACCGACGTCGGGGAGCTCCTCGATTCGCCAGATCAGTCCCAGTGCCTCCAGGGCTGCCAAACGTCCCAGTACTGGTTCGACGAGCCCCAAAAACTTCGCTTCCAGCTCATCCCGTTCCGCCGGCTTTCCGCCCGCGCGGTCGCCCCTGGGATTGGGAACGAATTTGGTCAGAACCTCCCCACCCCGCAACCAGACCTTTACTCGGGCCGGCCGCATGGCCGGCACCATCTTTGTCAGCTCCGGGTCCTCACGAACCCGGACCTTGCGGGCCAGGGCCAGGACCTGCGGATCCCGAACCGTATCCGGCCCGAAGGCCTCCGGTCTTGTCGAGCCGTAAACGATCAGGGTCGCGCAGGCAAAGGGGATGGAAAACTTCGCCCCAAGGTAGCTTTCGGGTTCTGGGTTGGCAAGGATGGCAGCTTTAGCCCAGGTCTCGACCTCGATGGCCTCAACCTCCTCGGGTTCGAAGGGCCGGGCGGTTCGCAGCTCCAAGAGGGCATCAAGGACAGGATGATTATAAGCACAACAGGCGTGGAACTTGAAGTAATTATGAGTAATCTGCCAATCGGAGCCGAGGCCGATTAAAATCTCCCCGGCGCGGAAGCCTTCACCGGTGGCCTGGTTGAAAGTGAGACCGGGTCCGTCGGCCGGCCCGGTGAAGCCAGCCGCCACCAATTCTATCGCCAGCAGGCCGGAGAGGTTCGCCAGTCCTGCGTAGGCGTTCCTCACGGTGGCCCCCTCGAGGGCAGTACACCAGGAGGTAGCGAGGGTGAGGCTGCCAGTCACCGAAAGGGCCTCGGCAACCCTTTCCGCCGGCCAGCCGATGAGTCGGGCGGCTGCTGCCGCCGCACCCAAACATCCCCAGGTGCCGTGAGGATGAACCATGGGTCGCAGGCTGGTAGCCATGCCAATTCTGGCGGCCACCTCGTACCCCACCACCAAGGCAACAAGCAGCTCCCGACCCGAAAGCTGCCGGGTCTCGGCCAGGGCCAGGGCCGCCGGCAGAACGTGAACGGCAGGGTGACCGCCGGCTAACCGGTGGCCCTCGTCCAGCTCCAGAGCGACCCCGGCACACCCGTTGATAAAGGCTGCCTCCTTAAGGGGTACCTTGAACTCCTGGCCCAGGATGGTTGCCCTCTCAAAGCCGCCACCGGCAGCGTAGAACCGGGCCAGCGTTCCGATTTCCGGAAGCTGGCTTCCTCCGACGATGGCACCCAAAGTGTCCAGGAGGACCAGCTTGGCCTGCTCGATTACCCCTTGTGGCAGTTGCTCGGGCCTCGTTTGTGCAACCAGCTCGCCGAGTTCGCAAAGATAGGTGGCTTTAGGCATGAATTTTCCTCCCCGACTCAGATACCCAGGTAGGCCCGCCTGACGTGGTCATTTGTCAACAGCTCGGCCCCTGACCCTTCCAGGACAATGCGGCCGTTTTCCAGCACGTATCCCCGGTCGGCGACCTTAAGAGCCCGCCGCACGTTCTGCTCCACCAGCAGCACGGTCGTGCCCGCCTCCCGAATCTGGCTGACCTTCCGGAAGATCTCCGTTACCACGTTTGGGGCAAGGCCCAGGGAAGGCTCGTCAAGCATCAGAAGTTTCGGGCGGGCCATCAGCGCCCGCGCGATAGCCAGCATCTGTTGCTGCCCCCCGGAAAGGGTTCCGGCGGCCTGGTTGCGCCGCTCCGCCAGCACCGGAAAGAACTCAAAAACCAGCTCCAAGCTCTGGGCCCGGTACCGTTTGGCCTCAGGAATGTAGGCTCCCAGCTCCAGGTTCTCGAGCACCGTGAGGGTGGGGAAAAGCTTGCGCCCCTCTGGCACCTGGACGACCCCCAGCCGTACGACCTCATGGGGCTTGAGGCCGTCGATTCGCCGGCCGTTGAAAATCACCTCCCCGGCCACGGGCCTGATGAGGCCCGAGATCGTCCTGAGGGTGGTAGTCTTTCCGGCCCCATTGGAGCCGACCAGGGCCACCACCTCACCTGCTCCAACCCATAGGCTTATCCCGCGCAAGACCCGTACCTCTCCGTAACCGGCCACCAGTTCCCTGACCTCAAGCAATCTCGGTCTCCTCGCCCAGGTAGGCTTCGATGACCTGGGGGAAGCTAGCCACTTCGACCGGGGTCCCATCGGCAATCTTCTGGCCGTGGTGGAGCACTACCACCCGGTCACACAGGCTCATTACGGCCCGCATCACGTGCTCGATCACCAGCAACGTTATGCCCGAATCCCGCAGCTCCCGGAGCAGGACCAGCGTATCGTCCACCTCCCGGGGGGTAAGGCCCGCCATCACCTCATCCAGCATCAGAAGGCGCGGACCTGTGGCCAGGGCCCGGGCCACCTCCAACCGCTTGCGGTCCCCTAAGGTGAGCCAGGCGGCAGGCCAATCGGCCTTGTCTGCCAGACCCACTCGGACGAGGATATCCCAGCCGATCCGGGCGGCTTGGGCCTCGGATCGCACCTGGTTGAACGCCCCCAACATCACGTTCTGAAGGGTAGTTAGGTCAGCAAAGGGCTGGACGATCTGAAAGGTGCGGCCGAGGCCTAGGCGGCAGCGCTCGTAGGGTGGCAGCCCGTCGATCCGGCGGCCGTCGAGGAGAATCCGCCCACCGTCGGGCCGGTAAAGTCCGGAAATCAGATTAAACAGGGTTGTCTTCCCGGCACCGTTGGGCCCGATTAGGCCCACAATTTCTCCGGCCGCCACCTCAAAGCTTACGTCGTCGACGGCAACCAGGCCACCGAACCGTTTGCGGACTCCTTCCACGACCAAAAACGCCATGACGGTTGCGTCTAAGCCGACTCCTTTTTGGCCTTCGGGGCGGACCCCAAAAGCCCCATGACCCCGTATGGCATGAAGAGGATGACTAGCACCAGGATTACACCGAACACCATCAGGTCCGCCCCAGCGAAGCCGCGAAAGAAAGTCCGGGTCCCTTCACCCAGGAGGACGAGAATGGCCGCGCCAATAATGGGACCGATAACTGTCCCTGCCCCACCTATGATTGCCGGCAAGAGGATATCCACGGACATCCCGACACCGAAGACCTGGAACGGCTCGATGTAGTATAAATACTGCGCGTAGAAGGTGCCGCCAATACCCGTAAAGAAGGCGCTGAGACCCATAGCCCACATCTTCGCCCGGAAAACGTCCACCCCCAATACGGCGGCGGCCACCTCGTTGGACTTAATGGCCCTGAGCTCATAGCCCAGCTTAAGCCGCTCCAGTAGAAGAGCAACACCGCTCACTAGGGCCAGCAGCGCCAGGGCTATGTAATAATAGGGAAGCCGAGCGGTGAACTGAAAAAGCAGCGGCTCATCACCGACCAGCTGGATAAGGAGCCCTTGGGAGCGGCCCACCCAGTCCCAGTTGACGAAGATTACTCGAAGAATTTCGGCGAAGGCCAGGGTGGCCAGGGCAAAATAGGCCCCCCGCAGACCGGACCTGAAGCAAGCCAGGCCGATAAAGAGACCCAAAAGGGCACTCACCAGTCCGGCAGCCAGCATCCCGACCCAGGGAGAGACTCCGAACTTGACAAATAGAATCGTCGAAGTGTAAGCCCCAAGGCCGAAGAAAGCGGCATGGCCGAAGGAGAACTGCCCCCCGTATCCCGAAAGGATATTCCAGCCAGAAGCCAGGTAAGCGAAGAGGAGGATAAGGGTCGCAACCTGGATGGCGTACCGGTTGGAAGCCAGAAACGGCCCGGCTGCCGCCAAAATCGCTAGGATTACCAGCAGGCCGATAATGGTGGGGCGGCGCCGGGGGTCAACTTCAACCTTCATTGGCGGCTGCCCAGGAGTCCCTGGGGGCGTACGAGCAAGCTTAAGACGAAAAGGATGAAGACTGGAAGCTGACGGAGTGACCCGGGCAGCAGGGCGCCCAGCCCTTCCACCAAGCCGATGAGAAGGCCGCCGATGAGGGCACCCGGGAAGGAACCCAGGCCCCCCAGGACGACGGTGATGAAGGCCATGAGGAGAAAGGTCTCACCCACTGACGGGCTTACTGTAAAGAAGGGCAGGACAATCGACCCGGCCACGGCCACCAGGGCGGTGCCGATGCCGAAGGCCAAGGCATAAATCCAGCGGACGTCAATCCCCACTAGAATAGCACCCTCCCGTTCCTCGGCCGCAGCCCGCATCGCCTTGCCCAGGTCGGTGCTGCGTAGGAGCCAAAAAAAGAGGCCGGCTAGGGCCAGAGCTGCCAGGAAGGCCCCGAGCCTAGGGGCGCTCAGCACGACCCCCCCCACCGAGAAGCTCCAGTCGGCGTAGAGCGGCCTAATCGACCTGGGATCAGCCTTAAAAAGCGCTAAGGCCAGGTTCTGGAGAAAAAGGGACACCCCAAGGGTTACCAGCAACTGGTCATGCTCGGGTGCATCCAGAATGCGCGAGACCACTACGCGCTCCACCAACACCCCCAACAGGAGAAATAGCGGGGCCACCAGCAAAATTCCCGGGTATGGGTCGATACCGTACAGAGTGAAAAGCCAGTAGCTGGCGTACATACCCAGCATCATGAAGGTGCCGTGGGCAAAGTTTATGACCTTCATCACCCCGAATATGAGGTTGAGCCCAAGGGCCACCAGGGCGTAAACACCGCCGAGGAGTAGACCCCCGGCCACCGATTGGGCGACCGTCTGCCAGTCCACCATGCCTATCTCAGCCGCTCCTCCAGGGGCGGGATGGGGAAAACTGGCCGGCCGGCGGCGTACTTTTGGGGTGCCACCGGCGTCACCACCCCTTGAAGAATCTGCAAGAGCAGGGGTTGGGCGTTTTTATTCTGACCGGTCTCGTCGAACTCGATGCTGTCGCCTGGGACGATGATGTCCGTAAGCTTCGTCTTAGCTAAAGCCTCCCGGATCCGGTCCCGGTCGGTGCTGGCCGCCCGCTCCAAAGCGTCGACCAGGACATCGGCCGACTGGTAGCCCTGAGCCGAATGGTTTGTAAAAGGCTCATTGTAACGCTTTTCGTAGGCCTCCTTTACCCGACGGGCTCGCTCGCTGTTCGGGTTCCACCAGTAATTCCCGTCGATCATGTATTCGGCCAGCTTGGGCTCCTCTTTAATAAAGTTGGGGTTGGAAAGGAGGGCGTTTGCCAGCCCGACTATTGCCTTTGGGCTCACCCGCAGGTCCCGGAAAGTCCGCACCCAGAGCAGGGTATCAGCATAGTAGCCGTTTATCAGGATGATGTCAGGGTTAGCTGCCCGCACCCTCGAAGCCTCTGGGGTCACGTCAGTAATCCGGGCCGCGTTGTAAGTGATATCCTCAACGACCTCAAATCCAGCCTCCTTTAAGGCCGAGAAGGCAGCGGCAGAAATACTCTGACCCATCTCGGTGTCCTCGTGGATGAAGGCCACCCGCCGGTACTGACCGCTGGCGGCGTCCACTACCTCCTTAAGGGCCCGGACGGTAAGCCGGCCCATCATGCTGGCGTTGGGCTGCTGCCGGAACGAGTATTTAAACCCTCGCTGGAGAATCCGGTCGGAGACGGCCACCGAGATGACAAAGGGTACCCCTTCCCGCTCGGCCACCTGGGTGGTGACAATGGTAACCGCACTGTGGAAGGCCCCCATCAGGACGACGCACCCTTCCCGTATGAGCCGCTCCGTCTCCGACTGCCCAACCTCGGGCTTACCTTGTGTGTCAGCTTCTATAAGATTTATCTTGGCCCCGCCCAGGGATTTGATACCCCCGGCAGCGTTGGCCTCCTCAATCCTAAGCCGAACGCCCCGGGCCACCAGGTTACCCTCGAAAGCTCCGGTCCCAGTCAGCGGGTGCAGAGAGCCGACCTTAACCTCGCTTACCCTGGGTCCGGTCGGGGGAGCCGGGGCCGCCGCAGGGGCGCACGCAGCTGCCGAGGTCGCCAAAGCCGCGAGCCCAAGCTTGAGAAAATCACGCCGACCGATAGACCGACCGTATCCCTGTTGCATCAGTCTTTACCCTCCTTCCTCCGGAATCTTACGCCCTGCGGGAGAGGTAGACGCCGTAACCAGGCTTCACCTGCAGCCGACCGTCCTTGAGCAGGGGCCTTCCCCGCAAAAAGGAGGCCACCGGCTTACCCCGTACCTTCCAGCCCTCAAATGACGTGTAGTCCGAGACGGCGTGAAGCTCCCCGGCAGTTATGGTCCACTCCACCTCCGGGTCCAAAATCACCAAGTCGGCATCAGACCCCACCGCCAGGGCACCCTTCCGCGGCCAGAGGCCGAACCGCTTGGCCGGATTCTCACAAAGCACCTGCACCAGTCTGGGCAAACTTATCCGTCCCTTGACCACTCCCTCGCTGTACAGCAGGGGAAGCATCGTCTCAGTACCCGGCATCCCAAAGGGAATCTTAAAGATATCCTGCCCGGCAGCCCGCTTGGCAGCTACCGTCATGGCGGCGTGGTCTGAGCCCACGATCTCAATAAACCCCGCCTGAAGCCCCCACCACATCGCCTCGTTATCGGCCGCCGTCCTGAGCGGCGGCCCAACCTTGCTCAGGCCCCAGTCCTCCAGCACCTTCTCGTGGGTAAGAAGCAGATACTGTGGGCAGGTCTCGGCATACACCGGCTTGCCCCGGGCCTGGGCCTGGATGATAAGCTCTAAGGCCTCCCGGGCACTTAGGTGGACGATGTAGACCGGGCAGCCCGTAAGCTCGGAAAGAACGAGCGTAGTATACACCGAGTGAGCCTCAGCCAAGTTTGGCCGGGACGGGTAAAAGTACTCCGGGGTGACCTTCCCCTGGGCGATGAACTTGTCTTCCAGGTAATCGATCATGTAACCGTTCTCGCAGTGGAACATCGCCAGGCCACCCCGAGCAGCAATTATCTCCATTGCCGCCAGCCGGTGGTCGTCGTCGGTCATCCGGCCACCTCCAGTCTTCCGGTAATCGTAATGGAACTTAAAGGAGGTGACCCCAAGCTCAAAGGCCTCGGGCAACCGGCGAATGTTTTCCATCTCTGGCCGGACGCCGCAGTGGGCCGCATAATCGGTATAACAGAGCTCTGAGGCCTCTTTTAGAAACGCCGAAAGGTATTCCCCGGGCGCCTCACCAGGATTTCCCCAAACGAAGACAACGATGGTGGTCACCCCGCCGTGGGCGGCCGAGGCCGTAGCCTGCGTCAAATCGTCCATGAAAGTTACATGGACGGTAGAAAGGTACTTGCAGTGGAAATGGACATCGATGACCCCCGGCAGCACATATTTGCCAGCAGCGTCATAAATTTGGGCAGCCTGCGGGGCGGTCCCGGGCGCATAGAGCCCGGCGACCTTCTCCCCCACAATGCCCACGTCGGCGGCCACAACCCGTCCTTCGGTGACTACCTGGCCGTCCCGGATCAACAAGTCGAGCACTGATCCCTCCTCCGGTTTAGGATTGAACTTTGTATGGGCCGTGGAACTACTCCGAAACCCTTCCCCCTCGCCTGCTATATTTTGCCCTCGAGCCTAACTTCTGTCAAGGAGCTGTATGGGTTCGCTCCGTCCCCGAAGTGATGGCAAGAATTTAGAGCTTTGGGTTCCACCCTCATTTGCAGCTTAGTCCTTAAAGCC
>PSKS01000069.1:0-11006 GCA_040289115.1 Chloroflexota bacterium
TTAACGACCCGAGGGTTCGGCAGGCGGTAGCCTACGGCATCGACCGGGAGGAGATCGTCAAAAACATCTTCCGGGGTCTGGCCGAAATCGCCCACTCCATCGTGCCCAACAACGCCTTCGGCTACACCCCGGAATATGACGTCTATTAAGTACGACCCCGAGCGGGCAAAACAGTTGCTCCGGGAAGCCAGGGTTCCGGACCTGACGTTCACCATCTCGTATGGTGCCGGCCGCTACCTGATGGACAAGGAGGTGGTGGAGGCGATCCAAGCCCAACTGAGGCGGGTCGGGGTTACGGTCAGGATTCAGGCGATGGAGTGGGCGCAATTCTCGGAAATGACCAGGCAGCCGCTGGAAAAGAACATCACCGAGATGACGTTTACCTGGTGGCGGACCATCAACGGGGATGCCGACAGCGCCATCAGCATCTTCACCCGGGCGGAGTGGCCCCCCCAGGGCAACAAAGTGCCCTTTTATTACAACGAGGCCTTCGAGCGGCTTTACAAGGCCCAGCAGGTGGAGACGGACCCGAACCGCCGCCGGGAGTTTCTCCAGCAACTTCAGCAAGTAGCCATGCAGGACCTGCTGGTCATCCCCATATACAACCAGCCACAGTACTGGGCCGCCCGCAAGGCTGTTAAAGGCTTCGGGGAGAAGATAACGCCCCTTAGCACCCTTCTTCCCCTTTACGACGTCGAAAACTACGAGGCTTGAATGCGGGCATATATCTTGCGGCGGCTTCTGGCAGCCATCCCCACCCTGCTGGCGGTCACCTTGCTGGTCTTCCTGGTGATGCAGCTCATTCCCGGCGACCCGGCCGTGATCATGGCCGGGGAGCTGGCGGATGCGGTGACCTTGAACGCCATCCGCCACAAGTGGGGCCTGGACCAGCCTTTGCCGGTGCAGTCCGGTGTCTTCCTGGTTAATCTGGCCCGGGGAGACCTGGGGGTTTCCCTGCGGACTGGCCTCCCGGTCCTGGCGGAAATCCTGCGCCGGTACGAGGTGACCCTGGTGCTGGCTCTACTGGGGGCGGCCGTAGCGGTCAGCACCGGCCTTCTGCTGGGGATTCTGGGGGCGACCCGGGCTTATACCGTCTGGGATTACGCCGGGACAGTGCTGGCCCTGCTCGGCATATCAACCCCAGTTTTCTGGTCAGGGATGCTACTGAATCCTAATTTTCTCCGTCAGGTTGCGCTGGCTTCCCAGTGGGGAGACGGGTTCTATCCAGCACTTTATCCTACCCGCTCTGAGCTTGGGCCTATTTACCGCAGGGGTGATTGCCCGGCAGACCCGGAGCAGCCTGCTGGAAGCACTTAACCAGGACTACATTCGAACCGCCCGGGCGAAGGGGCTGCCCGGACGGCTGGTGGTGGTCCGGCATGCCCTCCGGAACGCTCTCATCCCGGTAGTCGCGGTGATCGGAATTCAGTTCGGCCGGATGCTGGGCGGGGCCATCCTTACCGAGACCGTATTTAGCCTGCCGGGTATCGGCAGCTTTCTAGTGCTTGCCATCTCCACCCGAGATTACCCGGTGGTCCAGGGGATCGTTCTGATCTTCGCTGTCTCATTCGTGCTGATAAACCTGGCGGTGGACCTCAGTTACGCCCTGCTTGACCCGAGGGTTCAGCACACGTGACCGGCCTGGAGCTTTCCCGTCGGCTGCCCAGAGCTCGGGGAGGCCTTTTTCAAGGTCCGTTCTGGCGGCGGTTCTTACGGCACCAGGCCGCGGCCGCCGTTGGCCTTATCCTGTACGCCCTGGCACTTGCGGCGATGCTTGCCCCGGTGCTTGCCCCAGCCGACCCTTTCGAAGCCGCCCTGGACCGGGCCCTGTTGGGGCCCTCAGCGACATATCCCCTGGGCACCGACCAGTTGGGCCGAGACATCCTCTCCCGGATAATCTACGGTGCCCGGCTTTCGCTGCTTATCGGCCTGGTCTCGGTGGGCCTAAGCCTGGCTATCGGGATGCCCCTGGGGGCAGTGGCCGGTCTGCGCCAGGGCTGGGTCGACCAGGTGGTGGTTGGGCTGGCGGACGTCCTGCTTTCTTTCCCGCCGCTTTTGCTGGCGATAGCGGTGGTAGCTGTCCTGGGACCGGGACTGGTTAACGCCATGATTGCGGTGGGTATTGCGCAGGCGCCCATCTACATCCGGCTGGTGCGGGCGGAGGTGTTGCGGGTCCAGGCAGAGCCCTTTGTTGAGGCGGCCAGGGCCGTGGGCTGTCCGGAGAGCCGAGTTTTGCTGACCCACATCGTACCCAATACCCTAGGTCCAACCATCGTCCAGTCGACCCTCAACCTGGCAACCGCGATCCTTCCGGCCGCTTCACTGGGCTTCCTCGGGCTGGGGGCCCAGCCGCCCCTGCCGGAGTGGGGGGCGATGCTAAGCGACGGCCGCAGGTACCTGCAGGTGGTCCCCCATGTCTCCATCTTCCCGGGCCTGGCCATTATGGTTACGGTGCTGGCCTTTAACCTTTTCGGGGACGGCCTGCGGGATGCCCTCGACCCAAGGATGACCATAAGGTAGGGGTGAACGCGGAATGGCGTTGCCGGCAGACCTAAGGAAAGTGTTGGACTTGCGGTGGTGCATCTACCTGCAGGTGGACATGCAGCAGCGCCACCTGGACACCGAGGTCGGATACCACCTGGTCCCTGAAGAGCACCGGTTTCGGGTCATAAGCAACGCCCAGCGCTGCCTTGAGGCAGCCCGGCTGGCCACACTGCCCATCGTCCACGTCGGGACCTGGTCGCGGCCGCTTTCCTTCCGGGGGCCGGTCGACCACCGCAACCCATTCTGGGAATGGCAAGCCGGCAAAATGATAATCGGCCTCAACCGGCACCGGCAGACGGACCGCAATGTGGAGGGCTCAATCTACGCCGAATTTATGCCCGAGCTGGCCCTGCTCAGGGGCGAGATTGTGGTTGTAAAACGCCGCTACAGCGCCTTTTACGGCACCGACCTGGAGCTTGTCTTGCGAGGCCTTGGGGCCGAAACCCCTTTTATCTGCGGCGTAAATACCAACAACTGCGTTCTGGCAACCGCTTTTGACGCCTTTAGCCGAGACTTTCGGGTAGTCGTTGTTGCCGACGCCTGCGGGTCGATGAACGGGGAAGATTACCATCGATTTGCGCTTATGGAAATAGAGACGGCTTTGGGGTTCACGGTCAGCGCGGCCGAGTTCTGCGAGCTTCTGGCCAAAAAACTGAGCTCTACCTGAGTCCCGCTCTAGACCGGTGACCCACCACCAGTGTTTGTTAACGGTTGCTGGCCATGGTCAAGACCAAAGGTGGAATAGCCCTGGGCGTCCAACCCAAGCGAGGCGTGCCCGGAGTATGGGCTAAAAACCTGGAAATGCATGCCCTCGGCCAAGCTATGAAGGAACTCAAAAAACACTTTTCGCTGGGCTTTAAAAGGCGGACCGGGTGCTACCGGGCGGGAGGCGTTTCGGGTAAAATCTGGCGGGGCCCTTCAAACCTGCATCTAAGGGAGGCTTCTGATGTCCTTTGAAACTCTGATTGCCGACCTCTCCGTTGAGCGGGTCTGGGCAGACCTGGAGCGTATAACCCGGGAGTTTCCCTCCCGTTTGGCGGGGACGGAAAACTCTCGGCGCATGGCCGAGTTCGCCTGGGAGCAGCTGCAGGCCGCCGGCCTTGAGGCCAGGCTGGAGGAGTTTTACGGCCTTGTGTCCTTCCCTGAACCAGCCCTCGTTCGGGTGATTTATCCCGTTCAGCGGGAAATCGAGGCCTACACCTTGGGCCACTCGGCCAGCACCGACGGGCTTGAAGGGGAACTTGTCTACGTCGCCTCAGGTGCCGAGTCTGAGTACGAGGGCAAGGACGTCCGGGGGAAGGTGACTCTTTCGGAGCTTTCGTATTCGCCTGCCCGCCACGAAAAGGCGTACATCGCCTGGAAGCGGGGTTCCATCGCCCAGATCATGATGAATTGGGGCGATGAAAACAACACCGCCGTTCCATTCGGTTCCATGAAATCGGCCTGGGGCAATCCGACCCCGGAAACTCTGGAGGCAGAGGTGCCTCAGCTGCCCTGCGTGGGGATCGCCCGGACCGACGGCCTTTGGTTAAAGCGGCTCTGTGAGCAGGGGACCGTTCGAGTCTGGCTCCGGGCCCGGGCCGAGAACGGCTGGCGGCAGTTGACGATGACCTCGGCCGAGCTGGACACCACTCCTGACCGGCAGTTTGTGCTGCTAGGCGGCCACATGGACTCCTGGTTCGGTCCCCAGGCCACGGACAATGCCGCCGGCGACGCCTGCATCCTGGAACTGGCCCGGGTCTTCGCCCGGCAGCAGGACCGGCTACGCCGGGGCCTGGTGGTGGGCCTTTGGATGGGCCACGAGACCGGAACCATGGTCTCATCCACCCGCTTTGCTGACATCAACTGGGACCGGCTTCGGGCCCAGTGTGTCGCCTACCTGCAGATCGACCAGCCGGCCATGACCGGGACCTCCGTCTGGAACCTTCATTCCACGGATGAGGCCCAGAGCTTTATCGTGCGGGCCACCCTGGAGGCGGCCGGTGGAATGCCTTACCGGTGGCACCGGCAGGCAAAGACCGGCGACATGTCATTTTTCGGAGTGGGTCTCCCCAGCCTGGCTGGGGAGATGTCCTTCACCGACGAGGAGATTCGCCGGACGGCCCTGGCGACCCTGGGCTGGTGGCATCATTCCCTACACAACACACTGGACAAGGTGGACCGAAATCTGCTGGGGCTGCACCTGCGGGTTTACACCCGCTGGCTCTGGGGGCTTCTGACGGAGCCGGTTCTCCCCTTTGAGTACGGCCCGGTGGCTGACCGACTCCTCCGGTGCCTTACCGAGCTTGCGGCCGTTGAGGTGCCCGGCATCGACCTGCAAGGTCTGGTGGAGCGGGCGCGGCTTCTGAAGGCGCTGGCCGAGCGGCTGGATGCCCAGGCCGTGGCCTGGCGGGGCCGGCTGAAGGCGGGTGCTGGGGAAGGCGGGGCAGCGGACCTGGTAAACCGGGCCATGATGCGGCTGGCCCGGGTCCTGATCCCTGTCACTTCCACCGTGGTCGGACCCTACGGGCAGGACCGGTACGGCCACAGCTGGCAGAGTCAGGTCATCCCGGCCCTCGTGCCCTATCCGAAGCTGGCCGCCTGGAACCTCGACTCAGAAGAGTTCCAGGTCTGGTGGGTCGCCGTGGTGCGGGCCCGTAACCGGGTTGCCGATGCCCTGGCACAGGCCGTCGAGATTATCCGGGATGCCCTGGAGGAGCTGGGTGAAGCCATCCCTGGTTAAACCGCTTCCACCAGCTCCCGGGCCTCTTGAAGGGCCCACCTAACCCGGTTCCGGCCCCGGACCAGGTGGGTTTCGATGACCCGGGCCAGGTCAGAATCCGGCGGCAGCTGGCCCAGTCGTTCGGCCGGGGCCAGGTCGGGGAGGGGTGGAACCGGCCGGGCCGGGTCATGGCGGAAGCGACCGGTCCTGGTGAAGTTGATGGGGATGAGGATGCGGCCGAGCCGCCGCAGGACCCAGTTGAATTTTTCGCGCCCCAGGTCCTTTTTACTGACTGCTTCGTCTAGCCGGCGGTTGAAAGCCTCGATGGCCCGTTCAAACCGGCCCAGCTCAAAGCGGACCGGTTCGAAGTCGAACCGGCCGCCGACAGATTGGGCGTAGCGATCCAGTGTCCGGCGGAAATCCTCGGCCACCCGGCCGAAATTGTACGGGTGGACCGGGGCGTTCACAGCCCGGAGGATGGCCGTCAGGTAGACCCGGATGTCCCGTTCCAAGTTGGTCCGGTCGGCGATCTCCAGGGTGTCGGCCTCGGTGTGCCACTCGATGTTGCCCCCGCATCCCCCCACTGGATAGTAGCCCTTCTCCCTTTGGAGCTCGTCGGGCATGTGGGAGGAGAGCATAAAGAAGGTCGTGAGGCCAATGTTATTGAAGGAGCAGTCGCCGGCCCGGGGCGGCCGCTCGGCCTGGGCGTCAAGCCCGGTCATGTCCCGAATCGCCTTGCAGACAAAGTCCGAAGCTTCAGCCATCATTGAAACCCGGTCATACCTGGTGGCCCAGCGGCATCCCGGGGAATCGACGTTGACGTGGCCGACGCAGCTGTTGTAGAGCTGCAGGGCAAAGGTGTCGGCATACCAGGTGGAGCCGGCGTAGCGGCCGTGGGAATGGCCCGACCACCAGGCTACCCGCACCGTCCGCCGCAGCCGGTCCCGGTTCAGGTGAAGCACCCGGGCCAGCTCCAGCAGCGCGCCGTCCCCGGTAGCGTTGTCCCCGACGCCCACATGCCAGGAATCCAGGTGCCCGTGGACGAGGAGAAACTCGTCCGGCGACTCCGTACCCGGAATCACCGCCTCAATTACGGGGATCGGCCGCCAGCCCTCATCCACCTCGGTCAGCATGCGGATGGGAACCGGGCCGGAAGCGACCTCGGCAATGAGGGCCTCACCGTCGGTGCGGTTGACCGAGAGGACCGGAACCTGGGGCTTGCGGTCAACGGAGTCTAGGTCGGGACTTCCCCAGACCGGGGTTACGATCATCTCGTGGATCCGCTCGCCGGGGTTGACGAAGACCACACCTATGGCCCCCAGTCGGGTCAAGTCCTCGACCCGGCCGGGATTGGCCAGGCCCCGGACCACAGCGACCTTGCCGGCCACATCGGCAGCCTGATCCAGGGCCTGGGTCCAGTCGCTGCCGGGCGGCCCCGACTCCGGGGCGGGGACGAAAACGGCCTCGGCCTCGAACCAGCCACTGGTGGGCCGGGAAAATGAAGTCGTCTTGGCCCTGACGGGACGCCGCGCCCGACCCACCTCCATGGCCGCCCGCCTGGGCAGGCTGATGAGCAGAACGGGTCGGTAGACTCGGTGCTCGATTCCCCAGTCTGCCAGCTTGCGGGTAATATACTCCACAGCCCTCTGCTCGTCGGCGGACCCGGATTCCCGAACCAGATTTGAAAAATGCACGATCAGCTCCCAGGCGTTATCCACTGAGACGCTGGCCTGCGCCCGGGACTCGACCTCGGGGTCCGACCAGCTCCAGAAGGGGACTGTAGCCATCATTTGACACCTCCAGAAGGGATAGTTAGAATTACGTGTACGACATTTTTTAGCCTACTCGGTGTTCCCAGCGCAAGTGGCTTCATAACCCACTTTTAAGGAGGGCAAGGTGAAAGATGAAAAAGCACCTGCGGGCTATCTCCAGGCGTGAGTTTATTCGACTGGCTGCACTAGCGAGCGGAGCCGGTCTGGCGGCCGCCTGTGCCCCCGGGGCACCGACCACCCCGGCCGAGACCGGACCCAAGCGGGGCGGGGTCTGGCGAATGGCCCTGCCCGGGAACCCCACGGCCTACCCCATCACGGCACCGGGGGCTTTGGTGGACATTCTGGTAAATAAAACAATATATAACTGTCTCGTCAAATACGAACTCAAAAACGGCTCCATCCAGGTGGTCCCAGACCTGGCCGAGTCGTGGACCGTCAACGACAGGCTCACGGAATACACGTTCAGATTGAGGCGGGGCGTCAAATGGCATGACGGCCAGCCGCTCACGGCCCGGGACGTCAAGTTCACCTTCGACGCTATCATGGACCCGAAAGTTAACGCCGCATTCCGGGACGTTGCCGCCGCCATCGACGGGGTCGAGGTGGTCGACGAGTACACCGTACGTTTTGTCACCAAGTTTCCGTACGCGTCCTTGCCCGTCGTCCTGGGCTACAACATGCCTATCGTGCCCCGCCACGCCCTGGAAGGTCAGGACCTGAATCAGCCGACCGAATTCCTCAAAAAGCCCATCGGGACTGGGCCTTTCAGGTTCAAACAGCTAGTCCCAGGTAGCTACCTGGAGACCGAGGCCAACAAAGAATATTTCGCCGGTACACCTTACCTCGACGGGATAATCTTCAAGGTCATCCCCGATGCCAACGCCCGGTTGGCTCAGGTGATCTCCGGGGACATCGACTTCACCGTAATCGAACCGCCCCAGGTGGACGCCGTCTCCGGCCAGCCTCACCTAGAGGTTCGGCGGCCGCCCCAGGTCAACTATTACTTTTTCGCCGTCAACCACCGGCGGCCCAAGCTTCAGGACGTCCGGGTCCGACAGGCGCTGGCCCACGCCATTGACCGAGATGCCATCGTCAAAAATTTTTTGCGGGGCTACGGGAAGGTGGCCACCGGCCCCATCAATCCCCTTTTGGGGGATTTTTATAACCCCAACGTCCAGAAGTACGAATACAACCCGGCCAAGGCCCAGCAATTGCTCGAGGTGGCCGGCTGGCGGAAGGGGCCCGACGGGATCCTTACCAACAGCCAGGGGGAGAAGTTCGAGATTCTTTTCAACGGGCCCAAGGGCTACCCCGTCATGGAGCAGGTCATCGTTTACGCCCAGCAGGAGTACCAGAAGTTGGGATTTAAGGTCACCCTAGACATCGTGGAGTGGCCCGTTCACCTCCAGAAGTACCACGATGGCGACTACGATTTACTTATGGAGTGGTGGATCACGCCCCCAGACCCCGACCTTTATAACCATTACCACAGCAAGTCTCCCTCGAACTGGTGGGCCTACGCCAATCCCGAGGTTGATGACCTCATCGTCCGGGCCCGGAGTGAACCTGACCGGGCCCGCCGGGTCGCCCTCTACCACCAGCTTCAGGAGCTTCTGGCCCGGGACCTGCCCGTTATTTATCTTTACTACCCGGAGGAGATCCAGGCGCTGAACAAGCGCACCCGGGGCTTCAGGTTTATGGGCTACCGGGATGCCCTCACCTGGATGCACGAAGTCTGGGTAGAATAGTCTGTTACCCTGATGGCTACCTACCTGGCTCGCCGGATACTGGAGGCGGTGGTCCTGGTGTTCATTGTTACGGTGGTGACCTTCTTTCTCATTCACGCCGCCCCGGGCGGTCCGGTGCTGCTGTCCAACCCGGAGCTGAGCCGGGAGCAGATCCAGCAGATGCGCCAGACCCTGGGCCTGGACGACCCCCTGCCGGTCCAGTACCTGCGCTGGCTCTCCAATGTCCTTCGGGGAAACCTGGGGATGAGCTACAGTACGGTCGAACCGGTCACTTCGCTGGTCGCCAATCGGCTGCCGAACACGCTGCTACTGTCCGGCCTGGCGCTAGTGCTTTCGTTTGCGGTGTCGGTTCCCCTTGGGGTGGTAAGCGCCCTGCGCCGGAACTCGCTTCTGGACCGGCTGGTGACGGGCTTCAGCTTTGTTGGTACGGCCGTCCCCGTCTTCTGGTTGGGGATCGTCCTTATCCTCCTATTTGCCGTTCAACTCAGGCTGTTGCCGGCCGGTGGAATGTTTACACCCGGCATGCCCTTCTCCCTTACCGACCGGCTGCGTCATCTGGTTCTGCCCACCCTGGTGCTGGTCGTGCTGAATCTGGCCGCCTTCATTCGGTACACCCGGTCGGCGATGCTCACAGTGCTCGCCGAGGATTACATCCGGACGGCCCGGGCCAAGGGGCTGACGGAGACCCGGGTTGTCGTGGGTCACGCTCTCAAGAACGGCCTGATTCCGGTGGTGAGTGTCCTCGGCGTGTACGTGCCCAGGGTGGTCAGCGGAGCGGCGATAACTGAGGCAGTTTTCGCCTGGCCTGGCATGGGTCAGCTGGCCGTTCAGGCAGCCTCAAACCGGGATTATCCCGTGGTTCTGGGGGTGACCTTGACCGTGGCCTTGGTGGTGGTCCTGAGCAGTCTACTTACCGACCTAGCTTACGCCTACCTGGACCCAAAGATCCGGCTCGGCTGAAATGGCAGGTACCCGGGTCGAGACCCTTGAAGCTGTTCCGGCGCGTCCGGCGCCGTCCTTCTGGGCCGGGGCCTGGCACCGGTTCCGGTCGAACCGGGTTGCCCTTGTTTCCGCCCTCTTTCTCCTGGTCATACACCTGATGGCCGTGGCGGCCCCCATCATCGCCCCTTACGACCCGAACGAGGTGGACATCAGCTCCATCCACGCCCGGCCGTCCGCCGCGCACCTGCTGGGGACCGACGAGAACGGCCGGGACGTCCTCTCCAGGCTTATCGTTGGCTCCCAGGCAACCCTCAGCGTGGGACTACTCTCGATGGCCATCGCCGTGGTGGTAGGGGCCCTAGTCGGGGGCATAAGCGGGTACCTGGGAGGCATCGTCGACAGCGTGCTGATGCGGTTTACCGACGGGATGATGTCCATCCCCAACTTTTTCCTGGTGCTGGTGGTCGTGGCTGTTTTCGGGTCAAAGCTGGAGCACATTGTCTTCACCATCGGCCTCACCAGCTGGATGCTGGTGGCCAGGGTGGTTCGGGGGGAGGTTCTGCGCTACCGGGAGCAGGATTTTGTCCTGGCCGCCCGGGCCCTCGGGGCGACCGGCAGGCGGATCCTTTTCCTGCACATCATGCCCCACACCATGCCGGCCATCATTGTGTCGGCCACCCTCGGGGTTGCCACCGCGATTTTGGTCGAGTCGGCTCTCAGTTATTTGGGGCTGGGGATTCAGCCGCCGCAGGCGAGCTGGGGCAACATGCTCAGCAACTCCCAGGCTTATCTTTTCCAGAATCCCCTCCTGCCGGTCTACCCGGGTCTGCTTATATTTGTCACGGTTCTGGCCTACAACTTTGTGGGCGATGCCCTCCGGGACGCCTTGGACCCCCGGATTCATTCCGACTGACATGAGGTGAACGCGCTGATGACAGGTTCGGAACTCATCCTTCACCTGGTCGGCGACCTAATGGTCAAAACGCGCCTGGAACAGCAGCCCTGGCGGGAGGACCCGGGCTTTCTGGCGGCTGTCCGGGAGCTTCAGGCGGCGGACCTGGTCGTGGCCAACCTAGAGATGCCCCTTTCCCGGCGGGGCTACCGGGTCCCCAAATGGGCAAACCTCCGTTCCGAACCCGAGGTCATCGAGGCGGTCCGGTGGCTCGGAGTCCACGCCGTAACGCTGGCCAACAACCATATGATGGATTACGGCCATCCGGCCCTGCTGGACACCCTGGAGACCTGCGACCGGGCCGGGCTCGTCCGGTTCGGGGCTGGCCGCGACCTGGCCGAGGCGGA
>PSKS01000070.1:0-250 GCA_040289115.1 Chloroflexota bacterium
GGGGAGCCGCGCCACAAGGCCGGGGGTCTCGGGCCAGCCCAGGAGGACAGTGCTGGCCAGGCCGGGCAGGAGCCAGAGGCCGGCCGCCAGGGCTACCGCCGGAATATACTTGAAACCCCCGGCGACGGCCGTGACCAGCTGGCCCAGGTCGGGCCGGTAATAGGCCCGGAAACGCAGACCTCCCGGGACGGGAACCCCGTCCGCCGTAAGTTGGCCTTCCGGATAGGGGTCGTCGCCGGCGGCCGCCACG
>PSKS01000070.1:276-10697 GCA_040289115.1 Chloroflexota bacterium
CAGCGGCTCCCCGCCGGCGGCCACCACCAGCCGGTAAGCTTGGCCCGCCGAACGGGGCTGGGGCCCGAACCGGAGGCGGATGACGGCTGGCCCCGAGGAACCGTCAGCGGTTACCGGGACCGAGGCCACTTCCCGGCCGTCGGATTCGGCCGCCAGCCGGACCGTAAGGGTCAGGTCAGGACTTTGGGCCCCCGGGTTGATTAAGATATCCAGCCCGGCCAGGCCGTCCCGCCCAGGGGTGAAGGTCTGCTCCAGGCGTCGGACGGCCGAAGCTTCCGGTAGCCACCGGTCGGTCCGAGCCTGCCAGGCGAAGGGGTCAGGAATTTCAGTGAGCCCGGCATGGAGGGCCAGCATCCCGGCGGCCAGTATCCCAGCCCAGCCCCAAAGGGCGCTGCGGCCGAAGGTCTTAAGGGCCAAGGTGGGGCTGGGCATCCCGCGGCCGCGGGTCTAGGCCGTCGGCCGACCCTGACGCCGCCGGCCGAGCTCGGCCTTTAAAAAGTCGATGGGCGGAACCGGGGTCGGGTCGACCCCGTTGAGGAGGGCCAGGTAGTAGCTGAACCAGTCGCCCAGGACCGTCAGGTACATCATCCGGGCCAGGCGGGAAGCGCCCTGGGCGGCGATAAGCCTGGGCTCGTGGCCTGCCCGCCGCAGAAGCTCGGCCGTAACTTCCAGCCGGGCATCCAGCTCGGCCGATTCGCCCGGCGAGGCCAGCCCGACCACCAGCACCGCATTCCGGGCGACCGGCGGGTGGGCGTAGCCGACCACAGCGTTGTGGTTAAGCTCAGGAAGGACTTCGAAGAAGGCCCAGGCCTTCGAGTTTTCGTTAATCTGGGTCTTCCAGCGGCGGGCCACCGGCTCCAGGCTTCCACCCCCATAGACGACCACGACCCGCCCGTGGGCGGCCCGGGCCAGGGCCTTGGCCGGGTTCGAGCCCTCCGGGTTTTCGGGGCGGACGGTCTCAAGCAGGCTCGAGGCCACCTCCCCGGCCTCCACCACCTCGCGGCCGAGGTCGGGCCCGATTTCCAGGGCGGTCAGGATCCCCAGCAGTGGAAAGAGGCTGTAGGCCAGGGCCGCCCGAGGTGGGGCCTGGTAGGTGATTTTAAAAACGGGGTAGCCGGCCGCCTCGGCCCGCCCGGCCAGCTCCCCACCCCCGGTCAGAGCGATGACCCGGGCCCCCGCCTGCCGGGCCCGCTCGAACGCGCCCAGGGTTTCTTCGGTGCTGCCGGAGTAGCTGGAGGCCACCACCAGCGTCTCGGGGCCGACAAAGGCGGGCAGGCCGTAGTCCCGCCAGACAAAAATGGGCACCCGGCACCGGTCCCGCAGCAGGGCGGCCACGTAGTCGCCGGCGATGGCTGACCCGCCCATTCCGGCCACCACCACCTGCCGGACGTACTTATAGCCGGCCGGTAAGGCCAGCCGGCGCCCGGCCTCGTAGGCCGGGGCGAACTGGGCCGGAAATTCCAGCAGCCGGCCCAGCATATCGGCCGGGTCTAAAGCCCGGCAGCCTTCAACCGAATCCCAGTTGACGGTCACGGCCAGGTACTAAACCCCCAGCCGATCCCGGGTCTCGGCTAGGAGCCGGCGAAGCTTTTCGGGATCGTCGGTCTCGCTGTAAATCCGCAAAAGGGGCTCCGTCCCCGAGAACCGAACGAGCACCCAGGAGCCGTCGGCCAGGCAGAACTTGTAGCCGTCGGTGGTGTCGAGCCGCTCGACCCGGACGCCGGCGATTTCGGCCGGCGGGTCGGTCTGGAGCCGGGGTTCGATTCTGGACCGGGTTTCCGGTTCGAGCTCGAGGTCAAGCCGGTCGTAGAAGTGGGGCCCGACCTTGCTGAAGAGATATTCGACCAGCTCCGAGGGCCGACGGCCGAGTTTGACCATCAGGTCCAAGAAGAAGAGGCCGGCCAGGATGCTGTCCCGCTCGGGCAGGTGGCCCCGGAAGGCGTAGCCGCCGCTCTCCTCGCCCCCGCAGATGGCGTTCACCTCGAGCATCTTCGGCGCGACGTATTTAAAGCCGACCCCGGTTTCGTAGACGGGGACGTTGTACAGCCGCCCCAGTTTCTCCAGCATGGAGCTGGTGGAAATGGTTTTAACGATGGGACCCCGCCAGCCCCGAACCTCGAGAAGGTAAAGGGCCAGCAGGGAATAGGTTCGAAGCTGGTCGACGAAGCGGCCGTGCTCGTCGCAGACCCCAAGCCGGTCGGCATCCCCGTCGGTGGCAAGGCCGACATCCGCCCCAACTTCCCGGACCTTTTCAAAGAGGGCGCCCAGGTTGCGGGGGATGGGCTCGGGGTTTATGCCGGGAAAGATCGGGTTGCGCTCCCCCCGGATTTCGACGACGGTGGTTCGGCCACCCGCCAGGTTTGCCAGCCAGCCGGCCCCAGACCCGTACATGGCGTCGGCCACCACCCGCAGGCCGGCAGCGCGAATCGCTTCCAAGTCGACCAGGCCGCCCACCTGCTGGCGATAAGCATCGCCGGGATCGAAAAGGACGACCAGCCCCTCCCGCTCGGCGGCCGGGCGGGAGAGCCGACGGATGCGGCCCTCGGCCTGGGCATCGGCGATGCGCCGTTCCAGTTCGGCGAGCACCTCCGGGGCGGCCGCCCCCCCGTAGGCGCTGCGCACCTTGAAGCCGTTGTACCGGGCGGGATTGTGGCTGGCGGTGACCATTACCCCGGCCCCGGCTTTCCGGCTCACAATTCCGAATGAGACCACCGGTGTGGGGTTGGGCCGGTCCGTCAGGTAGGCCCGGATGCCGTTTCCGGCCAGCACCTCGGTGACGGCCGCGGCAAAATCCTCGGACTCAAACCGGGTATCATAGCCCACAACGACCCCGTGAAAGTGGAGACCCTGGTCCTCCAGGTACTCGGCCAGGCCCTGGGCACAGTAGCGAACGTTTTCAAATGTATAGTCTTCGGCGATGATCCCCCGCCAGCCGTCGGTGCCGAATTTGATGGGCGTCTTTGCCGCCATTTTGGCTCCTCCCCTCAAACCCGCGCCCGCCAGTAATTGAGCAGGTCTAACAGGGTCTGCTCAAAGGGGATGCGGGGCTCCCAGCCAGTGGCCTGCCGGAACTTGGTGACGTCGGCCTGAAGGATTTTAACGTCGGAGGGCCGAAGCCGGGCCGGGTCCTGCCGAACCTCGATCTTGGCCTCGGTAAACGACAGGAGGGTGTTAAGCACGTCGCCCACAGCCCTGGCAACCCCACTGCCGATGTTATAAACCTCGCCCGGCTCGCCCTTTTCCAGGGCCAGCCAATAGGCCCGAACCATATCCCGGACGTCGACCCAGTCCCGCTTCGAGGAGAGGTCGCCCACCAGCATAACCGGTGGGCGTTTGCCGGCCTCGATTTCGGCGATCTGCTTGGCGAAGTTACTGGTCACCAGAACATGACCTCGCCGTGGCCCGGTGTGATTAAAGCCCCGGGTGACGATGTTTTTAAGGCCAAAGCTGCGGAAATACTGGTAGGCCAGCATCTCCTGAGTGACTTTGCTTACGGCGTAAGGGCTGAGGGGGCGGAGCGGATTGGTCTCTTTAATGGGCAGTTCTTCGGGCTTTACGTAGCCATACTCCTCCGAGGAGCCGGCGATGTGGATGCGGGGGTCCAGTTTTTCCCGCCGGACCGCCTCGAAGATGTTGAGTTGCATGAGGGCGTTAAGGCGAATCGTCTCGGCCGGGGCATTCCAGGAGGTGGGCACGAAACTCTGGGCGGCCAGGTGGAAGATGCGGTCGGGCCGGACGGCGGCGATGACGTTGTGGGTGGAGAAGGGGTCGGTCCAGTCGGCCTCAATCAGATTCAGAACGCCCGGCCTGGCCTGCTCCTCGATGAGCTTCCGGACGACGTCGGGGCTGTGGAGGTTTCCGCCTTCGGCGATGAAGTTAAGCCGGCCGCAGGCCTGAAGCTCGGCCAAATTCTCGAGCCGGCTTCGCCAGCGGTAGGTGCCGAAGATGATAAGGTTAGGGTTTTCCACTAGGTACTCGGCCAGGTGGCTCCCAGCCATTCCGGTCACACCCGTAATCAGGACCCGCAAGGCCAACCTCCGGAGCTTGAAAAAGTTCTGGTCTGGTCGGCGACCGCGGTGCCCGGGTCGACCCGGGCACCGGGCTCAAGCTTAACGCCGGCCCCGACTTCCACGTGGTCGCCGACCACCGCGTCCTCCAGGACGGCCCCGGGTCCGACCCGGCAGCCCCGCCCGACCACGGAGCGTACCACCCGGGCCCCAGGGCCGATTAAGACGTCGTCCCAGATAACTGTTTCTCCCAGCTCCGCCCCACCCCCAACCCGACAGCGGTCCCCCAGAACCACCGGCCCGACCCAGCGGGCCCCGTCCACAATACAGCCCTCGCCCAAATAGTATGGAGCCCTTCCGACGGGGTCCACCAGGGGCGAACAAACCTTCCCGGTCAGCAGGTCGAAGTTGAGCCGACGGTACTTTTCGGGGGTCCCGATATCTATCCAGTAGCCTGACCAGCTAAAGCCGTAGAGCTTTGCCCCGGCCTTAAGTAGGGCCGGGAAGAGGCCCTGCTCGAACTGGTAAAAGGTCCCCGGGGGAACCATCTCCAGCACCGCCGGGTCCAGAACGTAGATCCCGGCGTTTATAAGGTTCGAAGGGGCAGTTCCCGGGGGCGGCTTCTCCACAAAGGAATTTATCTGGCCATCTTCGGCCAACTCCACAACCCCGTACTGGCTGGGGTCGGCCACCGGCACCAGCCCGAGGGTCACGGCGGCCCCCGCCGACCGATGCAGGCCGATGAGGCGGTCAATGGGCAAATCGGTGAAGACGTCCCCGTTTAAAATCAAGACCGGCTCACCCATCGGAACGGATATGTGCACGGCGGCCAGCCGGGCAGCCCCGGCCGTCCCAAGGGGCCGGTCTTCAACCGAGTAGACCAGCCGGATGCCCAGGGCTTCCCCCTGGCCGAAATACGCCCGAATCCGGTCGGGTAAGTAGCCCAGGGCCAGGGCCACTTCGGTTACGCCGTAGCGGACCAGGTAGGCGAGCAGGTGGGCCAGGTAGGGCCGGTTAAGGACCGGCACCATGGCCTTTGGTGTGGTGTAGGTAAGGGGCCTCAGGCGGGTGCCTTCACCCCCAACCAGGATTATCGCCCTCACGGTGCCTTCCTCCGAAGTTTTGCCCGCCAGAATTCTAGAACCTCGGCCAGGCTCTGTTCCAAGGGTATCCGGGGCTCCCAGCCGGTGGCTGCCCGGAACTTGCCGGCATCGGCGTAAATCTCCGGGACGTCCAGGGGCCGGAGGCGGGCCGGGTCAGGCACGACCCGGACCGGAACCCGGCTCTGGGCACACAGCCTTTCGAGTAAGTCACCGATCCGGACGGATACCCCGCTGCCCACATTGTAAACCTCCCCGGGCCGACAGCACCGCATCGCCAGGATGTAAGCCCGAACCATATCCCGAACGTCGGTGAAGTCCCGCCTGGCCTCCAGGTTCCCAACCCGGACTTCGGGCGGGCCGAGCCCTAACTCGGCCGCGGCAATCTGGCGGGCAAAGCCCGAGACCACAAAGTCGGGGTCCTGCCCGGGTCCCACCTGGTTGAAGGCCCGGATACGGACCACCGGCAGGCCGTGGCTTAAGAAGAACTGGTAGCCTAGGAAATCCTGGGCGATCTTGCTTACGGCGTAAGGGTTCGTCGGCCGGAGGGGGTTGTCTTCCCGGACCGGAAGCTCCTCGGGCTTTACCAGGCCGTACTCTTCGGCGGAGCCGGGAATGAGGACGTGGGGCCGCTGGCCGGCGGCCACCAGGGCCCGAAGGAGGCTCAGCTGGCCGCTGACATTTACCCGGAAGGTCTCGGCTGGGTCTTCCCAAGACCTGGCCACCGAGGCGGAGGCGGCCAGGTGGAAGACCCAGTCCGGGCGGACCTCGGCTACCAGGTGGCCCACCTCGGCCGGGACTGTCAGGTCGGCCCGGTGCAGTCGAATCTGTCCGGCGAGCTCTGCGTCCTCGAGGGGCCGGCGGTGAATAACCCCCCAGACCTCGATGCCCTCGGCCAAAAGGGCGCGAGCCAGGTGGGTGCCCACAAAACCGGCAACGCCGGTGACCAGCGCCCGCATCAGCCTCCGGGAAAGGGGTCAGTTTAGTCGGCGAGGAAGCGGGCGTAAACCGGCTGTTCGGGCTCGCCCCGAAGCCCCGCCGCCTCCCGGAGCAGTTCGGCCTTATCCGTCTCTTCCCAGGGGGCGTCGATGTCCGTCCGGCCGAAGTGGCCGTAAACGGCGGTTGGCCGGTAGATGGGCCGCCGGAGCCGAAGGTCTCGGATGATCGCCCCGGGCCGCAGGTCAAAATGCTGCTGGATAAGCTTGATGATTTGCTCGTCGGGGATTCTGGCCGTTCCGAAGGTTTCGACGCCGATGGAGACCGGCCGAGCCACCCCAATGGCGTACGCAATCTGCACCTCGACCCGCTCGGCGATGCCGGCGGCCACCAGATTCTTGGCCACGTACCGGGCGGCGTACGCGCCCGAACGGTCGACCTTGGTCGGGTCCTTGCCCGAGAAGCAGCCGCCGCCGTGGCGGGCCATTCCGCCGTAGGTGTCGACCATAATCTTGCGGCCGGTCAGGCCGGCGTCCCCCATAGGGCCGCCGATGACGAAGCGGCCCGTCGGGTTGACCAGGAACTTGGTCTCCGGGCTGAGCAGCTTGCGGGGTATAACTTCCTCGACGACCGCTTGGATTATGTCGTCCCGAATCTGCCGCTCGTGGACGCCTGGGCGATGCTGGGCCGAGACCACCACCGTCTGAACCTGCCGCGGAATGCCGTGGGAATACTCCACCGTAACCTGGGCCTTGCCGTCGGGGAGCAGGTAAGGGAGGATGCCCTTTTTTCGGACCTCAGCCAGCCGGCGACAGAGGCGGTGGGCGAGCATGATGGGCAGGGGCATAAGCTCCGGGGTCTCGGTGCAGGCGAAGCCCACCATGATTCCCTGGTCGCCGGCGCCGAGACTTTCCAGCTCCTCCTCGGTCTCACCCAGCTTGGCCTCGAGGGAGCGGTCGACGCCCAGGGCGATGTCCGGCGATTGCTGCTTGACCGAGACGATGACCCCGCTGACGGTGGCGTCGAAACACGCCTCTGGGCTGGTGTAGCCCACCTCCCGGATTACCCGGCGGGCGACCTCCGGGTAATCGACAGGATGGGCGGTGGTGATCTCGCCCACGATGATTATCAGTCCGGTGGTCACCGCCACCTCGCAGGCCACCCGCCCGTACGGGTCGTGGGCGAAGACCTCGTCGAGGACGGCATCCGAGATCTGGTCGCAAAGCTTATCCGGATGCCCCTCGGTGACCGATTCCGAAGTAAACAGGAGCGACGGGGCGCGCATGAACGTCGTGCTCATCGGTCAAACTCCTTTAAAAGATTTACCCTCACTGCGGCCGACCGCCGCGCAACGTAATCCTCCCCCCTGACGGCTTGGGAACTTTGAGGAACCGAGAACCGCTCAGAAAATTCTGTGCGGAGCCGGGCCTCTCATCTCGTCCGAGCCTTTAAAGGCTCGGACCGGAGTTGGCACCTTTTCCGGGCACCCTGGGCCCGCCCTCAGGACAGTGGGCCTTTGCCCTGAAGGCCAGGCCCGGACCCCGGACGGTTGCCGGGCTTCATCGGGCCGTCTCCCTCCACCGCTCTTGATGAGGGCCTAGCCACTATTGAGTTGTTAGCTTAATTTAGCATAACACAGTGCCCCCCTGTCAAGTTGTGTGCCCGCCAGGCAGGGCTTTCAGGTTTTTTTGCCGGGCTCACCGGGAGCAACCGTTCGACAGCTGGGGTGCACGTCCCTGCCGCCTTGCGCCCGTCCGCGGCGGGCCGCTAGAATCGTAAGGTGGATCTTGTCAGGGGGAAGTGGCAATGCGCCTCAGCCGTGAGGAGGTTCTGCATATTGCCTGGCTGGCCCGGCTCGGGCTGGATGAGGCGGAGCTGGAACAGCTCCGGGAACAGCTATCGAATATCTTGGAGCACTTCCAGGTGCTTCAAGAACTGAATACCGACGAGATACCACCCACTGCCCATATTCTTCCCCTCGAGGACGTGATGCGGGACGACGAGCCTGAGCCCAGCTATCCCCCCGAGGAAGTCCTAGCCAACGCCCCTAGGCGGGAGGGACAGTATTTCCGGGTGATGGCGGTACTGGAGGAATGAGCATGGGCCGGCTCCCCCTCCGCCGGGAAACTATAGAGCAGGCAATTAAGCTTATTCAGGCCCAGCTGGAACGGGAGAAAGTTTTGCGGGCCACCGACCTTTCCCCTGAGGCCAAGGAGGAGCTGGTCACCCGGCTAAGGCTCCTCCTTAAAGGGCAGGAGCTGCCCGATGTCGAAGGAAAGTGATTCCCTTATCGCCGAGGTTGAGGCGTTCCTTGCCTCGGAGCGGCGGCGAATCCAGCAGGAGCGAGTCTTCGACGCTGGGATGCTGCTTATCCTCCTGGCAATGCGGGGGGTTACCCCGTCGACCGGCGAATTTACCCTCCGCCCCAGCGATGCCGATGCTCCCCGCCTGAGCCGCTACCTGCTGGACCCCGGCCTCGATACCAACCTGGCAGCGGTCCGGATCGAGACGGACGCCGACGGGCGCCCGGTGCTAATTTTGCGGCCCAACTGGGAGCGAATTGCCGGCCTTCTCGGGCGCAACGTCCAGCAGCTGAATACCTTAATGACCCGCCGACTGCCGGGGGTTATAAGCCGGCACCGGGCAACCATTCGATTCCTCCTTCAGCTTGACAGGCACCAATGGCTGTGAATGAGCTTTATCGCCTCACCATTCACGAGGCCCACAAGCTCCTCTTAAAAGGGGAGATAAACGCCGTCGAGCTCACCGAAAGCGTCCTCAAAAGGATCGAGGCCGTCGAGGACCGAGTTAAGGCCTTTATCACGGTGACCGCTGACCTCGCCCTGCAGCAGGCGGCCGAGGCCGACCGGCGGATCCGGGCGGGAGAGGTCACCCCCCTCACCGGGATTCCCATGCAGCTTAAGGACGTCATCGTGACCCGGGGGATCCGGACCACCTGCGGTTCCCGGATTCTGGAGAACTTTGTTCCCATCTATGATGCCACAGTCGCCCGTCGGCTGACCGAAGCGGGGGCGGTGCTGGTGGGAAAGGGCAACATGGATGAATTTGCCATGGGTTCTTCCACGGAAAACTCGGCCTTCTTCCCTACCCGAAACCCCTGGGATCTGGAGCGGGTCCCCGGCGGCAGCAGCGGCGGCTCGGCAGCGGCCGTGGCGTCAGACGAGTGCATCTACGCCCTGGGCTCCGACACGGGCGGAAGTGTCCGGCAGCCGGCAGCCCTCTGCAACGTCGTCGGACTTAAACCCACTTACGGGCGGGTGAGCCGGTTTGGACTTATCGCCTTCGCCAGCTCCCTTGACCAGATCGGACCCATAACCAAGGATGTCGAAGATTGCGCCCTGGTAATGAACGTTATCGCCGGCCACGACCCCAACGATTCGACCACCGTTAACCTGCCCGTCCCCGATTACACCCAGTTTCTAATCCCCGACCTTAAGGGCCTGCGGCTCGGGGTGCCGGCCGAGTATTACGAGGGCATCCAGCCGGAGGTTAAGCAGGTCCTGATGGCTGCCATCGGGGTGCTGGCAGACTTGGGGGCCGAAATTATCTGGGAGGTATCTTTGCCCCACACCCGATACGCCTTGCCGTGCTACTACATCATTGCTCCCTCGGAGGCTTCGTCCAACCTGGCCCGCTACGACGGGGTAAAATACGGCTACTCGTATTTCGAGGCCGAAAATGTCTGGGATGCCATGATGAAGACCCGTCAGTACGGGTTCGGGCCGGAGGTCAAACGCCGGATTATGCTGGGCACCTACGCCCTTTCGGCCGGCTACTACGATGCCTACTACCTTAAGGCCCAGAAGGTTAGAACCCTTATCCGGGCCGACTTCGACCGGGCCTTTGAACGGGTAGACGCCCTGGTTACCCCCACCTCGCCGACGGTGGCGTTCAAACTGGGGGAGAAAACCCAGGACCCCCTTCAAATGTATTTAAGCGATATCTGCACCATCCCGGTGAATATTGCCGGGATTTGCGGCCTCTCCGTCCCGGCGGGATTCGCCGACGGCCTGCCGGTGGGGATGCAGCTAATTGGCCGGGCCTTCGACGAAGGAACCCTGTTGCGGATCGGCTATGCCTTCCAGCAGGCAACCGACTGGCACCGGCGCAAGCCTCCCCTTTAAGGTCCCATATGACGGCGGTGCGGTTGATCGCGGTGGGCAAGTTTGTTAAAATCTGCACAGACTAAGGCCGGTAGGGCTTAACCCGACCACCCGGGAGATGGTATCTTGTTCGGACAGCGGCTGACCCGAATTATCGGACCGAGCCTGTTAGTTCTGAGCATTCTGCTTACTGGCTGTACCCGGTCGGTGGGGCCGATGGACTGGCTGGGGCCGGTGGCTGGGGACCAGGCGGA
>PSKS01000007.1:0-63009 GCA_040289115.1 Chloroflexota bacterium
TGGCCAGCGGTTTGGCCGCCGCCAGCCTCGCCACAGCAGAACCCCGGCCGCCGCGCCGGCGCGGCGGTCGGCGTGCCGGGCCGGGACCGGTCCGGCCCTTGCCAGACCTGGCCTGGGGCGTGCTCATTGTCGCCGGGCTGGGCGTTCTGGCGTTCGGGGCGCTGGCCTTCTTCGCCTTCCGTCAGCCCCTCCGGGAGCAGGTTCCCGTGGAGCGGGCCCGCTACGAGCACAGCGCCGCCTTCAGCTATGTGGTCCAGGTTCAGCCCTCGTTCCTCTATCCCGAAGGCATCTTCGGCCCGGTGAGGCCGACCCCGGGCGCCCGGCCCCCGGCGGTCCTGCCGCCGTCCCCCTTCGGCAACCGGCCCCAGCCGCCGTCGGGTGCTGCGGTCTTTACCCGCCTGGCCCGGCGGCTGGAGCTGGACGTCGACTACGCCCTCAGGTCGGACCTGCCGGCGGAGCTGACCGGCCGCTACTGGGCCGTTGTCGAGGTGGGGTCCGGTGCCCAGGGTTGGGTCCGCACCCTGGAGGCGGTCCCGCCCACGGAATTCCAGGGCGGGGCGGCAAGCTTTAAGGTGTCGGTAGATTTTGGCCAAATCTGGTCCGTTATTGACGCCGTGGAGCGGGAGACGGAGTACCGCCCCGGAAGCTACGAGGTCCGGGTGGTCCCGACAATCCAGGTCTCGGGGCGGGTGGGATCCGAGCCGGTGGACGACACCTTCTCGCCCCCATTCACCCTCCGTCTCGACCGGGCCCGGATTATCCTCGACGGTGAGCTGGTGCGGAGCGAGCCCAGGGCCGTAACGGAGGTCGCCATTCGGGAGGCCCGGCTCCGCCTGCCCGGCCCGCTGGCCGGGGCCTGGAACCCGCCGGTAAACGAGGCCCGGACCGTGGGATTGGCCGGCGCCCTCATCTCCCTGGCAGTGGGGGGGCTGGCCGGGGCGGTGGTGTTTCTCGGCCTGGGGCGGGGCGAGGTGGGCAGGATCCAAGCCCGCTACGGCTCAGCCATCGTCACCGTCAGCGGCGCCGACCTCCGGGAAGGGCAGGTGGTCCGGGTGGCCTCCATGCCCGACCTGGTCAGGCTGGCCGAGCGGCAGGGGCAAGTCATCCTCCACCAGGCCCTGCCCTCGGGGGACCACCGGTATTTCATCCCCATGGACGGGGTGGTCTACGAGTACGTGCTGCCGGCCCGGGAGGATTAGAAGGTGGGCCGGTGGCTGCTCCTTTTGGCGGCCGCCCTGACCATCCTGGGAGCGGTGTCGGCCTCGGGGGCCAGTCTCCAGGTGGACGGCGGCACCCTGCAGGTGTTCGTCCTCCCGGCCAACCTTAAGCCGGTCCAGGCCAACGTTGACCTTAAGCCGGAGAGTCTGCAGAAGCGAAGCCGCGGGAACAACGTCGAGGCCCACATCGGGGGGTTGCCGGACGGCTTTAGCGTCGCGAATATTGACCCCACCAGTGTGCACCTTTGCCGGAACAACTGTATCCGGGCCGAAAGCGGCCGGGTCGATGGCAAAAAGTTTATCGCCGTCTTCGACCGGGGGGCGGTGCTGGGCCTGATCGAGGACGTGACCCCGCCGGCGACGGTGACTTTCCGGGTGGTGGGGGTGGTTCAGCCGCCGGGCCGGCCGTTTGAGGGGACCGCCACGGTGAGGGTGGTTGACCCACCGACCCCAACGCCGACGCCGACGCCAACTCGAACGCCGACCCCTACCATCTCGCCAGGCCCGAGGCTGGCGCCCACACCGTCGCCGACGCCGGTGGGTAGCCCAACACCGACAGCCACCCCGTCGCCGACCGCTTCTTCCGTGCCGACTCCGAGCCGGACACCGGCGCCCACCTCGACGGCGGTTCCCAGCCCCACTGTCCGGACGTCTCCCACTGCGCCGGCCGCCACGCCTTCACCGCCGGCCCGCTAGGGTTGCAACCTGCGGGACCGGGGTGACGGTGGCCGGGCTGGTGGTTGCACGGCAGCGCCCCGAAATGCCCGGGGCATCTGCGATGAGTTCGCCGAGGCCGATGTGGTTATCCTGCCCGGCCTTTACGAGTCCGGGCGAAGGTGCCGGTGAATACCAACCCGGGCAAAGTATATAATCGTGTAAGTCCGAGGGAAAGCCCGGTGCCGTTAGTCGACTGGTTCCTGCGCAACCGAGAGTGGCTGGCTGCCGCCGTCATTTTAGCCAGCGGTCTGGGAATCGGCGCCTGGGAACTCTTCCGCTGGGTCCAGAGCCGGAAGTAGCAGAGGTCCCTCAGGCCGGCTTCGTGCCAATTGGCGGAATTTTAAGAAAATTTTGACCGCTACCACCTGATTTTTTAGACCCCCTTAAGCTGCCCTCAGCCAAAATCCCTTCCGAAGGGAAGAAGCAGACCCTGTCCGGGAGGATTAGAACATGTCCGCCAAAAGGACCGACGAATTTGCCAGCCTGGAGGGCGGCCTGGTCCGCTCCGTCCTGCGGGCTGTCGACCTGCTGGAGCTTTTAAGCTCGGCCCAGGAGCCCATCGGCATCGTCCAGCTCGCCCGTAGTCTGGGCCTGCCCCCCAGCACCACCCACCGCCTCTGCCGCAGCTTGGTCCGGGCCGGATTTATCACCCAGGACCCAACCACCGGCCGCTACACGGTGGGTCCGGCCCTCCTCCGGCTTACCGTGGACTGGGGCCCAGACCGGCTGCTGGGTCCCCAGGCCGAAGAGACCGTTCGCCGACTCCGGGGCGAGGTGGGCGAGACGGCCTTCGTCGCCGTTCCCAAGTACGATTCGGCCTTGGTGGCGGCCGCGGCCGAGGCCGAAGACTGGCTCCGGGTAACCCTTAGCCCCAGGCAGCTTCTGCCCCTCCACGCCACCGCGGCGGGCAAGGTGCTGCTGGCCTTCTGGCCGCCTAACCGCCTGGCAACCTGGCTCAGTCGGGTCACCCTTCGGGCCTACACCAAGCGGACGGTTACCACCCCCGACAGCCTCCGCCGTCAGCTGGAGGAGGTTCGGGCGCGTGGATTTGCCACCGAGGATGAGGAGTTCAGCCCGGGGGTTCGGGCCCTGGCCGTCCCAGTACCCCTGGGCGACCACCACGTGGTGGCGGCCCTGGGGGTGGCCGGCCCGGCCCGGCGGCTCAGGTTTCCCGATGCCGAAGGGGTGCTGGGGGCGCTGCGCCGGGCGGCCGCGGGCCTATCGGCCGCCCTTAAGGCCGACAGCGCCGTCGAGGCCTCGGTGGGCGGGGTTATAGCCCAATGACCCAGCTTCCGGAGGTGAAAGTTCCCCCATCGCCGGAGCCGGCCCCACCGCGGCCGCCGGCCCGGAAGTCCCGGCGGTGGGAGCTCATCGCCTATTTTTTCCTGGGGCTTTGTACGGTGCTGGGTGCGGTTGGCTATCAGGTGCTGGCGGAAAATGCGGGCTGGCTTGTCGGGTTCGGGGTCGGCGTTTTCTTCCTTGAGGTCGGGCTTTTAGGCTTTTGCCTGATCAGCGACCGAAGCCCCTGAGCCGGGCGGGGAAACGGCGGACCAGACGGAGGTATAGAGCGTGCCTAACCTGGGAATACCCGAACTTTTAATAATCTTAGTCATCGCCCTCATAGTCTTCGGTCCTAGCAAGTTGCCGGACCTGGGGAAGGCCCTGGGAACGGGCCTGCGGGAGTTTCAGCGCTCCGTCCGGGGTGAGGAACGGGCCCCGACCCAGGAGACCAAGGAACCGGCATCGCCCCAGGGCCCCGGCCCGGGCAGTGCCTAGTCCGGAGCCGTTGCGGCCTGCAGCGCCTGCACGTAGCCCCGCACCTCTATTCCCCACCGCTCCGGGGGCGTCCCCTCAATCCGGTCGATGAGGCCGCTGCCCACCACCACGGCGTCGGCCAGGCCCCGCAGTGCCCGTACTTGCTCCGGCCGGGAGATTCCGAAGCCCACCGCCAGGGGGAGGGTTGAGACGGCCCGAACCCGGCCCAGAAAGCGCCCCAACCCTGGGGGCAAGGTGTCCCGCGCCCCGGTCACCCCGGTGAGGCTCACGCAGTAAAGAAAGCCTGAAGACGCCTCGGCCACCCGCTTAAGGCGCTCCGGGGGCGAATTGGGGGCCGCCAGGAAGGTCAGGTCCAGGCCCCGGGCCCGGGCCGCCGACCGCAGCCCTTCGGCCTCGTCGGGGGGCAAGTCGGGAATGATCAGGCCGTCGATTCCGGCCGCGGCCAGCTCGGCGCAGAAACGGTCCTCCCCCCGGGCCAGCACCGGGTTAAAGTAGGTCATCACCACCAGGGGCTGGGTGTACCCGGCCGCCCGGAGGCCGGTGGCCAGGTCCAGGGCATGCTCGGGCCGGGTCCCGGCCTGAAGGGCCCGTTGGCTGGCCCGCTGGATGGTGGCCCCGTCGGCCAGGGGGTCGCTGAAGGGGACCCCCAGCTCCAGCAGGTCTGCTCCGGCCTCCAGAACCATCCTGGCCAGCTCCCGGCCGGCCGTAAGGTCTGGGTAGCCGACGGTGATGTACATAAAGAGGCCCAGTCGGCCCTTGGCCTTAAGTCGGGTAAAGAGCTCGTCGATGCGGCCCACCGCTCAGCCCAGCGGGACCAGGTCCAGGTCCTTATCCCCCCGGCCGCTCAGATTGACCAGGATAAGTCGGCCCGGCTCCCTTCGGCCCAGCTCCAGGGCGTAGGCCAGGGCGTGGGCCGCCTCCAGGGCCGGCAGGATACCCTCGGTTTCGGCCAGGGTTCGGAAGGCGGCCAGGGCGGCCTCGTCCCCGACGGTCACGTAGGTTACCCGGCCGCTCTCCTTAAGAAAGGCGTGCTCCGGTCCCACCCCCGGGTAGTCCAATCCCGGGGCCACACTGTGGGTCTCCTGGACCTGGCCGGACTCGTCCTGCAGGATGTAGGTGTAGGCGCCGTGAAGGACCCCGGGCCGGCCGCCCACCAGGCTGGCGGCGTGGGCCTCCAGGCCCAGCCCCCCCGCCTCGACCCCGACCAGCTTAATCCCCAAGTCCTGCAAAAACCCGTAGAAGATGCCGATGGCGTTGCTTCCGCCCCCCACACAGGCCACCACATAATCGGGCAGGCGGCCGGCCAGCTCCAGGACCTGGGCCCGGGCCTCCCGGCCGACCACCGTCTGGAAGTCCCGGACGATTCGGGGATATGGATGAGGCCCGACTACACTGCCAATAAGATAGTAAGTGGTGCGGACGTTAGTAACCCAGTCCCGGATGGCCTCGTTGATGGCGTCCTTGAGGGTCTGGCTGCCGGCCGTCACCGGCCGGACGTCTGCCCCCAGCAGGCGCATCCGGCGGACGTTCAGCGCCTGCCGGCGCACGTCCTCGGCCCCCATGTAGACGACGCACTCGAGGCCGAGCATGGCGCAGACGGTGGCGGCGGCTACCCCGTGCTGGCCCGCCCCCGTCTCGGCTACCACCCGTCGTTTGCCTAGCCGCCGGGCCAACAGGGCCTGCCCCAGGGCGTTGTTTATCTTATGGGCCCCGGTGTGGGCCAGGTCTTCCCGCTTGAGGTAGATGATAGCCCCGGCCCGGTCCCCGAGACGGCGGGCGTGGTAGAGGGGCGTGGGTCGGCCGATGTAGTGGCGCTGATAGTATTCCAGCTCGGCTCGGAAGGCGGGGTCCCCCCGAAACCACTCGTAGGCGGCCTCCAGCTCCTGAAGGGCCGGGATGAGGGTTTCGGGAACGTAGCGGCCTCCGAACCGGCCGAACCGGCCGCGCTCGTCGGGTAGCTGTTCCGGTGCAGAAATCATAACCTGCGGACCACCCGTTTATTGTTTTAGCACCAGGGCCGCTTCCCGCGCCCGCCGGACGAACGCCCAAATCTTTGCCGGGTCCTTAACCCCGCCGTTTTCCACCCCGCTGGAAACGTCGACCCCGGCCGGCCAGACCAGCCTCACCGCAGCCGCCACATTCTCGGGGGTGAGGCCCCCGGCCAAGATGACCGGGTAGGCCCGGGCCACCTGGGCGGCAAGGCCCCAGTCGGCCGTGGTGCCCGTCCCGCCGTACCGCCCGGGGACGTGGGCGTCCACGTGAAGGAACTCAACCAGTCCGGCATATTGGTCGACGGCCGCCAGCGCCGCCGGCCCGGCGAGGTGAACGGTCTTCCAGACCGGGACCCGCAGCCGACGGCAAAGCTCGGGCGGTTCGTTGCCGCTCAGCTGAACCCGGTCCAGCCGGCAGAGGTCGATAATCTCCTCCAGTTCGGCGGGGTCCGGGTTAACGAAAACGCCCACCAGCCGCGGCCGCCCCTTCGGGTCCAGACCGTCGACGATAGCCCGAACCTGGGCGGGGGTCACCTGCCGCCGGCTGGGGGCGAAAACAAACCCCACAAAGTCGGCCCCAGCCTCCCGGGCCGCTTCCAGGTCAGCCCGGCTCTTAAGCCCGCAGATTTTAACTAACAGCCCGCCCATCAAACCCTCACGGCCTTGACCAGCCCGGCGAGGGCCCGGCCGGGGTCCGGTGCCCGCATTAGGGCCTCGCCCACCAGGACGGCGTCGTAGCCGGCGGCCGCAACCCGCCGGAGGTCGTCGGGGGTTCTTATCCCGCTTTCGGCCACCGCCACAACCCCCGGCGGAATCCTGGGCCGAAGGTTCAGGCACGTCTCGAGGTCCACCTTAAGGGTCCTAAGGTCCCGGTTGTTCACCCCGACGATTCGGGCCCCGGCCGCCAGGGCCACGTCCAGCTCGGCCTCGGTGTGGACCTCCACCAGGGCGGCCAGCCCCAGGTCGTGGGCCAGGCGCAGCAACCGCCCCAGTTTGGGGGGCGTCAGGGCGGCCACGATGAGCAGGACCGCATCGGCTCCGGCCGCCCGGGCCTCACCGAGCTGATACTCAGTCACGATAAAGTCCTTCTGAAGGACTGGGATGGGCCGACCGAGCCGAGCGGCGAGCTCCCG
The DNA here is from genome assembly GCA_040289115.1 of Chloroflexota bacterium. Lineage (GTDB taxonomy): Bacteria > Chloroflexota > Dehalococcoidia > JAUQQI01 > JAUQQI01 > JAUQQI01. Next base: position 6,835 of record PSKS01000007.1, read on the forward strand.
GGCCCGGCGCAGGTGGTCGAGGCTTCCGGCGAAGAATTCCGGCTCCGTAAGGACCGAAAGTGCCGCCGCCCCCGCCAACACGTAGCCGGAGACCACGGCCTCGAGGTCCTCTTCCGGGCGGATCCGGCCGGCCGACGGGGAGGCAAACTTAACCTCGGCAATGACCGAAAGGCCCGGCCCCCGCAGGGCCCCGACAAAGTCCCGGGGCGGCGGGGCGCTGGCAGCGGTCAGCCCAACCTGCCGGCGGCTGAGACTGGCTTGGCTGGCCGCCCGGTCCTCGGCCCGGCGTCGGACGGCGGCCACGATCTGGGCGAGGGTATCCCGACCGTCGGCCACCGCTAGTACCCTTTCGGCAGGCCAAGCATCCGGCTTCGGCTGATGAGGCCCTCGAGCTTGGCCTGGGCTGCCCCGCTGTCAATGGACCGGCGGGCCAGCTCAATCCCCTCCTGGAAGTCCTCGGCCGCACCCCCCACCACCAGGGCGGCGGCCGCATTCAGCACCACCACGTCCCGGCGGGGTCCGGGCACGCCGGTGAGCACCTCCCGCACCAGGACGGCGTTAAGGGCCGCCGTGCCCCCGGCCACCTCCATCAGACTGGCCCGCTTTAACCCGAGCTCTTCGGGGCTGAGGACGAACGTCCGGATGCCGTCGGGGGAGACGTCGTAGACAGTGGTGGGGGCGCTGATGGAGACCTCGTCTACCCCATCGTGGCCATGCACCACGAAGGCCCGCCGGGTTCCTAGGTTCTGAAGGGCCTGAGCCAGTTTTGGGGCGGCGGCGGCATCGGCAACTCCCAGCACCTGGTACTCGGCCCCTGCCGGGTTGGTGAGGGGGCCCAGCCAGTTAAAGACCGTCCGGATACCCACCTCGCGACGGGGCCCAGCGGCGTGCTTCATGGCCGGGTGGTAGAGGGGCGCAAAGAGAAAGCCGATGCCCTCCTCCCGGATGCAGGCGGCCACGTCCTGTGGCTCCAGGTCGATCTTCACCCCCAGGGCTTCCAAAACGTCGGCGGAGCCGCATCGGCTGGACATCGCCCGGTTGCCGTGCTTGGCTACTTTAAGGCCCGCCCCGGCCGCCACGAAGGCGGCGGCCGTCGAGATGTTAAAGGTCCCGAACCCGTCCCCACCCGTTCCGCAGGTGTCCACCAGCCCCGTCAGGCCGTCCACCCGCCGGCAGCGGGCCCGCATCACCCGGGCCATCCCCGTGATCTCGTCGGCCGTTTCCCCCTTCATCCGCAGGCCGACCAGGAAGGCCCCGACCTGGGCCGGGGTGGCCGACCCGTCCATGATCTCGGCCATCACCTCCGCGGCCTCGGCGGCCGAGAGGTTCTCACCGGCCGTTATCTTGGCAATGGCTTCCCGAATCATCCCTCACCTCCTGGCGGTGGGCTAAAAAGTTTCTTAAAAGGGTTTTGCCGTGCTCGGTCATTATCGACTCGGGGTGGAATTGCACCCCCTCCACTGGGAACCGCCGGTGCCGGAGCCCCATGATGAGCCCCCGCTCCGTCCGGGCGGTGACTTCCAGGCAGGCCGGGAGCCCTTCGGGGGCCACCACCAAGGAGTGGTAGCGGATGGCTCGGAAGGGATTCGGCAGCCCCCGGAATAGCCCCCGGCCGTCGTGGTAGATGAGGGAGGTTTTGCCGTGGTAAAGCTCGTCGGCACGGACCACCCGGCCGCCGAAGGCCTCCCCGATGCACTGGTGACCGAGACAGACGCCCAATATGGGCACCCGGGGACCCAGCCGGCGGATCACCTCCAGGGAGATGCCGGCCTCCCGAGGGGTGCAGGGGCCGGGGGAGATAACTACTTTTTCCGGCCGGAGGGCCTCCACCTCTTCGAGGGTAACCTCGTCGTTTCGGGCCACCTCCACCCGAGCCCCCAGCTCCGACAGGTATTGATAAAGGTTGTAAGTGAAGCTGTCATAGTTGTCGATAAGCAGGATCACCGGTCCACCTCCGCCCCAAGGGCGGTGAGCTCTTCGGCCAGGTCCATGGCCCGGAGCAGAGCCTGAGCCTTGTTCACGGTCTCCTGGTATTCGGCCTCCGGTCTCGAGTCGGCCACGATGCCGGCCCCGGCCTGAACGTACCCAACCCCATCCTTCAAGATGACAGTCCGGATGGTGATGGCCGTGTCCAAGTTGCCGTTGAAGCCCACGTAGCCGACCGCACCCCCATACGGGCCCCGCCGCTCCGGCTCGAGCTCGGAGATTATCTCCATCGCCCGGACCTTCGGCGCCCCCGAAAGGGTTCCGGCCGGGAAGCACGACCGCAAGGCGTCAAAGCAGGTCCGGTCCGGCCGGAGCTGCCCGGTTACATGGGAAACCAGGTGCATCACGTGGGAGTACCGTTCGACCTCCATCAGCCGGCAGACTTTCACAGATCCGGGCACGCTCACCCGCCCCAGGTCGTTACGGGCCAGGTCCACCAGCATGATGTGCTCGGCCCGCTCCTTCTCGTCGGAGCGCAGCTCGGCCTCCAGGGCAGCGTCCTCCGCGGGATTGGCGCCCCGGGGGCGGGTGCCGGCGATAGGGTGGACTTCGATGAGGCCGTCCTCGACCCGGACCAGCATCTCCGGGGAGGCCCCGACCAGGTGAAAATCTCCCAGGGTCAGCAGGAACATATAGGGCGACGGGTTGATGTGCCGAAGGGCCCGATAGATGGCCAGGGGACCGGCGGCCGTCGGCCGGCTGAAGCGCTGGGAGAGGACCGCCTGGATGATGTCCCCGGCCCGGATGTATTCGAGGGTCCGCTCCACGATTCGGATAAAGCCCTCCCGGGTCAGATTCGAGGCCACCGGCACCTCCCCGACCTCACCCCGACCGGAGAGCCTGAGGGCCGCCGTCCGGCCGGCCGGCCGTTCCAGGCGGGCCACCATCGCCTCCACCCGTTCCCCGGCCTTAAGGTATTCCGCCCTGATGTCGCCGTCGCCGGCCGCCAGACTTAAGGCCAGCATCCGGTGCCTGAGGTGGTCGAAGACCAGCAGCGTGTCCGCCAGCATAAAGACCGCGTCCGGCAGGCCGAGGGGATCGGCCTCCGGCAAGGCGACCCTGGGCTCAAAGAACCGGACCACGTCGTAGGCCAGGTAACCGATGGCCCCGCCCACGAACCGGGGCAGGCCCGGAAGCCGCACTACCTCCCGCCGCCCCACCAGGGCCGCCAGGCAGGGCAGGGGGTCCTCGCCACGGACGGTAAGGACCTGACGGGGTCCGGTCCCGATGAAACTGAACCTGCCCAGCCGCTCACCCCCCTCCACGCTTTCCAGCAGGAAGGCGTAGGGTTCGCCGGCGGCCAGCTTGAGGTAGGCGGAAACCGGCGTCTCCAGGTCCGCCAGCAGCTCGGCGTAAACCGGCACCAGCCGGCCAGGACCCGCCAGGGTTCGGACCTGCCCCAGGGAGGGTTCTAGCCTCACCCGACCGGAACCTCCCGCCGCCGGAAATACGTGAGGCCCATGGCCTCCTCCGCCAGCCGGAGGGTTTCTTGGGCCTCCCGGCGGGCCACCTTGCTGCCCTCGATGAGGATCTCCTCGACCAGGCCCGGTCGCTTTTCGAACTCGGCCCGCCGCTGCCGGATGGGCTCCAAGAACCGGTTGAGGGCCCGGGCCAGCTTCTGTTTGACCTCCACATCCCCCACCCGGCCCCGCCGATAGCGGCGCTTCAGGTCCTCGACCTCTTCCCGGTTCGGATTGAAAAGGTCATGGTAGATGAAAACCGGGTTACCCCGGGTGCGGCCCGGGATGTCGGCCCGGATGCGCCGGGGGTCGGTGTACATGCGCATCACCTTCTGGGTCACCGTCTGCTCATCATCCGAAAGGAAGATGGCATTGCCCAGGGACTTGCTCATCTTCTTCTGGCCATCGATCCCGGGCAGGATGGGCGAACGGCCCAGGAGCACCTGGGGCTCCGGGAAGACCCGGCCGTAAAGGTGGTTAAACCGGCGGGCAATCTCCCGCGTCAGCTCCACGTGGGCCACATTGTCCTTGCCCACGGGCACCACCTCGGCTCGGACCATCAGGATGTCGGCCGACTGCAGGACCGGATACCCCAGCAGGCCGTAAGGTATCGCCTCGAGGCCGGCATCTCGGGCCATCTGCTTGATGGTGGGTATCCGCTGGAGCCTGGGCACGGTGACCAGCATCGAGAAGAGCAGGTGCAAGACAGCCACTTCCGGAACCAGGGATTGCACATAGATGATGCTTTTGTTCGGGTCGATGCCCACCGCCAGATAATCCAGGACCATCTCCCGGATGTTTTCCGGAATTTCGGCGATATCCTGGCGGGTGGGCCGGGTGGTCAGGGCGTGGTAATCCGCAACGAGGAAAAAGCACTCGTACTCGTCCTGAAGCTTCACCCGGTTCTCCAGGGAGCCCACGTAATGGCCTAGGTGCAGTTTCCCCGTGGGCCGGTCTCCCGTGAGCAACCTACCCTTTTTACCCTCAGCAACCTGCACGGCTTATCCCCTCCTTTCATCACCCGTTACAGGAACCTGCGGCAGACTTTTCAAGGCCTCTTCCACCCGCTCCCGCGGGTAGGCGTAATCTTCCAGTTTACCGGCCAGGTACTGCTCGTAGGCGGCCAAGTCGAAGTGGCCGTGGCCACTCAGGTTGAACAGGATCACCTGCGGCCGGCCGGCTTCCCGGGCTTCCATGGCCAGGTCCATGGCCACCTTGACGGCGTGGGCCGACTCCGGGGCTGGCACGATGCCCTCGGCCCGGGCAAACTCCACGGCCGCCCTGAACACCGCCGTCTGGTGCTCGGCCCGGGCCTCGATAATGCCATTTTCGTAAAGGAGGCTCACCAGGGGCGCCATCCCGTGGTACCGCAGTCCGCCGGCATGAATGCCCGCCGGCACGAAGGTGTGGCCGAGGGTGTGCATCTTCAGGAGGGGAGTGGTGCCGGCGGTATCCCCGAAATCGTAGGTGTAAATCCCCCGCGTAAGGCTGGGGCAGGCTTCGGGCTCCACCGCAATCACCCGCAGCTTCTTACCCCGCAGCTTGTCGGCCACGAACGGGAATGCTAGGCCGGCAAAGTTGGACCCCCCGCCCACGCAGCCGATGACCACGTCTGGGTAATCACCGGCTAGCTCCAGCTGCTTTTTGGCCTCCAGGCCGATGATGGTCTGGTGTAGGAGCACGTGGTTAAGGACGCTACCCAGGGAATACTTGGTGTCTTCCCGGCTGGCGGCGTCCTCCACCGCCTCGCTGATGGCAATTCCAAGGCTGCCCGGCGAGTCGGGGCTTTGGGCCAGCACAGCCCGGCCCGCCTGGGTATCCGGACTCGGACTGGGCACCACCTGGGCACCCCACGTCTCCATCAGGACCCGGCGGTAGGGTTTTTGATAAAAACTAACCTTCACCATGTAGACCTTGCATTCCAGGTCGAAGAAGCTGCAGGCCATGGCCAGGGCACTGCCCCACTGGCCGGCCCCCGTTTCGGTGGTGAGGCGGCGGACGCCTTCGGACTTGTTGTAAAAGGCCTGGGCCACGGCGGTGTTCGGCTTGTGACTGCCGGCCGGACTGACCCCCTCGTACTTGTAGTAGATGCGGGCCGGCGTTCCCAGGGCCTTCTCTAGGCGGCGGGCCCGGAAGAGGGGGGTCGGCCGCCACAGGCGGTAAACCTCCCGGACGGGCTCGGGGATCTCCACTTCCCGCTCGGTGGTTACCTCCTGAGCGATGAGGGCCCTGGGAAAGAGGGGAGCTAGGTCGTCTGGGCCGATGGGCCGGCCGGTAGCCGGGTGGATGACTGGCGGCAGCGGGAAGGGAAGGTCCGCCAGAATGTTGTACCAGTATCGCGGCATATCGTCTTCGGTTAACACGTATTTGACGGTAGACACCTTAGCCTCCTAAGCGCCTAAAATCAAAAAGCCTCTCGTCCGCAGGGACGAGAGGCTTTCGAGCCTTCGTGGTGCCACCCTACTTCGGCCGCCCGGTGCGGCCCTCAACGGCGGGTACGGCAGCCGCCGGTAAAAGGCGGCTAGCAACCGGGAACTCGGCCCGGCGATACCCTACGCCCTGATAACGGTGGCAGCTCCGGCAACGCCTACTCTCGCCGCTGGGGCGATTTCGGGTTGCAGCTCCCGGGTCCATTCAACTCCTGCGCCGGCACCGGGCTTCCACCTTACCCCGGCTCTCTGGGCCGCGCCGCCGGGCCTTTTAGGGCCCGACACAGAGCCTACTAGTCCCGTTCGCAGCCGTTAAGCCATCTTCGATTTTCACCAATAATCTAACAGTGAAGCCGGGCTTTGTCAAGCACCGCCGGCCCCGTCCTGTAAAAGGCAGTGCGAGGACCCCGTCTCCCTTCAAGTTTGGGCCGCCGGACCCAAGGTGGGCTAACTGCCCGTAACTTTCGGGCACCGCCGCCGTTTTATCAGCGGGTACAGCCCATGGGACGCGGACTTTTGGTCCTGCTCTTTACCGGGGGCCTGCTCGTGTTGGCTTCGGCTGCCCTCCTGATAGCCGGTACCTCTCCCGCCGCGGCCGAAAGCCCGGAAAGGCCCAGGGTACTCAACTGGAGTCCGGGACGGATAACTGGGACGGTTAATCTGGGCGCAACCATAACCCGCACGGTGAACTTAACCGTAAGCCAGCCCATCACAAACCCGAAGGCCGTCGTCAGGCCCAAGAAGTTCCAGGAGAATGTCACCGTATCCGGCCTCCTTGGTACCCTCCAGCCTGGGACGACCTACCAGGTCACGGTGACGGCCACCGTCCCCGAGAAGCTCCGGGGACGGGCATTTAATTTCAACGTCTTTCTCCGAGCCGACGATGAGGAGGGGGTTTTCGGGCCGCCCCTTAAGCTGCGTTTCAAGCTGGAGCACCCGGCAAAGCCCCACAGGGTCGCCCGCCCCGGAAAATAGCCGGGCGGTCCGGCCAGCTAAAGGCGCCGACTTGCGGGGTTAAATGGCGGGCCCCAGGCGATTGATGCCTGGGGCCCGTTTCTGGTCGGGGAGCCGGGATTTGAACCCGGGACCTCGGCACCCCGATTGCCGCGCGCTAACCAGGCTGCGCTACTCCCCGCCGCAGTACTATTTTAGCAAAGCCCTCAGGTTTACCGCCAGGGTTGGCTTTCAATCTCCGGGGCTTCCCGGTTATTTTCACGGTATTGATATGGGCGGCCCTGCACCCCTGCTGTTCGCCTAAGTACCGCCTGGCGGTTTTTTAAGGAGACCGGAACCCCTGTTTAAATATCGCCAGAACACCCGAAGCCCCGCGCCCACGCATCGGGACCGGACGATTTGATCCCGGCGAATTTGTGTTAACTTTTTAGCGATGAAACTGCGGCCAGCCCAAGAGCGGGCCTTTACCCTGCCCCTCCTGCTGCTCATCCTAGGGGCCGCAGCAGCCCTGCGCTTTCAGGGCCTTAATTGGGACCAGAACACCCACCTGCACCCCGACGAGCGCTTTATTACCATGGTGGCCACCGCCATCGAGTGGCCCCAGGGCTTGGGCGAGTATTTTAATACGGCCGCCTCCCCCCTTAACCCCTACAACCGCAACTTCGGCACCTATGTCTACGGGACCTTCCCCCTTTTTCTCACCAAATTCGTCGCCGAAAAGCTTTTAGATATGCCCGGCTACGACCGCATCTTCCTGGTGGGCCGGGCGCTTTCGGCCGTGCTGGACCTGGGTACCGTGCTCCTCACCTTTCTCCTCGGACGCCGCCTTTACGGGACGGGGGTGGGTCTGCTGGCGGCCGGCCTGCTGGCTTTCACCGTCCTCCACATTCAACAAGCCCACTTCTGGACGGTGGACACTCCCGGGACCTTCCTGGTAACCCTCGGCCTTTACTTTGCGGCGGACCTGGCCTTTGGGGGCCGGGCCCTTCCGACCCTGGTGGGCCTGGGTTTAAGCTTCGGCCTTGCCCTGGCCACCAAGATAAACCTGGGGCTTTTCGGGGGGGTAGTGGGCCTGGCCTGGGCCCTTCGCTGGCTTCACCTGCGGGGCTGCCCGGAACCGGGGTTCCCCAGCCCCCGCGGCTGGTCGGGGCGTATCGGCGGCTGGGAGCTTTACCTCCAGGCCCGTCCGACGGGCCCCGCCCGGGAGCAAGGCCCCCTGCTGGAAGTGGCCCTCGGCTTCGGCCTCACCCTGGGGGTAGCGTTTCTGGCCTTCCGGGTCGCCCAGCCCTACGCGTTTATGGGCCTGGGCTTAAACCCCCAGTGGGTCCAGGACATGGACATGATCGGCCGGCTTACCGCCGGCGAAATCGACTACCCCCCGAGCCACCAGTGGGCCTTCCGGACGCCCTACGTCTTCCCGTGGGTTAACATGGTTCAGTGGGGGCTGGGCTGGCCCCTGGGCCTGGCGGCTTGGACTGGGGTGGCCCTCACCGCCTACGAGGCCGTCTTCCGCCGGCGCACCGAGCACCTGCTCCCCCTCACCTGGATCCTGCTGGTCTTCGGCTACCTGGGCGGGGTATTTGTTCTTACAATGCGCTATCTCTTCCCCATTTACCCTGCCTTAGTCCTGCTGGCGGCCTACCTGCTGGCCCGCCTCTGGGAGGTGCGGGGGCGGCTTGGGCGAATTGGGGCGACGGTTGCGGCCGGCCTGGTGGCGGCCGTGGTCGGTGCCACCGTCCTCTGGGCCCTGGCCTTCACCCAGGTCTACCGCCAGCCCCACTCCCGCATCGAAGCCTCCCGCTGGATTTATGCCAACATCCCGCCGGGGTCGGTCCTGGCCTACGAGCACTGGGACGACCCCCTTCCCCTCCCCATCGACGGCCGGAACCCGGCGGCGCTTTACCGGGGGGTGGAGCTGCCCCTCTACAACGAGGACACCCCCGAAAAGCTTTACGGCTACCCCAATCAGCCGGGGTCAGGCCTGCTGGACAAGCTGGACCAGGCCGACTACATCATCCTGAGCAGCAACCGGCTTTATGGGTCCATTCCCCGCCTGCCTATGCGCTACCCGATGACCACCCGCTACTACCAGGCCCTTTTCAGCGGGGAGCTGGGCTTCGAGCGCCTAAAAACCTTCAACTCGTTCCCAGGCCTCTTCGGCCTGACCATTAACGACCAGGGGGCCGAAGAGGCCTTCACGGTTTACGACCACCCCCAGGTAGACATCTTTAAAAAGACCCCGGCCTACTCCCGGGCCCGGGCCGAGCGGATCCTGGGCGATATCGACTGGGAGGCCGTCCGCCGGGTAACCCCCCTCGAGGCGAGCCGCGCCCCCACCGGCCTGATGCTCAGGCCGGAGGACCGCCCCATTTACGAGCAGGCCTTCACCTGGTCGGAAGCCTTCGACCGGGAAAGCCCGGTCAACGCCGGCGGGCTTCTGACGGTGCTGGCCTGGCTCCTGGCCGTGGAGGTCGTTGGCCTTGCCGCCTTCCCCATCGTCCGGGCGGCCCTCGGGAGTCTGCCCGACGGGGGTTGGGCCGTGGCGAAGGCCTTCGGCCTGGTGGCCCTGGGCTGGGTGGTCTGGTTTGGGGCAAGTTTGAGGCTCTTTAGCTTCAGCGGTCCGGCGGTGGCCGGGGTACTCACCGGGCTGGCCGCGCTGGGCCTGCTATTCGCCTGGAAGACCCGGCGGGAGATTCGAAGCATATTTGCCGACCGCTGGTGGGCAGTGGCGGCGGGGGAGGCCGTCTTTCTGGGGGGATTCGGGGCCTTTCTGCTGATCCGGATGGGCAACCCGGACCTCTGGCATCCGATTATGGGAGGCGAAAAGCCACTGGATTTTGCTTTCCTTAACGGGGTGCTCCGAAGCCCCTATTTTCCCCCGTATGACCCGTGGTTTGCGGGTGGTTATATTAACTATTATTACTTCGGCTTTGTGCTGGTCGCCGTCCTGATCAAGCTCACGGGCATACTGCCCTGGATTGCCTATAACTTGGCGATTCCCACCTGGTTCGGCCTGACGGCAGCCGGGGCCTTTGGGGTTGCGGCCGGGCTGGCCCGGGCCCCGACACCCGGGCGGACGGTGGGCTTCGGCCTGCTGGGGACCCTCTTCGTGGCCGTCTTGGGCAACCTGGGCGAGGCAAGGCTCTATTTAGGGGGTCTAGCCGACCTCGGCGGGGACGTCCGAAGCACGGTTCCGGGCCTGGGCAGCCTGCTCCGGGTGGCCGCCGGCCTCGGGCGGATACTGGCCGAGGGCCAGCCTCTCTCCTTCCGGCCGGAGTGGCCCTACTGGAACCCGACCCGGGTGATCCCGGATACCATCAACGAATTCCCCTTCTTTACATTCCTTTACGCCGACCTTCACCCCCACCTGCTGGCCCTGCCCCTCACCCTGGGTGCCCTGGCCGGGGCAGTGGGGGCAGTGGCCGGGTCCCACAAGGCCATCGGCTTTAGGGAGCGCCTGCTGCGGGTTCTTCTCCTTGGCCTGGTCGTTGGCACCCTCGGGCCGACCAACACTTGGGATTTCCCAACCTACCTGGGGCTGGTGGTAGTGGGCATCGGCCTGGCCGAATACCATCGGTTCGGCCGCCTTGACCGGAACTGGGCCCTGGCCTGCGGCTGGCAGGCGGCGGCCGTCCTGGTTTTAAGCCGGGTTCTTTTCTGGCCGTTTTTTGCTCACTACGCCACGCCCTACACCACCTTTGAGCCCTGGCGAGGGCCCCGGACCGGCTTTCTGGATTTCCTTACGGTCCACGGCCTCTTCGTTTTCGTGGTGGGCTCCTGGCTTCTGTGGGAAGCGTGGCCTTTCTTGCGGCCGGGGCCCGACCCTCTGGAACGGCCGATCCTGTACGCCGGCCTGGCCCTGGCCGGGGTCCTGCTGGCCCTGGGAGCCGGGGCCCAGCTTACGGCCGCGGCCCTCCTCGGATTAAGCCTGCTCAACTTCATGCGGCCGGAAGTTTCGGCCGCCCGGCGGCTGGCCTTTGCCCTGGCGGGGGCCGGGGCCGCCCTTACCCTGGCCGTGGAGGTTCTGGTCCTGCGGGGGGACATCGGCCGGATGAACACCGTCTTTAAGTTCTACGTTCAGGTCTGGGTCCTTTGGGGCCTTTCGGCCGCCGTGGGCCTAGCTGACCTGCTTGTGGGAATCCGTAGCTGGAATCCCACCCTCCGTCAGGTTTGGGTTGGGGTTTTGTGGGTACTGTTGGCGGCGGCCTTAAGCTACCCGGTGCTGGCCACTGCCGCAAAGGTCCGTGACCGCTTCCCTGGGGCGGAAGGCTTTACCTTGGACGGCCGGGCCTTTATGGACAATGCCGTTTACTTCGACCGCCAGCCCCTCAGCCTTAAGTACGACCGGATGGCCATCGATTGGCTCTTGGATAACGTCGAAGGGTCGCCCGTTATCCTGGAAGGCCACACCCCCGAATACCGCTGGGGCGCCCGCTTCGCGGTCTACACCGGCCTTCCGACCGTCATCGGGTGGAATTGGCACGAGCGCCAGCAGCGGGCCATCTACACTGAGCCCCTGGTAGAGCGGCGGATTCGGGACGTGGCCGCCATCTACAACACTACTGACCCGACCCAAGCCCTCCGGCTGCTGGGTAAGTACAGCGTCCGGTATGTCGTGGTGGGGGAGCTGGAACGGGCCTATTACGAGCCGGCCGGGCTGGCCAAGTTTGAGCAGATGGCCCGGCAGGGCCTCCTTGAGGTGGCCTACCGGGCCGGCCCGGTAACCATCTACCGGGTTCGGGTCGGGTAACTAGGGGTCGGACTGCTCGGCCGGGTCCCAGAGGTGGGCGGTGGCTTCCGCGTCGACCCGAAGCCAAACCTCCTCGGCCAGGGGCTGCCGCATCTCCTCGAGGATATGGCCCACCAGGCCCACCGCCCGGGCCATCACCCCCAACCCTCGGCAGACCTGCCAGGGTATACCCAGCTCGCTGGCCAAGGCCCCGACCGCCCCGGTGGCGTTCACCGGCAGGCTCCGGCCGAACCGGCCCTCAGCCTCGGCGGCGATGGCAAAGAGACGGGGGGTTCGGGGATCGACCGGCTTGTGGATTGGGTGGCCGATTCCCGGGATCAGCGCTTTCCGCTCGGCAAATCCGGCCACGACCCGGGCCGCAATTGGCCGCAGGTCGGCTTCGGTTGGGATGCCTTCAAGGGCCTCCTGGAGCATCCGGGCCGCCCCCTCCAGACTCCCGACGAAGACATTGCCGAGGCCCAGCAGGCCGGCGGCCACCGCCCCCTGCAGGGCCTCGGGCGCCCCCAGGTAAGTGAGGCGGGCGGCCAGGGCACTCGGCGTCAGGCCGTGCTCCACCAGGGCCACCAGCATTGCATTAAACACCGCCGACTCTTGGGGCGTGGGCAGCCGGCCCATCAGCCCCAGGAAGGCCATATCCCCCAGGTTGACCCGGCCCAGTAGCTCCCCGGCCAGGTCGTAGCCCCGGACGACGATCCGGTCCGGGGCGCTCCAGGCGATATCCGACCGCAGGGGGCGCCGCTCCCTGGACATCTAGGCCTGTCGGGACTGGAGCCGTTCGACGGCCAGCTTTACGTGCCGCTCCCCGATGGCCGGTAACCCCTCCTCCACCCGGATTCGGTGGGCCTCTTCTTCCACCCGCCTCTTAGCTCCGGGCGCTAGCTAATCATATTCAAGCAACCCCCGGAATGTCCAGGTGACCGCTTGACCGGATTTGCTTCCCGGGCGAGTCCGTGGTATACTGGGGGTTGAGTGGGCTGGATGGCCCGCCTTTAAATCAGTCCGGCGAGGCTGGTAAGGCTGGGCACAGAATCGGCTTCCCCCGTTAAGGTGTGCCCCACCTGCCGGCCCCGGACGGCCCGAGGTAAATTTAGGGGTCTGTTTCCGGTGGCCGAAGTCATTTTACTTAACCGCAGCGACATCCGGCGCGCCCTGACGCGCATCGCCCACGAGGTTGCCGAGCGCAACCGGGGTACCGCCGACCTGGTCCTGGTCGGCATGCGCACCCGGGGAGTTCCCCTTGCCCGGCGGCTTGCCCGCATCCTCAGCGAACTCGAAGGCCAGCCGGTCCCGGTGGGCGAGCTTGACATCACCCTTTACCGTGACGACCTCCCCATGCGGGGCCTGCGGCCTACCCTTCAGCAGACCGACATTCCCGTGGACATCACCGGAAAGGTTGTCGTCCTGGTGGACGACGTCCTCTACACCGGGCGAACGGTTCGGGCGGCCCTGGATGCCCTGATGGACTTCGGCCGCCCCCGTCGGGTCCAGCTGGCGGTCCTCATCGACCGGGGCCACCGGGAACTGCCCATTCGGGCCGATTACGTTGGCAAAAACGTCCCCACCTCCCGCCGGGAGGAGGTTCAGGTTCGGCTGGAGGAGGTGGACGGGACCGATGAGGTGCTCTTAATCAAACCCGAAGCGTAAAGGGGACTACTTTGGAACCGAACACCCTCAGTCCGGAAAGGCAGGATGTCGGCTCCCTGGTGCCGGGCGCACCGGTCCGGCGGCGCCATGTCCTGGACCTGGATGATTTTACGGCCGAGGAGGTCGACTACGTCCTTTACACGGCCGCCCGGATGAAGGAGATTTTAGGTCGGCCCATTCCCCGGGTGGCCACCCTCAGGGGCCGGACGGTGGTCAACTGCTTCTACGAAGAGAGCACCCGAACCCGGGTCTCCTTTGAGCTTGCCGCCAAGGCCCTCGGGGCCGATGTGGTCAACCTGGCGGCGGCCGGCAGCAGCGTGGCCAAGGGCGAGTCCTTAATTGACACGGTCCTTACCCTCCAGGCCCTTGGGGCTGACTTCGTGGTCATCCGCCACCCCCAGTCCGGGGCGCCCTACCTGGTGGCCCAGCATGTCCGGGCCTCGGTTATCAACGCCGGGGACGGCTGGCATGCGCATCCGACCCAAGCCCTCTTAGACCTTTTCACCATCAAGGAACACTTCGGCCGAATCGCCGGCCTCAAGGTGGTTATTGTCGGCGACATCCTCCACAGCCGGGTTGCCCGGTCGAACGTCTGGGGCCTGACGAAGCTGGGGGCCGAGGTGGTCCTCTGCGGCCCCCCAACCCTCCTGCCCCGGACGATGGTTTCGGCTGAACTATGGCCGGCCGTAACAGTTGAGTACGACCTGGACCGGGCCTTGACCGGGGCCCACGTGGTGATGCCCCTCAGGCTCCAGCGGGAGCGCCAGCAGGCCGGCCTGCTGCCCAGCCTGCGGGAGTACATCCGGCTTTACCAGGTAAACTCGAAGCGGCTTGAGCTGGCTCGGCCCGAAGCGGTGGTCATGCACCCTGGGCCGATGAACGAGGGGGTGGAGATAGCCTCCGAGGTCGCCCACGGCCCCAGGTCCCTAGTGACCCGGCAGGTTGCCAACGGGGTTGCCGTCCGGATGGCCCTGCTGTACCTTCTGTCCGGGGCGGTGGTGGAGGGCTGATGGGCAACTACCTTATTCGGGGCGGGCGGGTCATCGATCCGGCCGCCGGCCTGGACCGCCCCCTGGACCTGCTCATTGAGGCCGGCCGGCTTAAGGCCCTGGCCGAGCCCGGGGCCCTTACCCCACCCCCGGACTTTGAGTTTATCGACGCTTCGGGCCTGGTGGTAACCCCCGGCTTTATCGACCTGCACGCCCACCTGCGGGAGCCGGGCCAAGAGCACAAAGAGACCATCGCCACCGGCACCCTGGCCGCCGCCCGGGGCGGCTTTACGACGGTCTGCGCCATGCCCAACACCGACCCACCCATCGATACCCCCGAGCGGGTCGCCATAATCTACGGCCGGGCCCGGGAGACGGGGGTCGTTCGGGTGCTTCCCATCGCCTGCGTGAGCCGGGGGCAGGCCGGTCGGGAACTGGCCGACCTGGTCGAACTGGCCGAGGCCGGGGCCGTCGGCTTCAGCGACGACGGCCGGCCGGTCTACGACAGCCGGCTAATGCGCCGGGCCTTGGAGTACGGCCTGCTTACCGGCCGGCCCGTCATCGACCACTGCGAGGAACCGGCCCTAGCCGAGGGGGCTTCAGCCAACGAAGGGCCGGTGGCGGGGCGGCTGGGCCTGCGGGGAATGCCGGCCGCCGCCGAAGAGGTGCCCGTGGCCCGGAACATCGCCCTGGCCGAGCTCACCGGCGGCTGGGTCCACCTGGCCCACCTGAGCACCCGGGGTTCGGTGGAGTTGGTGCGGGCGGCCAAGGCTCGGGGCGTCCGAGTTACGGCCGAGGTCTGTCCCCACCATCTGACCCTCACCGACCGCTGGCTCCTGGGAGCCGAAGGCAACGCCCACCCGCCGGTGGGGACCGTCCCCATCCCAAACGACCTGCCCCCCTACGACCCTCGGACCAAGGTCAACCCGCCGCTGCGGGCCTGGTCCGACTGCCTAGCCCTGATGGCGGGCCTGCGGGACGGCACCATCGACGTCATCGCCACCGACCACGCCCCCCACCACTGGCTGGACAAGGCCTGCGAATACGGGCAGGCCGCCTTCGGCATCAGCGGCCTGGAGACGGCCTTCGGCCTGCTCATGACGCTGGTCCACGCCGGCCTCCTCGACCTGCCCACCCTCATCGCCCGGCTTACGGCCGGCCCGGGCCGGATTCTAGAACAGGCCGGCTTTCGGGTTCCGTACACCTTCCGGCCGGGCGAGCCCGTGGACCTGGTAGTTTTGGACCCCGAAGCGGCCTGGGTTGTTCGGCCGGAAGAGTTTGCTTCCCTGGGCAAGAACACGCCCCTGGCGGGGGCAACCCTGCGGGGGCGGGTGGTGCTCACCATCTTTGACGGCGAGGTTGTCTACGATGGACGCAAGCGGGCTTGAGAAGGGCCCACCGGCCCTTCTCGTCCTGGAGGACGGGACGACCTTTGAGGGCTACTCCTTTGGGGCCGAAACCACGGCCATCGGGGAGGTGGTTTTCAACACCAGCATGACCGGCTACCAGGAGGTCCTGTCGGACCCCTCGTACGCCGGCCAGGTTGTGGTCCTGACCTACCCCCTCATCGGCAACTACGGCATAAACGAGCTGGACTTTGAATCCAGGCGGATTCAGGTTCAGGGGTTCGTCGTCTACGAGCCCTCCCCGACCCCTAGCCACACCCTGGCCCGGATGACCCTCAGGGAGCTGCTGGTAAGGCACAACATTCCGGGCCTGGCCGGCATCGACACCCGGGCTCTCACCCGCAAGATCCGCCAGCACGGGGTAATGATGGGGGCCATCGGTGTCGGCCGCCGCCCCGGGGAACTGCTGGAGGCCCTTAAGACTGGCCCCCGCTACGACGAGCTGGACTTCGTCCGGCTGGTCACCACCACGGCCCCATACCGCTGGCCGGCCCCGGGGCCCGACTGGCGGCCCCGCTTCCGGGTGGTAGTCGTTGACTGCGGCGTGAAATTCAACATCCTGCGCAGCCTCACCCGCCTCGGCTGTGAGGTTACGGTGGTTCCGGCCACCGCCACCGCCCAGGAGGTCTTAAGTTTCGGCCCGGACGGCATCCTCATCTCGCCGGGTCCGGGCGACCCGGCCCTCCTGGACTACCTGGTAAGGACGGCCGAAGGGCTGGTGGGCCGGCGGCCGATTATGGGCATCTGCCTGGGCCACCAGGTGTTGGGCCGCCTCTTCGGCGGTCAAACCTTCAAGCTCAAGTTCGGCCACCGGGGGGCCAACCACCCGGTCAAGGACCTGCGGACGGGCCGGGTGTATATCACCGCCCAGAACCACGGCTACGCCGTCTCGGCCGAGGGTTTGGACCCGGGCGTCCGGATAACCCACATCAACCTCAACGATGGCACTGTGGAGGGCTTAGAGCACCCGGGCCTTAAGGTCTTCAGCATCCAGTACCACGCCGAGGCGTCCCCGGGACCCTGGGACAACATGTATCTCTTCGAAGAGTTCATCAAGCTCATGGAGGGAAGCGGCCGCAAAGATGGCTGAGAAACCCCGCAAGGTTTTGGTCATCGGCTCCGGGCCGATCATCATTGGCCAGGCGGCCGAGTTCGACTACTCCGGCACCCAGGCCTGCAAGGCCCTCCGGGAGGAGGGGGTTACCTGCGTCCTGGTCAACTCGAACCCGGCCACCATCATGACCGACGAAGGGATCGCCGACGTCGTTTACATCGAGCCTTTAACGGCCGACGTTTTGACCCGCATCATCGAGCGGGAGCGGCCCGACGGCCTGCTGCCGACGCTGGGAGGTCAGACCGGCCTTAACCTGGCCGTGGAGCTGGCCGAGTTGGGGGTGTTGGACCGCTACGAGGTCCGGCTGCTGGGAACGCCCCTGGAGGCCATCCGGCGGGCGGAGGACCGGGCCCTCTTTAAGGAGCTACTTATGTCCATTGGGGAGCCCGTCCTGGAGAGCGAGGTGGTTACCAGCGTGGCCGAGGCTGAGCGGGTTGTGGCGAAGCTGGGCCTGCCGGTGGTCGTCCGACCAGCCTATACCCTAGGGGGCACCGGGGGCGGCATCGCCTATACCTGGGAGGAGCTGGTGCGCATCGTCGAGACGGGTCTCATCATTAGCCCGGTCCACCAGGTCCTGGTCGAGCGGTCGGTCATCGGCTGGAAGGAGATTGAGTACGAGGTGATGCGGGACTCGGCCGACAACTGCATCACCGTCTGCAACATGGAGAACATCGACCCGATGGGGGTTCACACCGGCGACAGCATCGTCGTGGCCCCCAGCCAGACCCTGACGGACAAAGAGTACCAGATGCTGCGCTCCTCGGCCCTGAAGATTATCCGGGCCCTGGGAATTGAGGGGGGCTGCAACATCCAGTTCGCCCTGGCCCCCCGGGGCCACCCCGTCGGCCCTAACGGCCTCCCCCCTTACTACGTCATCGAGGTCAACCCACGGGTGAGCCGCAGCTCAGCCCTGGCCAGCAAGGCCACCGGCTACCCCATCGCCCGGGTCGCGGCCAAGATCGCCATCGGCCTTACCCTCGACCAGATCCCCAACGCCGTCACCGGCAAGACCGTGGCTGCCTTCGAACCGGCCTTGGATTACTGCGTAGTTAAGATTCCCCGCTGGCCCTTCGATAAGTTCCCCTTCGGCGACCGGCGGCTGGGCACCCAGATGAAGGCCACCGGCGAGGTGATGGCCGTTGACCGCACCTTCGAAGCGGCCCTCCAGAAGGCGGTGCGCAGCTTGGAGATCGGCCGCCGGTCCCTCCAGTGGGAGGACCCGACCTGGGTTGAGGCCCTCAAAAACGGCCTGCCCACCGACCCCGAAGACCTAAAGCGGGTGCTTCCCCTCTACCCCAACGACCTGCGCCTCTGGGCGGTGATGGCTGCCCTCCGCCGAGGGGTAAGCGTGGACTTATTATTTAAAGCCACCGGAATCGACCCCTGGTTCCTGGAGCGGATGCTCAACATCGTGCGGATGGAGCGCCGGCTCCTTTCGGAGCCCTTAAATCCTCCCCTGCTTAAGGAGGCTAAGCGGCTGGGCTTCTCCGACGAGCAGATCGCCAGGTTGGCCGACCGGCTGCCGGACCAGGTCCGGGAATTGCGCCAGCGCTGGGGGATAAGGCCGGTTTATAAGCTGGTGGATACCTGCGCAGCCGAGTTCGAGGCCCAAACCCCCTATTTTTACAGCACCTACGCCGGCACCGAGAACGAGGCCGAGCCGGTGCCCGAAGAAAAGGCCCTGGTCATCGGGAGCGGGCCTATCCGCATCGGGCAGGGGATCGAGTTCGATTACTGTTCGGTCCACAGCGTCTGGGCCCTCCGTTCGGCCGGGGTTAAGGCCCTCATTATCAACTCCAACCCGGAGACAGTCTCGACGGACTTCGACACCTCCGACCGGCTCTATTTCGAGCCTTTGGATGCCGAGTCGGTGCTGAGCGTCCTGGAGAACGAGGAGATGCCCCCGGCTATCGCCCAGTTCGGGGGTCAGACGGCCATAAACCTGGCCTGGCCCTTAGCCCGGGCTGGGGTGGAGCTCTTGGGGGCCCCGGCCGAGGCTATCGACCTGGCCGAGGACCGCCGCCGCTTCGAGGACTTTCTAAGCCGGCTGGGGATCCCACAGCCCCCGGGGGCGGCCGTGACCACCGTCTCCCAGGCCATTAAGGTGGCCGATGCCATCGGCTACCCTGTCCTGGTCCGCCCCAGCTACGTGTTGGGCGGCCGGGCCATGGAGATCTGCCACGACCGGGAGGAGCTCATCCGCTACGTCGAGATGGCCCTGGAAGCCGCCGGCCGCCACCCGATCCTGATCGACAAATACCTGGAGGGCCGGGAGGTGGAGGTGGACGCCGTTTGCGACGGGGAGCAGGTGCTCATCCCGGGCATTATGGAGCACATTGAGCGGGCCGGCGTCCACAGCGGCGACTCTATGGCCGTTTACCCCGCCATCCACCTGACCCCCCAGGAGGTGGAGACCATCGTCGATTACACCATCCGGATCGGCCGGGCCCTGGGCCTTAAGGGGCTGCTTAACATCCAGTTCGTCATCATGCGGCCCAACGGCGACCGCTGGCCGGCCTGGGGCCGGCCCCCGGCCGGGCCGGTGTACTCCGAAGTCTACGTGCTGGAGGTTAACCCCCGCTCCAGCCGGACAGTCCCCTTCATTTCGAAGGTTACCGGGGTTCCCATGGTCTTTCTGGGGACGCGGATCGCCCTAGGGGATTCCCTAGCGTCCCTGGGCTACGGCGGGGGCCTCTGGCCCCGGTCCCGGCTGGTGGCGGTGAAGGCCCCGGTCTTCTCGATGTCAAAACTGGCCGGGGTGGACACCTACCTGGGCCCCGAGATGAAGTCGACGGGCGAGGTGATGGGCATCGACTTCACCTTTGAGGCCGCCCTCATCAAGGCCCTCATCGCCTCGGGCCTGGCCCTGCCCCGCAAAGGGGCCATTCTCCTCACCATCGCCGACCGGGATAAGCCCGAGGCCGCACCCCTCATCAGGGCCCTGGCCGACCTGGGCTTCGAGCTCTACGCCACCGAGGGCACGGCCCGGTTCATCCGGCAGCTTGGCCTTCCGGTGAAACGGCAGGTTCACAAGCTGGGGGAGGGTCAGCCGAACGTGGTGGACGTCATCCGGGAGGGGATGGTAAACGGGGTAGTCAATACCCTCACCGGAAACCGGACCCCCCTTAAAGACGGTTTCGAAATCCGCCGCACCGCCGTGGAGCGGCAGGTCCCCTGCTACACGTCCCTGGACACCCTGCGGGCGGCGATTCAGGCCCTTAAGGCCGGCACGGCCGGCTACTCGGTTCTGCCCCTCCGGGAGTACCGCCACCCCCGCGGCCGCTGAAATGTCTCGGGTGCTGGTCGAGGCGACCGTTGTCGAAAACGGGCCGTACGACGGCCGGTATTACTACCTGGAGCTTTCGGCCCCCGAGGTCGCCCGGCAGTTCGAGTCGGGGCAGTTTATCATGGTCCGGTGCGCCCCCCCAGGAAGCCTGGACCCTCTGCTTCCTCGGCCCTTCACCCCGGTTCGGGCCGATGCGGGGGCGGGGCGACTGGGCCTGCTCTACACCCCGGCGGGACGGGGCCGGGGGTGGCTAGCCGAGCGCCGGCCGGGGGACCGGCTGGCGGTTTGGGGTCCGCTGGGCCGCGGCTACCAAGTGGGGACCGGGGGGCCGGCGCTCTTGGTCGGTAGCGGCCGCCACCTGGCCGCCCTCTTCCCCCTCGCCCGCCGCCTCGCCGCCCTGGGAATTGACAGCCGGCTTATCGGCCTTACCGACCGGCCGGATTCGGCCGCAAACCCAACCGCGCCGGACCTCGGCCTGGAGCTTCGGCCCCTCACCGGCGTCGACTGGGGGGCTGCGGCCCAGGTTTTCCTGGCTGGATCCCCGGAGCTCTACCGGCTGGGGGCCCGGACCCTGCCCGCCGACCTTCTGACCCGGGTCCAGGTGCTGGTCGAGGCCCCCATGGCCTGCGGCGTCGGCGTATGCCTAGGATGCACCGTCTGGACCGAGCAGGGGCCGGCCCGGGCCTGTGCCGACGGCCCCGTTTTTACCCTGGCAGATATCAGGTGGATTTGAGGGGCGGCCGAATGGCCGGGGACGGCTTTAACAGTCCGCCGGCCCTACCTCCAGGCGTGTAAAATTTGTGCGGAGGCCGGCAGATGTCCGTAAACTTTGACGCCCTTGACCGAATCATCGGACTTCTGGAAAGGATCCTTCAAGTTGACGAGCGGTCGGCCGATACCCAGGGTCGGACGGTAACCCTCCTGGAGGAACTACTCCGAAGGCAGGAGGAGACCGGGGCCGCAATCCGGGCTCTCGAAGCCCGGCTGGAAGAGCTCAGGGTCCAGCTCGGCCGGCTGGAAGGGCGGACCGACGCGCCCCTGCGGCTTCTAGACGAGCTTTCCGCCGAGGTCCGGGACCTCCGCTCGGAGCAGGGGGAACTGGCGGTGGGGGCAACCCTGGCCCCGGCATTGCTCAGGCTTTTGGAAGCCAAAGGCTTGGAGGTTGTCAGTCCGCCGGCACCGCTGGCCGCCGACCGGGTAGAGGTCGACCTTGCAGCCGTGGGCCGGGAGCCTTCCGGAACGTCCCTGTGGGTCCTTGCGGAGGCTCGGGGTAGGGTTCGGCGACCGGATGTCTGGGCGGTTGCGGCCAAGTTTTCAAACCCAGAGGTCCTTGAAAGCCTACGGGCCGCGGGAATTAAAGGTCCTTGCCTAGTCTACCTCGGCGGCCTGGCCGTTTACCGGGGGCTGGAACAGGACGCCTCAGCCCAGGGTATCGGCCTTTTCGACCAGTTCGGCGAAAGGTCACCGGCTACGCTGAGGACCCTCTGACGTGGTGAATCTTTCGGTGGACTTAGCGCCCCGAAATCCCCGGGGGCTGCGCCTTAAGAACCCGGTGATGGTGGCCTCGGGCACCTTCGGCTACGGCACCGAGTACGCCGACCTGGTTCCCATCGGCCGGCTTGGGGCCATCGTCTGCAAGGGCACCACCATTCAGCCCCGCCCCGGCAACCCCACCCCCCGCATCGTGGAGACGCCGGCGGGGATGCTCAACTCCATCGGCCTGCAAAATATCGGCGTCGAGGCCCTCATCCGGGAAAAGGCCCCCATCTGGGCCGGCTGGGAGGTGCCCGTAATCGTCAACATCGCCGGGGAGACCCCGGCCGAGTTTGCCGAGCTGGCCGCCCGCCTCGACGGCGTCCCGGGGGTGGCGGGCCTCGAGGTGAACATCTCCTGTCCCAACGTCGAGACCGGCCTGGAATTCGGCACCGACCCGGCAGCGGCCGCGGCCGTTACCGCCGCCGTACGGAAGGCCACCTCCCTGCCCGTTATCGTCAAGCTTACCCCCAACGTGGGCGACGTCGTGGCCGTGGCCCGGGCCGTTGAGGCGGCCGGTGCCGACGCCGTAAGCCTCATCAACACCCTGCTGGGGATGGCCATCGATATCCGGACCCGTCGACCGGTGCTGGGGGCGGGGTTTGGGGGCCTTTCGGGGCCGGCGATAAAACCGGTCGCCCTTCGGATGGTCTATGAGGTCGCCGGGGCGGTTAAAATTCCGGTCATCGGCGTGGGCGGAATAACCAGCGCCGCCGACGCCCTGGAGTTCATCCTGGCCGGGGCCACCGCCGTCCAGGTGGGCACCGCTTGCTTTGCAAATCCCCGGGCCCCCATCGAAATCCTGGACGGCATCGTCGCCCACCTTACGGCCGCCGGCATCACGGACATCCGAGAGGTTATCGGGGCGGCCCGGCAGGAGGCGGCGGCCCCATGAGGCCCCTAACCCGCCGGGCCGCCCTCCTGCTCATCGCGGCGGCCCTTACCGCCGGCTGCACCGCCGAGAACTGGGCCCGCTGGAGCCAGTTTTTCGGCCTGAACCGCCAGCCCGGGGCCGCCCCGGCCGGCCCCCCGGTCCTCCCGGCCGAGCCCTGGCCACCGGGCCGCATCGTCTTTACCAAGGGGACCGGCCTCTGGCTCTGGGAGAACGGCCAGGTCCGCCGCCTCACCGACGGCTACCTCGATTCTCAGCCTACCTGGTCGCCAGACGGCCGGAAGGTTGCCTTTAGCCGCCGCTACGAAGAGGGCTACGCCGACCTGGTCGTCCTCGACCTGGACACGGGCAAGTTCCAGGAGCTTACCCGCAACTGGCGGCCCCTGACCTGGGCCTTCAGGCCGGCGTGGTCCCCCGACGGCCGGCGGATCCTCTTCCTTTCGGAGCGGGGCTCGGCCTTCCTTCAGCCGTGGGTTATCAATGCGGACGGAACCGGCCTGCGCCGGCTGGCCGTCCTCGGGGACGCCTGGGGCGGAGTGGACCGGCCTAGCTGGTCGCCCGATGGGACCGCGGTGGCCCTCGCCATCTACCAGCAGTCCCGGATCCCCCAGATTTACATCCTGGACCCGGCCACCGGGCAGGCCAAATCGGTAACCTCCGAGGCCGAAGGGGCCTACGACCCGGCCTGGTCGCCCGACGGCCATTGGATCGCCTTTGTTAAGCGGTCCCAGCGCCGGCACGAAATCTGGGTGATGCGGCCCGATGGCTCGGAAATGCACCCCATCATCACCGACGGGGTGAGCCGGAGTCCGGCCTGGTCGCCAGACGGCCGCTATCTGGCCTTCGTTTCGGCCCGGGGCGGCACGTTCGACCTGTGGGTGGTTCGCCTGGAATTTGACGGGGAGAGGCTTCCCCGGGCCGGCACCATCCGGCCCCTCACCCAGAACTTCGAGGTCGACCCCGTAGGCGACTTAAGCTGGACCCATTAGACCTTTAACCAAGCCGAAGTCTGAGCTGAGCGGAGCGGGTAAGATGCTCCCATTGGGGTCGATCCTTGACCGCATCGGCCGGCACCGGGTCATTCAAGACCTGGCCGGATACGGCGCCCAAATCGAAGAGGCGACCGACGGTTTGAAAGTCCGCTTTCCAAATGGTACAATCTGGCTGGTAAGGCTGGCCGTCTCGGCTTTGGGGGACCCGCCCTGGCCCTCAGAGGCCGAGCGGGCCCAGCTGATTGAGGCAGCCGAAGGGCTGGGGGCGGTGGCGGTTCTGGCCCGGGTCCGGCTCATCCGGCCCCGGCGGAACCGCAGGTCTAAAATACGTTATTATGACCTTAAGGTATACCGGGAGACACATCCGGGCCTGTTTTTCATACCGGGAGGGTGACCTTGAAAGGAGCGGAGTCTACGGGAAGATTCACCGAGGTCTGCCACACCTGCGGCCGGGCCCGCAGGCTCTTCCGCCTTGACGATGGCCGCCAGTTCTGCAATTGGTGTCTCTGGGTAATGGCAATGATCCCGGACCCTCCCTTTAAGGTAGTCTCGGAAGTTCCCCAGCCCTCCGAAACGGTCAGCAAGAACACCCAGTAGCCCGGTCCTATTCGGCCTCCGGTCGGGGCGGGTAGTAGAGCACCGGCGGCTTAGTCGCCAGAATCCCGACGGTGACGGCCAGCCGAGTGGTAAAATCCCGGACGGCCCGCCGCATAATTTTCAAGACAGGCCCGCCGTGGGAGTGGTAAACTCGGGCCGTCGGCTCGTATTTTATTAAATATCCCAGCTCCTGCACCTGCTTGGCCCAGGCGAAGTCTTCGGCTCCTGAGAGGGTCTCGTCGAAGGGCACCTGAACCCAGAGGGTCCTCCGGATGGCGCTGTTGGCATTAGAGAAGTTCGAGCGGCCCCGCCGCTGAAGGCGCGGATACGGGCTGTTGGTTCCCTCCAGGGCCAGGCCGATTACCTCCAGGAAGTTGCAGTCGGGCCGGGGGATCTGCATGCCGTAAACCCCGGCCACCTCGGGGTCATCGAAGCCCGAAAGAAGGTTGCCCAGCCACTCCTCATCGGCCGGGATGGCATGGGCGCTCAGGCAGACGAGATACTCCCCCCGGGACGCGGCAATGCCGATATTGAGGGCCCGCCCGTAGGTGAATTTTTCCGGGGGGATCTCAATGATTTTTACCGGAAACCGCCGGGCGACCTCCAGAGTCCGGTCGGTGGAGCCCGAGTCCACCACGATCACTTCAAAGTCCCGCATCCGCTGGCGGAAAACCATTGAAAGGGTCAAGCCGATGTCCCGCTCTTCGTTCTTGGCGCGGATAATTATCGATGCCTTGGGAAACCGACGCATCGCTTCCAAACCCCTCTTACTGGCCTATTCGGATGGCAACGTGAGGTCCCGTCCGATGACGATGCGGACGTCGGCGGGTTGCTCGCCGTTCCGACCGGCCAGGCCTCCGTCGGCAGGCAAGGCCTGCACACTGCCGGCCGGAAGGCGCAGGAGCTGCTGGAGCCGCTTTACGGTTTCGGGTTTCCCCGTAAGGTCATAAATTACGGTGTGCTCCTGGTCCACCGAAACGGCGGCGTTCCCGAAGGTCACCTTTTGAAAGCCCTGCGCCTGCAGGTAATCGGCCGTTCGCCGGGCCAGGCCGGGGATCCGCGTACCATTAAGGACCTCAACCCGTGATTCCTCGGGAACTTCCCGTGGGGCCGGGGCCTCAAAAAGTCCCCGGATGATGCGGCTAATTTCAGGCTTCACCGGCAGAAGCAGGTAGGCCCCATCCTCACCGGTAAAGTCCCGGACGGCCGGGCCCTCGATGGCCCGGACGGTCACCGAGCCCTGGTCGATGCCGGCCGCAACCCTGGCCAGGGCGACGACCTCCAACGGCTTAAGGTCGGTGCTCACCAGGTTTCCGTATTCGGCGATGAGCTGGGGCAGCCTCGGCAGCAGGTTAAGCTCCAGGGCCCGCTGGCGCATGGCGAGGAGCACCAGTTGCTGGCGGCGGATCCGGCCGAAGTCGGTGTCCTGATGCCGGGAGCGGACGAACTTGAGGGCGGCCTGGCCGTCCATGGGCTGGAGCCCCCCAAAAAAGAAGATACGCTGAACCCCGTAATTTTCAGTCGGGTATTCGTCATCCCGGAGGGGGTAGGGGTTGTCCAGCACAACCCCGCCCAGGGCGTCCACCAAGCCGGTGAACCCCTTAAAGTCCACCCGCACGTAGTAATCCACCTTCACCCCGAAGTTGTACTCCACCGTCTTTTTGGCCAGGGCCGGGCCCCCGCCGGGGTATTTGTAATACGTCCCGTAGCGGTGGGCAGTGTTTATCCGGTCCTGGACCACGGTGTTGCCCGGCCCCACCGGTATGGGCACCCAGAGGTCCCGGGGAATGTTAAGCATCGCCGCCCGCCGGTTAACCGGGTCGATGGTGGCTAGGATTATGGTGTCGGTCCGGGCCAACTCAACCGACTCGTCCGGCCGACTGTCCACCCCAAGGAGCAGGATGTTTACCCGGTCGGTCCCGGTCCAGCCGGGGCCGTCGGGCAGGCGGCTGACGATGGGAGTTATCGGCACCGGGGAGACCGCCACCAGCAGGAGCTGAAGGTAAGTACTTCCCCGCCAGAGGAAAATCAGGGCAAAGACCGTTGCCCCGGCCGTCCAGAAGGCGGTCAGCACGATGAGGACCAGCCGCAAAAGTGCAAGCCGAAACGGTAGGCGGCCGCCCATACCAGAGGGGATTATAGCACACCGGCCCCCTGGGGCCGGCACCCGAGCTACCGGCCCGGTCCCCGGCTCAGGGCCTGAGCGCACCGGGCGGCCACGGTCGCGTTCTCCCGCAGCAACCCGACATTCACCCCGACGCTAAGGCCGCCGGAAAGCCGGGCCAGGTTCTGCAGGAAGAGGGGGGTTACGTCGGACCCGGTTTTTGCCTGCCGGCGGGCGGCCTCCAGGGCGAGTGCCGCCCAGCCCTCGATTTCGGGCGGGGCAGGGGCCGGGGGCGGCACGACCAGAAGCAGGCTTGAGTTGTGAAACCGGCGGTGGGCAACCCAGGCCGCCACCGCCGCCTCGGGCCCCGCCACCCGGTGGCGAAGGGGCGGCCCGTCGGCGACCAAAAACCTGGGCAGCTGCCCGGTGCCGTAGCCGACAACGGGCACGCCCCGGGTCTCCAGCCACTCCAGGGTCGCCCGGGCGTCGGCCGGCAGTTTCGGACCGCTACAGACCACCAGGCCCGGGTAGCGACTCAGCACCCAAAGGTCGGCGGAAACGTCGGCCGGGTCATCGGCCCCAACGCCCCCAATTCCGCCGGTAGCCAGGATGGGCCAGGGCGTAAGCCTGGCGGCTAAAAGTAGGGTGAGGCCCGCCGTGGTCCCACCGGTGAGGCCGGCAGCCAGGGCCGGTCCCAGGTCGGAGGGGCCCAGCTTCCGGCCCGAGCGGATCACCTCCTCGATTTCGGCCTCCCCCAGGCCGGCCACAGGCTCGCCCCGGACAACCCCGACGACGGCTGGGACCGCCCCGGCCGACCGGACCGCCTCGGCCATGGCAGCCAGGGCCCGGCGCCCGTCCTCGGGCGGAAGGCCGGTGGCCAACAGGTTTGACTCTAAGAATACCACCGGCCCTGCCCGGTCTAGGGCCCCCTTTACCTCAGGTCCGACTCGAATCACCCTTCCGGCCCAGCCTCGGCAGAATCCCAAGCCCCCACTTGCCTCCGCCCCCGTAATAATAGCCGTAATAGGCCCGTCCTTTCGGCTCGGCCCGGTTGACCACCACCCCCAGAACCCTGACGCCTTCACCCCTAAGCTGATTCAGCAGCCGGTTCGCCTCCTCCCGCTCCGTCAGACCAAGACTTATCACCATGATAAAACCGTCGGCAACCGCCGCGGTATTAAGCAGGTCAGCCCCCACGGCGGCCGGCGCACTGTCCATAATCACCGCCCCAAACTGCCCGGCCAAACCCCGAATAACCTCGGCAAAACGCTGCGACGCCAGAAGGTCCCCCGGATTCGGCGCCGGCGTCCCGGCCGCCAGCAGCCAGAGGTTATCTCCCACCAGCCGCAAAAGCTTGTCAGCCTCAAACCCCGGGTTCACCAGCCAGTCCGAAAGCCCCGGCGAACGGTTAAGCCCGAAAACTTCGTGGAGCGACGGTCGCCTCAGGTCCCCATCCACCAGCAGAACCCGCTGGCCCAAAGAAGCCAGCGCCCGCCCCAGCCCAACGGCCACCGTCGTTTTGCCAGCTTCGGGCTCCACCGAACCCACCACCAGCACATTAAGCGGCCGGTCCACCGCCGAAAACCGGATATTGGTCCGCAGAACCCGAAAGGCTTCTTCATTATGTTTAATATCCCCCCCTCAGAGGCTGGGTCCTGCCGGTAAAGGACGGCCAGCACCGGAAGCTTTAAAAGCTCCTCCGCCTCCTTTACACTCCGAAACCGGCGGTCCAAGACGGCCACAGCCGCGGCATAGGTTAAGCCCACTATCAGCCCAAGGATTCCCCCGACCGCCCCATTGACCACCAGGTTCGGGCGCACCGGCCGCTCCGGCAACGCCGGCGGCTCCAAAACGATGATCAGGTCGCTTGTCTGAGCCTGGGCAAGCCTGAGGTTTCCGTAGCTGGCCTGGAGCTGGCCCAGGGCGGCCTGCAGGCGGCTGAGCTGGTCGGAGAGGCTTGCCCGTTCGGCCTCGGTCCGGGCCTGGGAAAGGGCCGTCCGAACCCGGTTCAGCTCGGCGCTCAGTTCGCTCACCTGACCTTCGAGCCGCTGCTCGGCGGCGGCAAAGCGTTCGGCCTGGCGTTGACGAACCAGCTCCTGGAGGAGCCCCAGAGTCTGGCGGGCAGCTTCCAAAGCCACCTTAGGGTCAGGACTTTCGACCTCCAGGACCACCATCTGAGTTCCCCGAACGGAACGGGCCGTAAGCTCGAAGGGCAAACCCTGGCCGTCGGCAATTTCCAGCCTTCGGCCCACCTCACGCTTTAGCCATTCCCCCCGCACCAGTTCAACGTAGGTGTCGGCTGCAAGGGGAATGGACCCGGCCAGGGCTGCCGCCGGCTGGCCCGCCTCGACGAGAATGCGGGCGGAGGCCCGGTAAACGGGCTGGCTGAAAAAGCGGGTCAGCACCAGGGCCCCCAAAAGGCCGGCCAGGGCAAGAAGGAGAACGAGGGGAAGCCGACGGCGCACCGAATCCAGAACGGGTCTTAAGTCGAGCTCCTCACCATCCATGGCATCAACCCCCTGTATTGCCACCGGCTAACCCATTTTAGCTGTTAAATGAAAGCTAATTCAACTGTCCAGGCCGCTTGGCGGGGATAAGGATATGCTTTTTACTAACCGTGGCCTGGGCGCAGCCGGTTCTGTTCCTCAAGCCAGCGGGTGAATTCGGCCTCGGCGTCTTCAACTCCAAGCTCGTCCATCAGGCTCCGCCGGGACCGCAGGCCCCGGTCCACCAGCGCCGCAAAGTCGGCCACCCGCCGCGACTCGTCCCGGGGCGTCACCTGCCCCCATACCACCCGCTGCCGGCGCAGAAACCGCTGCCCGGTAAATTGCTCCAACAGCCGCAAAATGAGGTCATTGCGCCGCTTATACGCCGCCGTCCGAATCAGCCGCTTGCGCTGGACCCGCTG
This sequence comes from Chloroflexota bacterium, assembly GCA_040289115.1. Lineage (GTDB taxonomy): Bacteria > Chloroflexota > Dehalococcoidia > JAUQQI01 > JAUQQI01 > JAUQQI01. The sequence goes on from PSKS01000007.1 coordinate 35,879, forward strand.
GTAAAGGGGCTGCATCTCCACCTCCAGCGCCACCCCCGAAAGGTTGCGCTGGTTGTCCCCAAAGGCCGTCCGGGGAACCTCCGCCTGGTCGTGGAGCATCCGGTAAAGGGCATTTATATACTCCAGGTGCAGCTGGGCCGCCCCATTGGCCAAGAGGTCAAGCAGGTAGGCCTTGGCATCCTCCGGCAGGGTCCAGACGGCCCCCGGCTGAACGGCAATATCTTCGGCCTCGGTAACCCCCGAAAGCACCGCAATGGGGTTCCCGGAGACTTCCATTATCCGGGAAAGCTGAGTGAAGGCCCGGTTAAGCTCCAGCTGGACCTCCTTAAGGACCAGCGCATCCGACTCGCCCCAGAAGGACTTGGGCCGGCGCACGTTTGGAAAGACCACCACCGGGATGAACCCGTACGGGTTGGGCTGGGCCGGAAAGGCCCGGCCGCCCACCCAGAGCTGAAACCGCCCGGCCGTCCAGTCCTCAATTACCTCGGCCTCCTCGCCGTCGGCCTCAAACCCGAACCGGGCCTTAACTTCAGCAGCCGGCAGCAGCTGGCGCAAAACGACCCGCCGGGGCTCGAAGGGGGAAGCCGGGTCGGGCCAGGCGTAAAGCCCCTGGACGTCGGGGGCCGAGACCCGAACCTGCCCGGCCTCGGAGTCCCACCAGACCTTGTAAGCCCCATCGCCCAGCACGGCGGTGTCGATTTCGGTCTCGAGCTCCAGCCAGTCCAGCTCGTTCTGGTCGGCCACCTCCCGCAGGGCGGCCTCGGTGGCCCGGGCCAGGGCCAACTCCGACCGGTCAGCCGGATCAATTACCACCGCCCGCCCCGCCATCAGGTAAGTCGAAACCTTGTCGATAACCGTCCGGATGTAGTTCACCGTCAGGGTCCGCCGACGACCGCGGCCGGGTCCACTGGGCCAATGGTTGCCGGCATAAAGCTCCAACGCCTCCTGGTAACGGCGCATCCGGTCCAGGTCCAGCCGCCGGATCAGTCGGGGCAGGTCCTCAACCATCGAAAATCTCCTGACTACGGCCCGGCTTCGGCCGCCGGGTAGCCCCGGGCTTGCCGGGGCCGAACTTGCCCGGCGGCCTCCAAGGCCAGGGCCGCCGAAACTAAAAAGTCGTCGTGGCCCTCGGCCGGGTCAACCGCCACCTCCAGGTAGCCTCCCGGCCGGGCCCGGGTCCGGGCCAGGCTGAACTGGCGCAGAAACTCCGCCCGCTCGGCCGAAGGGTCAGCGTAGACCCTGAGCCGGCCGGCCTTCACGGCGGCGATCAGCTCGGCCGCAAGGGCGGTCTTTCGGGCAGCCATAAACACCACCGGCCGGACCCGCCGCCCGAACTCCGCCCCCAGCAGCCCGACGATGGGCTGGCCCAGGCCGGTGGCGTCGGCCGCCACGACCTGCGGCCGCCAGCGGCGGATAACCTCCACAAGCCTGGGAACCAGGATGTCGTGGCGCAGGCCGGTAAAAACCTCATGGTGAACGATTTCCAAGACCGACCCGAAGTTTCCGGGCCTTACCCGGCCGACAGTAAGCACCGTCGAGTCCCGGCGCCCGGCCGGGTCCCAGCCGCCCAGTCCCCGAACCTCGTCCCAGGCCTGACCGGCCAGGTCCAGCCCGATGACATACTGTTCGCCGGCGACCGGGCCCGTAAGCCGGGGATGCTCACCCGCCAGGAGACGCAGGTCGGCCCCATCAAAGGTCCGGCTGAGGGCGGCCACCGGCCTTAGGGCATACTGGGTCTGGAAAAGGGGATGGGCCTCGCCTAGGCGCTCCCGCTCGGCCCGCACGTAGACCCCGTAAGCCGGATTATACCGGGCCACCGTCTCCCAGTCGTACTCGAAGTGGCGGCGGATCCCGTCCCGGCGCTCCAGCTCCAAGTGCCGGGCCTTGACCTGTTCCAGCAGGGAATCCCCGTCCCAGGGCGTGCCATAGTAGACGGTGGTGACATTGGTGGCCGCCCCCATCGGCCGGAAGTCCTTGTCAAACTTCTCCGGCAGCACGTCCTGGGCCTCGTCCACCTCCAAGAGCAGGCCGGCGGTGTGACCCACCACCTGGGCAGAGGGCTCGGCCGAAAGAAAGACCATCCGGGCCCGGCCAAGGCGCACGATGTAGCCCCGCTCGGCCCGCCAGAGGCCACCCAAGCCGGCGTCATCCAGCCTGGCCTTGAGCCGGTCCAGGGAATTCAACGTCTGGGGCCGAAAGGTCGGGCTGGCCTTTATTCCATCGCCCCCGAAGGGGGCAAACCTTAAAAGCAGGCGGACTTCCAGCTGGGCCGAAAGCTCGTTCTTACCGGCCTGCCGGGCCATCATCACCGAAAAGCTTAAGCCGGCCCGGTCTCGGACGGACCGCCAGATGGCCGAGAGGGGCTCCAACTGGTAGGGCCGTAAGGGGGGCATCACCCCGGCCGAACAAGCCGCAAAATAACGTCCAGCAGGATCGCCCCGGCCAGCATGAAGAGCAGGCCGTTTAGACGGGCCTTAAGCTCGGCCAGCTCCGCCCGCATATCCTCCAGCATCTGCCGGGTGACCAGCTCGTAAGCACAACACGGCTGAACCTCTGGCCGCGTGGGGCGGGGAGGGGCCGATCGGACGAGCCCCCGGGTAAGTTGGGCAACGGCTTCCCGTAGGCCGCTCACCGCTCCGCTCCTCACGGCTCTGGCGCGCCGGCAGGGCCGTCCAGACCCTCCCCGAGGCCCTGCAGCACCTCAACGATGGCCTGGTAAATCCGCTCCGACCGGTCGGGGCCGAGCCGGTAGCGGGTCCGCAGGGCCTTAACCAATAGGTCGATCCCCCGCATCAGACCCTTCGGGTCGTCCAGGTCCTGCCGAATGCGAAGCCGGAGCAAGGCGACCTCCTGGTCGAGGCCCTCTAGCTTTAAGGCCTGCTCGAAGAGGAGCCGTTCAGCCGGGCCAAGGCGGGCGGAATAAAATTCGGCCGGGGTCTGGGAGGCCTGGGCGGGGCCGGGATCACCAGCGCCAGGCTGAAACCCACCCCCCGAACCCGCAGCATCCGACCATCCCGCCCCAGCTTCCGCTCGGAAATGCTCACCGTGTCCCAATTCACTAACCAAACCTCCACTCATAACCTTAACCATTTACTAGTGTTCCCGTAACCCTTTAATAACTGCACAAATGTTCTGGTGTATAAGCCCGAACCAAGCGTGCTCACCTGGCGCTCCGACGGGCGTCGTTGCCGTCGGCGGCTAGGCCCTGGTTTTTAGGCCCCGGGCACAGCCGCCGACCCAGGGCGGTTTTCCGTTCTCGACCTCGGGCGGACTAGCCGGGGCTGGCGTTAGCTTATAAACTCACCCTAAGCCGCCCGACGGCCGCGGACGGCCTTAAGCACGGCCAGCAGACTGACGGCCTTGACTACATAAAGCCTCTTTTCGACAAGACCTTCGGGTTTTGGGCTCTAGACCCAGGCCGGCATGTCCCCCCGCAAAGGGTCTTACATTTTCCTGCCAGGTTTGGCTGGGCCGGCAGGCTACCCCTGACTTCTCTTGCACTTAATAACTGGATATTGTGATATAATTTAGCGAAAGTCATTCTCCGGAAAGTGGGGCGATGGCCGAGGAGATTCAGACCGCCCTCAGGGAGCAGTCCTACGTTGACGAGTTCAGCCGCCTGGAGCTGCTGGCCAAGTGGTTTAGGGGGCTGGCCGACCCGGTCAGGCTCGGCATCCTCCAGGTCCTGCGTGGGGGCGAAAAGAGCGTTGAGGAGCTTTGCGAAACCCTCGGGATGAAGCAACCCCGGATCTCCAACCATTTGGCCTGCCTGCGCTGGTGCGGGTTTGTGGCCACCCGCCGGCAGGGCCAGCGGATCTACTACCGGCTCGCCGACCCGAACGTCGAAAGGATTCTGGACCTGGCCCAGGACTCCCTGGCCCGCAACGCCGAGTGGGTCCTAACCTGCACCCGTGCGTAGTTCCCCTTCCAGGCAGGCGCGCTGGGTCGTTCGTGACCGGGAGATTCTCGAGGCGGCCCTCCGACTCTTTGCCGAAAACGGCTACCACGGCACCAGCGTCGACGACATTGCCCGGGCGGCCAACACGTCCAAAGGTGGCGTCTACTTCCATTTCCCCAGCAAGGGTGACCTCTTCTTGGCCCTGCTTGACTACGCCGCCCGCCAGCTATTGGCCAGGGTAGAAGCCGCCGTCCGGGATGTCGAAGACCCTACGCTTAAGCTGGAACGAGGCCTAGAGGTCTTCGTCCGCACGGTAGCGTCCCACCGGCCCCTGGCTAGGCTCTTCCTTGTGGAGGGGTTTGGGGCCGGGCCTGCCTTCCAGGCCAAGCTCCGGGAAATACACGACCTTTTCATTGGCCTTATAAAAGACCAACTCGAGGCGGCCGTCAGCCAGGGGCGGATCCAACCCGTCGATACCGAGCTTATAAGCATCATCTGGTTCGGGGCCCTTTATCAGCTCCTCCTACGCTGGCTCTCAGCCGGTCAGCCAACGTCCCTGGAAGAAAGCTACCGTCAGCTGGTTAGCATCCTGGCCAAGACCATCGGCCTGGGACCGGGTCTTCCCGACCAGGAACCCGACTAGGTCCCCAATAAGACCCCCGCCGCCGTAAGAAGCCCAAACCCGCCGTGGAGGGCCGCCGTTCGGGGCACGGCCAAGGCCCGCTCTGACCGGCTTTGAGCTGTCCAGACCTGCCGGGCGACTACCAGGGCCACCGGCAGGAGCACCAGTGGCAATAGCAGGGCCGGCCCGTAACCTGGGGCCAGTAAGGCTAGCCCGGCAAAGGCGCCCGCCGTCAGCAGGGTCCAGGCCGCCCGCCCGAAGCCAAGGCCAAACCTGGCCACCGGCGTGGCCTTGCCGGCGGCCAGGTCTTCTTCCAAATCCCGCAAGTCGTTGGCTGCCAGAATCGCCGTTACCAGACAGCCCAAGGGCACCCCGAAAGCCCAGGCTTCGGCCGAAAAGCGGCCCGCCTGCGCATAATAAGTCCCGGCAACCATGACCGGCCCCATGAAGATAAAAACGATAGGCCAGCCGAGGCCCAGGTCACCTAAGGGCTTAGGTCCCCCGGCGTAAAGATAAGCTGCGGCCAGACTTGCCAGACACAGAACCAGGATACCCCGGCCAGCGGCCCAAACTAGGTAGAAGCCGATAACCGTCGCCAGGCCGAAGGCAACCAGCGCCCCGGCCCGAACCTCCCCCGGCGAGAGCAAACCCCGGGCAATGACCTTATAAGACGCCGGCAGCTTATGGTGTCCGGCCGGCCGCAAGTGGTCAGCGTACTCGTCCACCAGGTTGGTCCCAACCTGGACCAACACCGCCCCAACTAGGACCAGCCCAAACCTTGCCCAATCGAAGGCTCCGGCCCTGAAGGCAAGGGCCGACCCGACCAGAACCGGCGCCACCGAGGCTGTCAGGCTGAAAGGCCGGCTGGCCAGCACCCAGGGGATGAGTCGCCTTAAAAACCCCGTTACCACGGGTGGAACCGAAAGCGGGAATAATCGGGCTCCCGCTTTTCGAGAAAGGCCCGGGTTCCCTCCTGGCACTCCTCGGTCAGGTAGAAGAGGGAGGTGGCCCCGTGGGCCAGGTTCTGGATCCCGTAAACGTGGTCGGTATCGGCGTTGAAGGCATACTTTAAGAACCGCAGGGCCGTCGGACTCCGCTTCAGCAGTTCCCGGGCCCAACGCATCACCTCCTCCTCAAGCTCCTCGGGCGGAACCACCTTGTTCACCAGCCCCATCTCCAGGGCCTCTTGGGCCGTGTACTGCCGGCAAAGGTACCAGATTTCCCGGGCCTTCTTCTCGCCCACAATCCGGGCCAGGTAAATCGCCCCAAAGCCGGCGTCGAAACTGCCAAACTTGGGACCGACCTGCCCGAAAATGGCCCGGGTCGAAGCGATGGTCAGGTCGCACAAAACATGCAGGACGTGGCCGCCGCCGATGGCGTAGCCGTCGACCATAGCGATGACCGGCTTGGGGATCTCCCGAATGAGCCGGTGCAGGTGGGTTACCTGGAGCCGGGGCCGCCCCTCGGTATCGACGTAACCGCCCCCGCCCCGGACCTTCACATCCCCACCCACACAGAAGTTGCCCCCGGTCCCTGTCAGGACAACCACCCCGACCTGGTCGTCATACCACGCGTCCAGAAACGCCGCCCGCATCTCCTCAATGGTAAGGGGCCTGAAGGCATTAAGGACCTGCGGACGGTTTATCCGTATAAATGCCACACCTTCCCGCTTTTCGTAGATAATATCTTGAAAACCAGCCATAATTTAGTCTCCTTACAGCCTTTTATTCAAGCCAGACGTCTTCGAGCCTCTGGTTGTTGTAAAGGCTCGGATGCCGCCGGTAATTTTTGACGTTCTGCCAATGCATTAACCGGTCGAACCGCCACCCGATAATGACTTTTATGTTGCCCAGCAATACCCTGCGGTCCAGCTCCCAAACCAGCTTCTTCCGCTCGAGGGGATTCGGCTCCTGGGACTGCCGCTGAAAGAGGGCGTCTACTTCCGGCAGGCACACGGCCGAATAATTCCGCTCGCTGTCGCACAAATAAAACTCGCCGAAGATGGCGTCCGGGTCGTCGACGGCCACGGCGTGGACCCAGGGTGCCAGGTCGAATTCGCCCCGGTTAAGCAGGCTAAAGGCCGTCGCCGTCTCCTGGACGTTAAGGGTTGCGTCGATGCCGACCTTGGCCAGTTGGTCCCGAATGAAAATCGAGGCCGGCTCCCATTCGGCCCCCTTACGGGTTAAAAGGGTGGCCCGCAAGGAGCCCCCGTAGCCGGCTTCGGCCAGCAGCCGCCTGGCCTCGGCCAATTCGGCCTCTTTATCGGGCTGGTAACCGGGGAGTTTGCGGAGCTCATCGGTGGGCAGGGCCCACTGGCCGCCGGCCGGCATGGCGCCCCCTACCGCCCCATCCCCCTGGGCCAGGACGGCGATGGCGGCGTTGCGGTCAATGGCCAGGGAAATGGCCCGGCGCACTCGCGGGTCATCCCAGGGCTTCCGCCGGGCGTTAAGGTTTAAAGAGTCAAAGATGAGCCCATTCACTCGCTGGACTACCACCCGGTTGCCCAGCACCCGCTCGGCCTCCTCGGCCTCAGCGGGGACGCCTGGCCGGTACATCAGAAGCTGGCCCGAGATGAACGCGGCCAGAGCAGTGTTGGGGTCGGGGATTATAAAAAATTTAATGCCGTCCAAATAGGGCCGGCCAGGCACGTGATAGTCGGGGTTACGCTCAAGCTCGATGCTAACACCGGGAGTGTAATTTTTAAACTTAAAAGGACCGGTCCCCACCACGTCCTTTTTCATGTCCCCCTTGGCCTTAAGGATGTCTTCCGGATAGACCACATTCCAGCCCTGGGCCAGGTTGGCAAGGAGGGACGGTGCCGGCCGCTTGAGGACGAACCTGACGGTGTAGTCGTCGACCAATTCTATGCCGTCTACCACCCCTAGCACGCCCCGCCGTGGGCTTACCATCCCCTGCGGCGGCCGAATAATCCGCCCGAAGCTGGCCCAGACATCCCGGGCATCAAAGGGCTTGCCATGGTGGAACCTCACCCCGCGCCTAAGGTAAAAGGTGTAAACCTTCCCGTCGGGGCTTACCTCCCAGCGCTCGGCCAGGTCGGGAATGATTTTGTCGGGGTCCTGGGGGTCATACTGAACCAAAAGGTTGTAACAGGGGGCCAGCGGCCACAGGACCGAAGAAGTCGAGGCCTGGTGGATATCGAAGTGGGGCGGGTCACCATCGATTCGGACCGTGAGGACTCCGCCGGAACGGGGATTTCCGGCAGGGCGGCTGACCCCAGGGCCCCGGGGACCTTCGGGAACACAGCCGGCAGCAAGGGCTAAACCAGCCGCCAGCCCAAGGCGAATAAACTGCCGGCGCCCATATCTTCGGCCCATCACCTACCCTCCCTTAGAAACCGACTGGTGAGTCGGTTTCATTATACGGTGGGGCCCTCCGGCCGTCAACTTTTCGCTGCCCTGCTGTGGCCTTAGATATCCAGGTTGCGGACGTTTTTGGCCTGGGCCTGGATGAAGTGTTTGCGGGGGGCAACCGCCTCCCCCATCAGGATCTCAAAGACCTTGTCGGCCTCAACGGCGTCCTCGATGGTCACCTGGAGCAGCGTCCGCTTCTGGGGGTCCATGGTGGTCTCCCACAGCTGCTCCGGGTTCATCTCTCCCAGGCCCTTGTAGCGCTGGATAGTCAGGTTCTTGTTCCCCAGCTTCTTGACCAGCTCGTCCTTCTCGGCGTCGCTGTAGGCGTAGTAAACCTTGTTCCCCTGCTGAATCCGATAGAGGGGCGGCTGGGCAATGTAGAGGTGGCCCTTTTCGATGACCTCAGGCATGTACCGGAAGAAGAAGGTTAAAAGCAGCGTTCGAATATGACTTCCGTCAACATCAGCATCTGTCATAATTATCACGCGACCATACCGCAACTTGGAGATATCAAAGCGCCCGCTGATTCCGGCCCCGAGGGCCGTAATTATCGCTTTTATTTCGTCGTTACCCAGGATCTTATCTTCCCGGGCCTTCTCTACGTTTAAGATTTTGCCCCGCAGCGGCAAGATCGCCTGGAAGCGCCGGTCCCGGGCCTGCTTGGCGCTGCCCCCGGCGCTATCCCCCTCGACGATGTAAAGCTCGGCCCGGGCCGGGTCCCGCTCGGTGCAGTCGGCCAGCTTGCCGGGCAGGGTTGCCCCCTCCAGGGCCGACTTGCGGACCACCAGCTCCCGGGCCCGCCGGGCCGCCTCCCGGGCCCGGGCCGTGGTAAGGGCCTTCTCGATGATGCGCCGGGCATCCGCGGGGTTCTCCTCAAAGAAGGCGGTAAGCCCGTCGTAGACGGCCGCCTCCACCTGGCTTTTCACTTCGGCGTTGCCCAGCTTGGCCTTGGTCTGCCCCTCAAACTGGGGCTCGGTCAGCTTAACGCTTACAACGGCCGTAAGGCCCTCCCGGACGTCGTCGCCGGTCAGGTTCGGGTCGTCGTCTTTGAGCAGCTTCGCCTTGCGGGCATACTCGTTTACAGCTCGGGTAAGGCCCGACCGGAAGCCGGTCAGGTGGGTGCCACCGTCGACGGTGTTTATGCAGTTGGCAAACGTAAAGACCGATTCGGCGTAGCCCTCATTGTATTGCAGGGCCACCTCGATCTGGGTGCCGTTGACCTCTTTGAAGATATAGGCCGGCTTGGGGTGAATCACCTTGCGGGTCCGGTTCAAGTAGCGGAGAAAGCTTAAGACGCCGCCCTCAAAGTAAAACGTAAGCTCCCGGTCCGACCGCTCATCCCGCAGGGTTATCTTAAGCCCTTTAACCAGGAAGGCCAGCTCCCGGAGCCGCTGGGCGATGGTATCGAAATTATATTCAATCTTACCAAAGACTTGCTTGTCCGGCAGGAAGGTTACCGTCGTGCCCCGCTCGGTGGTGGACCCCACCTCCTCCACCGGGGTGGTGGGCACGCCCCGCCGGTACTCCTGCCGGTAGACCCGGCCGTCCCGCCGGACCTCGGCCCGAAGCCACTCGGAGAGGGCGTTCACCACCGAGGCGCCCACCCCGTGGAGGCCGCCCGAAACCTTATACGAGCGGCCGTCAAATTTGCCGCCGGCGTGGAGCACCGTCATCACCGTCTCCAGGGCCGACTTGCCCGTCTTCGGGTGGGGCTCCACCGGGATGCCCCGGCCGTTGTCCTGGACGCTCACCTTTAGGTCCTTATGGATGGTGACCACAATCCGGTCGCAGAAGCCGGCCATCGCCTCATCCACGGCGTTGTCGACGACCTCGTAGATGAGGTGATGCAGGCCCCGCTGGTCCGTACTGCCGATGTACATGCCGGGCCGACGGCGGACGGCCTCAAGCCCCTCCAGAACCTGGATGTCGGCGGCGGTGTAGGTGTTCTCGACCTTTACCTCAGCCAAGGCGAACCTCCTGATTGCGGCCGGACCGGTCCAGGTAAAAGGCCATAACCCCCAAAATCAGCCCCGAAACAACCGCGGCATTGCCGGCGGCCGCCAGCACAACCCCGGCCCAGCCGACCATAAGGGCATTCCAGATAATAGACATTCCGACGGAAATCAAATAAAAAAGCAAAATCAGGCCCACGGCCGACCAGAAATTGCGGCGAACGAGGCCGACGCTGGCCTTTATCGCCTCCACCGGGCCCAGGTCCGAAACGAACATGGCGGGGTGGACGAAGAAAAGATAGATATTCGCCCAGATGAGGACGACGGCCCAGAGCCAGATTACGGCCTCGGCCAGGGCCGGGCTGACCAGGTTAAGGACCGTCACGGCGATAAACACCGGCACGCCCATAACCGTGAGCCCGGCCAGCCCTAACAGCACCAGCACAATGAGCCGCCCCCAACCCCGAAGGGCCAGGGCGGCAAAGCCCGCCGGCCTCAAACCCTCGCCCCGCACAGCGCTGGCCAGGCCGCCCAGGTAAACCGAGGCCAACAGAAGCCCAACCAGACCCAGCCCCAGGAGGAGGCCCAAGGCGAGGGGCCAGCCCTCAACCACAAGGGTAGGTGTCGGCCACGGGGCCGGTATCGGCCGAAATCCGACCACGGTGGGCACCTGCCACCAGGTTATCACCCCCAGCAAGTTAATGGAACCGAGCTGCTCGGCCACTTCCCGCCAGGTCTGGGCGGCATCGGCGGCGCCCTCCGCCGCAAACCTTGCCGAGAGCCGGGATATATCCTCGAACGCCCGAACCACCAGCGGCCTGGGGGAGAGCCGAGGACCGAGCCAGAGCAGGATATCGACGACGACCGGGATAAGCACCCACCCAACGGACCGGCCGAGGGCTCCGAACCCGGCCGACAGGGCATCGATAACGCTCATCTATCTCTAATTTTAACACAGGCCAGTCCCCCGCCCCCTTACCGCACTTTCTGGAAACAATTGTTTTAAAATTTAATACGTAATGACTCTCCTGTCCAACGCCGCGGCCGTCGGTTTTATCATTAGTCTCTGGTTCGGTTGCTACCTGGCATCCCGAAGGCCAGCCGCCGCAACCGAGCGCCTCGCCGTGCTCTTGATGCTTTCTTTGGCCGGCTGGCTCCTGCATAATGTCCTCTGTCTGCACGTCCCAGCCGTCGAAGCTGGGTTCCTCTGGCGCCGGGCCCTGGGCTGGCTTTTCATACCCGCCCTTGCCTTCTGGTATCACTTGACCTGTCTTTTCGTGTCTGAACCCGTGCCCGTGCTTTCATGGTTACGCCGGTCCATCTACGTCTGGGCCTTCTTGCTGGCCGGAACCTGGGTTTTTGTGCCTTGGACCTTTGTCAGGATGTCCCTTTTTCCCTTAGAACTAACCCACCCCGTCGCCGGCTACAGCCTTGTCACGGGTTTCCTGGGGCTGGCCAACCTAACGTGGGCCGCCAGTCGGCCGACCCGGGGCTCCCAATTCGCCCGGACCACATTGCTCCTGAGTGCTTTAGCCCTCTTTGGCGGTTTACTATGGCCGTTGGCCGCATCTCTGCTCGGCCTACCCCTGGGCCCGGGTGATATCTGGGGCCTCGGCCAACTGCTCATTACCGCGGCAGTTGCCGGCCTCGGCTACAGTTTTGTGGGTCGGGTGCAGGCCCAAACCGGTATCGACCTGGGCCGAGACCTTGCCCACAAATTCATCACCACCGTCACAATAGTTGCCCTCTATTTAATCGCCGTGGTCGCCCTGTTTAGCATCACCAAGCAACTCGGATTCGACCCCCTCCCCCTAACCCTGGTGGGGGTTGCTGCCCTGGCGGTCATCACCCACCTTCTCCACGACCTCACCTACGGCCTCTGGGACCGGATATTTTTCAAAAGGTGGGCCCATCTTACTACCCAAATGCGCTGGCTGGCTCGGGAGATCCCCCTGAGACCTTCGTCTGCAGAGCTTCTCAAGCCTATCCTTCAAGAGATTCGGGAAGTCTTAGATACCGAGTGGGTTGCCCTGGCAACGGGTAATGCGGACCGGATGGTAGTTCTCGCGGCAACAGACCCTAAGCTGGTGGGCAAGCCGGCTGAGGAGTTGCTGGCCCAAGGCACCGTTTGGGCCGAACCAGTAGTTGGTCGTCAGGGCCAGGTCGGCCTCCTTGTTGTTGGCTTACGGCAGAGCTTGCCGCGCGATTTTACGGGCGTGGGCCGCCTGCGCGTCATTGCCGGGCAGGTCGCGGACCTGCTGGCGATAACCGCCCGCCAGGAGCTGGCAACTTCCCACCTCAGTCGGTTCACCCAAGAGATTCGCAATCAGCAGCATCTGGGGGCGGAGGTCCGTCAGCAAATCCTTGCTGGCATTGAAGAGCTACGATTAGTCCGGTGCGAAGCCGACCTTCACCTTCTGCGGCAACTGGTGCACGCCTTCAGTTCGGCAGACCGGCTGCAGCGGTTGTTATTGGACGACTCAGCCGGCGTTGACGGTGAAACCCGGTCTGCCCAGGTTCGGCGAATCCGAGAGCTCCTCGAAAAAGCCGTCGAATCCTTAAAACCGGCTACCCCATTGCCCCCCATCGAAAACTTAAGGGGCCGGAGCCTGGCCCAAAAGCGCCTTCGGCGGCTTCCGGTAGCGGTGGCCGACTACTACACCCTGAAGCTTATCATGGACGGCTACACCCACGAGGCCGTCGCCGAGTTGCTCGGCGTCTCACCGCGCCAAGTCCGCAATTACCTGGAAAGGGCGCTGCGCCGACTCCAGGCCAACCTAGCCTCGGTTTTGGACGAAAATTTCCGCTAAATTTCCAGGATAATTCCTGACTTATTCCTTGAACATCCAGCTTCAAGCCTGTTTTGTTACAGACTGAAGCCATACGCGGGAGGAAAAGAGGATGGCACGGGTTTCCAGGCGGCAGGCCCTAAAACTCCTTGGGACGGGACTAGCCCTGTCGACGGCAAGTTGTCTGCCTGGCGGCCAGCAAACTCAGGCTCCACCAACCCCTGCTACCCCGTCCCCATCGCCGACTGCGACCCAGCAGTACACTTCGGTGGCCCCACCTGGCGAGCGGCGGGTCCTTTCGGCGAATCCGCCCAACTACGAAAGCCCCCTCCACTTGGTTAAGGGGTTTCTAACACCTATACCCTTGCACTTTGTTCGAACCCATGACCCGGTGCCCAGGATTAGGCTTGAGGAGTGGCGGCTTCGGGTCGAGGGTAATGCGGTGGAGCGGCCCGTTGAGCTGACCTTCGGCGACCTCCTTAAGCTGCCGAGCCGCTCGGTAATCTGCTTCATCGAGTGCGCCGGAAACGGCCGTTCTTTCTTTGCTGACCTTTTGGGCAGGCCGGCCGAGGGCGGCCAGTGGCGGCTGGGGGCCATTAGCGTATCCGAGTACACTGGTGTGCCCCTGGCGGCAGTGCTGGAGCTGGCCGGATTAAGACCTGACGCCCGGGACGTCCTTATCGAAGGCCTTGACCAGCTTAAGATAAACCGGCCGATACCCATTGAAAAGGCCCTGGACCCCAACACCATTTTGGCTTACGCCATGAACGGCGCCGACATTCCGCCGGACCACGGCTATCCCGTTCGGGCAGTGGTACCCGGGTGGATAGGCATAAACAGCATCAAATGGGTGGGGCGCATTGAAGTTTCAAACCAGCCCATCAAAGTTGCAACCAACACCACCAGCTATATCCTCGACGGCCCTGATTACCCGGATAAGCCCCCCGTTACAACCCAGAATGTAAAAAGTGCCGTTGCCCTCCCGTGGGATGCCACCTTGCCGGCCGGCCGACACCTAATCCGCGGCTTCGCCTGGTCCGGTCAGGGCCGGGTCATCAAAGTGGAGTATTCCCTCGATGAGGGAAAAACGTGGACTCAGGCAACCATTCGGGAGCCAGTCTTACCCCTTACCTGGGTTCGGTGGGAGTTTGTCTGGGATGCTAGGCCGGGCAAGTATACCATCCGGGTTCGGGCCACCGATGAAAGAGGCAATACGCAGCCAGATACGGTGCCCTGGAACCGGTTGGGTTATCTTTTCAACGCGGTGGTGCCCCACCCGGTCACGGTCACCTAATGGCCCAACCCTGGAAAACCCTACTCTTAGCTTTAACCCTGCTTGTCGGTCTTTGGGTCACCTTGGCAGCATGTGCCGGTAACCCAAGCGCCCCAACCGCCAGTGCCCAGCAACTTTTTGCCCGCAACTGTGCCCGCTGCCACGGGCCTGCCGGCGAGGGGGGCATTGGGCCAAGGCTAATCGGGCCTGGCCACAACCTGGCTAAGTTTCGAAACGGTGAGCTTCTTTTCGAGTACATTAAAAGTTCAATGCCGCAAGATGCACCAGGCAGCCTCAAAAACGACGAATATTATCAAATAACCCTGTACATTTTGCGAGCTAACGGCTACCTTAAAGTCGAGGAGATGCCTTCCCCGGATAAGCTGGCCGCCATTTCTCTTGAGTAGCTCTGGCTAGTTCGAGCCGGCCACGGCGAAGGACCAGGTGTGGGTTTGACCGTTGGCCGCAATTCCCACGGTGTAGGTCACCCCCGCCTGCAGGGGGACCCGAGGTATTAAAACCACCGCACTCCGGGCGGCAAGCACCGCCCGGGCCAAGCGTTCAAAGGCCGGATTTGGGTTGGTGTAACTGGTCTGGTCGAAGACGCAGTGCTCCAGGGGCACCCCGTTTGCGGCGAAATAGCTGCCCGAAACCCGGGGCACTACGTTGCCCGGCCCCAGTTGCAAGATTACGGGCAGCCCCGAAGGGGCCGAGTAGCCTGGGCAAGCCGTAAGCGGGTCGGGAAGCTCATCGCCTCGGTAGTGGGTGAGGGCTACCACCGCCCCATCGGTGGGCCACTTCACCGGATACTGGGCCAGTCTGACCAGCTCGTAGCTGCGGCCCCGGATTATGTCCAAGGCCGCGCCGGTAAGGGTTCCGCCAGGTTCCCGATAGGTGCCGTATCCCACCTGGGCCAGGAGCGGGTCGACGATTCCCAGGGCGTGGAAGGGCGCCTGCATCCAGCTGTCTACCGCAAACTTGTTGGCCGGGGCCGTTGTGCTGCCCAGGACGACATTTCCGTTCCGGCCGCACTCGTCCCCAGCGGGGGTGTACCAGGGGTTGGCCGGGTCCTCGGCGTGGGTGGCGAACCGGTTCAGCACGATGTAGCGTGCGTGGTAAAAACAGCCTTCACTCCAGGCCGGGTTTTCGGTCACGGCCGGCAGCCCGGCGGCGGCCCGGTAGTAGTTAAGATAAACCAGCCACTCCGGCTGGGCGGTCTGGGCCGGCGGGGCCGGGGGATTAACCTCGTTCCCGGCGACCCGGGAAGTAACGGGCAGGTAGACCCGGCTCTGGACAGCCGTCACAGCCGCCCCACCCGCCGGGGCCGGCTGAAGGCTCAGCACTCCCCAGGCCAGGGCCGCAATTACGATTAGGCCAACAAGACCTAGTTCCCTTCGCATGCTTCGCTCCCGCTAACTCCGCTTCAGGGTCGCCGGAGAAGGGCGCCATTGGCGCCCCCGGTACCCAATCCGATTTCACACCCAGTCTACCCCGGCTAAATCCCCATCGGTTAGGTACAATGGTACTGGCCGGCTCGGCCCGGCCGGCACCCTGGGCCCACTGGCCCTAAGGTATTCAGCTCACCCTTAACCCGGGTTGGGTCTAATTATTTTTCACCGCCAAAAGCCGATCAAAGTACTAAAGGATAGGCCGGCTGGTTGTGTACCAGACCGCGATGGCTTAAAATAAAGCGTGAAAAATTGCCATGAGCTCCCAATTGCCGGTCGTGACCCGTTCGCCGGCGGAGTATCTTGGGATACCGGTCGGCGAAGACCGGGTTTTGGCCGACTGGCCCCAGGTCGTCGACTATTTCCGCTACCTGGCCAGCGTTGCCCCTTGCGTTCGGGTGCGGGAGCTGGGCCGCTCGACGGAGGGCAACCCCTTCATCGTCGCCATCATTTCGTCGGAGCATAACCTCAACCGCCTTGACCACTACCGCTGGATTCAGCAGCGATTGGCCGACCCCCGGGGGCTCGACCCGGCCGACGCCGAGCATCTCATCGCCGAAGGCCGCGCCGTCGTTCTGATGACCTGCGGAATCCACGCCACCGAGGTCGGCTCGACCCAGATGGCTGTGGAGCTGGCCTACGAGCTGGCCACCGGCACCAACCTCCGGGCAAAGGAGATCCTCGAAAACGTAATCCTGCTGCTGGTGCCCTCCTTAAACCCCGACGGCCTTAACCTGGTCGCTGACTGGTACCGCCGAACCCTGGACACCCCCTATGAAGGGACCAGCCCGCCGCAGCTTTACCACAAGTACTGCGGCCACGACAATAACCGCGACTGGTTCATGTTCACCCAGGTCGAGACCCGCCTCACCGTCGAGCACCTGCATAACGCCTGGCATCCCCACATCGTCTACGACCTTCACCAGATGGCCGTAAACGGCCCCCGGATGTTCCTGCCGCCCTACATCGACCCCATCGACCCGAACGTCGACCCCATCCTCATCCAGGAGATCAACGCCCTGGGGATGGCGATGGCGGCCGAACTTACTGCCCAGGGCAAGGCCGGGGTGGTGACCAACGCGATTTTCGACGCCTGGTCCCCCTCCCGGGCCTACCAACACTACCACGGGGGCGTCCGCATCTTGAGCGAGGCCGCCAGCTGCCGGATCGCCAGCCCGGTAACGGTCAAATTCGAGGAGCTTACAGAGATCCTGGGCTTCGACCCGAAGGTCTCCGCCTGGAACCACCCCCTGGTCTGGCCCGGGGGAACCTGGCGGCTCCGGGACGTAATGGACTACCAGAAGGTTGCCACCTACGCCCTCCTAACCCACGCCGCCCGCAACCGGCGGGAATGGGTCCGAAACTTCTACCTGGTTAGCAAACGGGCCGTCGAGCGAACCGACCCGCCCTACGCCTTCATCGTTCCCCCCGACCAGCACGACCCGATCCTTACCTTTGAGCTTTTAGAAACTTTAGAGTTTGCGCAGGTCGAGATTTACCGGGCCAGAGCACCCTTCGAGGCCGACCGAACCACCTACCCGGCCGGCACTTGGGTCATTCCCCTGGCCCAGCCCTACGGGGCCTTCGCCAAAACCATGCTGGAGGCCCAGCGCTACCCGGACCTGCGCCAGTATCCCGGCGGCCCCCCAAAGCCCCCCTACGACCTGCCCGCCCACTCCCTACCCCTCCAGTTCGGTGTAAACGTCGTCCAAGTGGAGGGACGCTTCGAAGCTGACCTACAGCGGGTAGAGCGAGTTACTAGGCCAGTCGGTTGCATTAAAGGGGGGCCGGCGACCCGGGGCTACCTGCTGCCAGCGGCCGTAAAGGCCACCGCTGTCGCCATCAACCGGCTGCTGGCCGAGGGTTTCCGGGTCTGGCGCACCCGCAGGACCGTCGTGGTGGACGGGGAAGAGCTGCCGCCCGGAACCTGGGTGGTGCTTCAAGCCCCGGGCCTCGAGCAGTTTCTGCCACCGCTTATCTCCGAGTTGGGCCTCACCGTCCACGCCCTGGACGCCGCCCTAGACGTCGAGGGCTACGAGGTCCGGCCGCCCCGCCTCGGGGTCTACCGATCCTGGCGGCCCACCACCGACGAGGGCTGGACCCGCTTCGTGTTGGAGCGGTACGGCTTCCCGTACCGGACCCTCCTTGACCGGGACATCCGGCAGGGCCGGCTTCGCCAGGACTTCGACGCCATCATTTTGCCTTCCCAATCGGCCCGGGGAATCCTTCAGGGCAACTCCCCCCGGGAGTACCCGCCGGAGTACTGCGGCGGCCTGGGGGAGCCGGGAATGGCGGCCCTTCGGGATTTCGTTGCCGCCGGCGGAACCCTCATCGCCCTGGACCGGGCCTGCGACGCTGCCATCCAGGCCCTCTGGCTTCCGGTCAGAAACGTCCTCCAGGGGGTAAAACCGGACCGGTTCTACTGCCCCGGGTCCATTTTGCGGATCCTGGTCGACCCGACCCACCCGGTGGCCTACGGTTACCGGCGGGAGGAGACCGGAATCTTCGTCAACAGCCCGGCCTTCGAGGTCCAGCAGGGGACGGTGGTCGCCCACTACCCCTTAGCCAATCCCCTCCTGGCCGGCTGGATCCTCGGCCCGGAACACCTTTACAACCGGGCCGCCGTCGTCGAGGTTCCCCTAGGTAAGGGGCGGGTCATCCTACTGGGTCTGCCGGTCCAGTTCCGGGCCCAGGCCCGGGGAACGTATAATTTTCTGTTCAACAGCATCTACCGGGCAACGTCGATACCGACCGTTATCCACTGATGGAGCAGCCCCCAGGTCTGCCCCCGCCCCGCCCACCGACCGGCGCGCCCTTTGCCGAGCACGAGCTCATCATGCTCTTCGACCGGCAGGGCCGCCGCTACCCGGTCCGGCTCAAGGCCGGGGGCCGCTTCGACTTCGCCCGGGGCAGCGTCCCCCATGACCGCATCCTCGGCCAGCCGGAAGGGGCCGTCATCTACTCCTCCGAGGGCGAGCCCTTGGTGGCCGTCCGGCCCCGCCTGGCCGACTACGTGCTGAAAATGCCCCGGCGCACCCAGGTCATCTACCCCAAAGACCTCGGCCCTATCCTGGTCTGGGCCGACATCTTCCCCGGGGCCCGGGTCCTCGAAGCCGGCATCGGCTCCGGGGCCCTTACACTAGCCCTCCTGCGGGCGGTGGGGCCGTCCGGTCTGGTGGTGGCCTACGAGACCCGCCCCGAATTTCTGAACTTAGCCCTGCGCAATATCGGCGACTTCCTGGGCACACCCCCGAACCTGGTCACCCGCCTAGCTAACGTCTACGACGGGATCGAGGAGACCGAGTTGGACCGGGTCCTGCTGGACGTGCCGGAGCCCTGGCGGGCCATCCCCCACGCGGCCCGGGCCCTCCGGCCCGGGGGCATAATCATGGTTTACCTGCCCACCACCATCCAGGTCCACCAGGCCGTTATGGCCCTGGTGGAACACCCCGACTTCGGCCTCATCGAGGCCTTCGAAATCCTGCACCGGCCCTGGGACATAAGCGCCGTAAGCATGCGGCCGGCCCACCGGATGGTGGCCCACACCGGGTTTATCATCATCGCCCGGCGGGTCCTTGGCCCGATACCCGATAAGCGGGGCACCCTCCCGGGCGAACCCCCGTAAGGGGCCGAATCTTTTACAAAATTCTTGCCAATTTTTTACCAAACTCTTACCCAAGGTCGGAGCTTTGGGGCTAAGATTTTTGTGGAACAAAAAGATATCCTTAGAAAAACCAGCGCCTGGGTCCTTCTGAGGTTTGCCTGCCCTCCTTTCACTCCGGGCCCCAGCGTCCCCACTCCTCTGCGCCACCGGTCCCCGGTCGGGGACCGGTGGTTATTTTTTGCCGGTGGGGGTGGGGGCGATGAGAAAGACCCAGAAGTCCCAGATGATGTGGCTTACCACCAGTGGGGCTAGCCGGCGCTGAAGCAGGTACTGTCCGGACCAAAAAAGGCCCGCCACCCCCGCCGCCCCGATCAGGGTCAGGTTAGCCGTCACGGCGTGGGCCCCGGCGTAGAGGGCCGCCCCAAGCAGGGCCGCGGCGGCCGGGGAGTAGCGGCGGGCTAGGGTCTCCACCACGAACCCCCGCCAGAAGGCCTCCTCGGCCGGGGCGATCACCCCGGCCAGCAGGGCGGCGATTACCGGGCGGGGAGCCTCCTCCCGCAGGCGGTAAATCGCCCGAATCTCGGCCTCGCCCTGGGGCATGAGCCAGCGGCTCAGCCGGTCGCCGGCTTGAAAGATGCCGTAAAGGAGGGCGGCCGAAAGGAGGCCGGTGGCCAGGTCTGAGGGGGTTGGCGGCGCGGGCCGGATCTGGCGGCGGCTCAGGGCCAGCAGACCCAGGCCGCCGGTGGCCAGGGCCATTCGGACCCAGAATCCCGGGCGTCGGCCCCGGAAGGCAAAGGCGAAGGCCGCCCCCCCGGCCCCCAGGCCCAGGGCCAGCTCCTTCGGGTCGTATTTAGCGCCCATTAATCACGGCCGCCAGGAGGAGGCCGGCAATGAGCAGCAGGCCGAAGACGAGATGCAGTCGGGCCGTTTGCAGGTCGATCATGGCGATGGCCCGCATCTGGCCGGCGGCCCCCAGCTGGGCCCGGTGGAGTAGGCCGAAGCCCACGGGCAGGCTGAGCAAGGTAAGGAGGGTGTAGGGGGGCAGGAGCCTGAGCATCACCCCGAACCCGACGCAGATATAGGCGGCTAGGATAAGGCCGACATAAAGATAGTGGGCCCGCCGCCACCCGAGCCGGTGGGATAGGGTCCTTGCCCCCGAGCGGATATCCTCGCTGATGTCCCGCCACTCGTTCCCGTGCAGGATGGCCGCCACCAGAAAGCCGATGGGAACCGAAACCAGCAGGGCCAGCAGGCTCGGCTCGCCAGTCACCGCCAAGTAGGTCCCAAAGACCATCAGGGGTCCCATTAGGACGAAGACCAGGGGCACCCCCAGGGCCCGGAACTTGTACTCTAAGGGCGGGGCGGTGTAGAAATACCCGCCGGTCAGGCCGAGCAGGCCGAGCAGGAGCAGGGGCAGGCCCCGTACGGCCACCAGGTAGAGGCCCACCAAGATGGCCAGGGCAAAGGCTGAAAAGGCCACGGCAAAGGCCTCCCCCTCCGTAAGGGCCCCCTTAAGCAGGGCGTGAGACGCCCGCGGCGACGTGATCTGGTCGACCCCCTTTCGGACGTCGTAAATCTCGTTGATAACATTGGTGCCGGCCTGAAGGGCCAGACCCCCCAGGAGGGAAGCCGCAAAGAGGGGCAGGTTGAAGCGGCCATCCAGAAGGGCTAGCATTCCACCGGCCGTTATCGGTATGAATGAGGCGGTGAAGGAAAAAGGCCGTAGGATCTCCCAGACGCCGACGGCCTTGCGGCGCACCCGCTCCGGTAGGGAAAGCTCCTCGGCCGGCGGAGCCGCCGGCACCCCCACCCCGGCGAAGACCGCGGCCTCGGCCGGCTCGGCCTCGAGCCGGGGCGCCCGGCTGTAGATGGCGGCCGCCTCCAGGACCAGGCGGGTCTGTTCCTCGGACTGGACGATGGGCTGGAGGATGGGCAGGTCCATCCCGGCCCGATGATATTGCCAGGCTCGGCGGGCCACATCTTCCGGGGTTCCGCAGAGGATGAAGGCATCCAGCAGCTCGTCGGGGATAAGCTCGGCGGCCCGGTGGTAGTCCTCGGCCCGCCAGGCAGCCGCCACCTGGTCCCGCAGCTCCGGCGGAAAACCGGCCCGGCGCAGGGAAAGGTTGCTCAGCACCGAAACCATGTAGATGACAAACGGCTCCCGCTTGGCCCGGTTGAGGGCGGCTCGACGGCTCTCGTCGATAAGACAAAGCAAATAGCCGGCAAACTGGACCTGTTCCATGCCACGGCCGGCGGCCCGAGCCGCCGCCTCAATCCGCCGGCGAATCTGGATGATGGCTTGAACCGATTCCGCCGGACGAGCGAGGTACCCGTCGGCCTTCTGGCCGCAGAGCTCCAGGAACCGTGGCTGGTAGCCGGCGATGTAGATGGGGATGTGGTGGGGTGGGGGGAACATGGGCTGGAGAGGCGGGACATTGGGGTTAAACACCAGGCGCCGCCCGGCCCACAGCTCCCGTAGGATGTCGATGCACTCGCTCACCTTGGCCACGGTGTCCCCATAGTCGATCCCCATCTGGGCCAGCCGGAGGGGAAGGCCGCTACCCAGGGCCAGGATGAACCGGCCTGGAGCCAGATCGTCCAGGGCCGAGAAGGTCATCGCCAGGACGACGGGGTGGCGGGTGTAGGGGTTAAGGGCCCCGGCCCCGATTTTGATGTCGGGGACCTCGGTGGCAATGGCCGCCAGGAAGGTAACGGCGTCCCGCTCGAAGTAACTGTCGTGAACCCAGACCGAATCGAGGCCCAGGTCGGCGGCCTGACGGGCATATTCAACGGCCTTGCGCACCTCACCCCGGGCGGCAAGTCCCAATCCGACCCTGCGGACTACACCCTCCATGGCAGTCTATCCCCCGACAAAAGGCTAAGATAATTTTACAGCAGGCTTTCGGGCCGAACGGCTGGCCCGAAAGGCAAGCCGGGCTTTCCAGAAGGCGACGGCGCAATCAGGACGCACGGCCGTGCGCCCCTACAAGGTTGGCGGGCAATATGGCCCCAGTTAAGGCTGTCCGGCCGGTATCTCCGCAGGCATTATGGGGCCAGTTTTAATGCCTTCAAAGAGGGCGAAGGGCCTTATCGACTTAAGGCGCACGAAGGAACAATTATTCGGCCAGGCGGGCTCGAGTAAAGCCGGCAGCCAGTGGAACCGGCGAGTCGGGGCCCGGTTGGGCGTATCCGGACTTAAAGCTCAGCCGGTTCCAGCCGGCGGTGAGCAGTTCGGCCGAGAGTCGAGCCGAAACCTGGGTCGGC
Organism: Chloroflexota bacterium; assembly: GCA_040289115.1. GTDB lineage: Bacteria > Chloroflexota > Dehalococcoidia > JAUQQI01 > JAUQQI01 > JAUQQI01. Next base: position 58,100 of record PSKS01000007.1, read on the forward strand.
CGGCAGTCGTTAAAAGTTTGGGGTCAAAACCGGGCGGCCGTTGAGCCCGAGCTTTAAGGTCTGAGCCTCACCTGGGACGCAGTTGGAGAAGGTTTTTAAATCCAGCTAAACCGGGTAAATTTCGGGCAAGGCCATCCAGCGGCAGGCCCAGACCAGGACCGCCCAGGTAATGAGCCAGACCCAGCCGAAGTAGCGGTGGAGGAGCACCGTAATGGCCCAGGCCGCCCCTGTCCCCAGCCAGGGGCCCGGCCGGCCTTTTCGGCCCGGATGCACCGGACGGCAAAAAATATAAGGCCCAGGGGAGAACGGCGCTACCGAAGTGCATGTGATAGTGCCCCTCAGTCCTAACCATCCGTCCTGACCTGTGCATAAATCAAGAGCGGGTAACCGGTGGGGTAGTAGTTAACCTCAATGGTTCCGGTAGGCCGGCGGCAAAGGTAATCGACGATGCCAGCCACCTCTAGGCTGTCCCAGTCGTCGGGGGGTCGGGAGGCGAGGTCGACGCCACGAAAAATTAAGACCAGGCAAAGGGCCAGGACCGTGGTTTCAAGGCCAAACCGGGTTCTTAGGCTCAATTTATCCGCCGCGGCTAACCGATGTGGAACTGGCCTGGCCGGCTCTTGGTGGGTTGTAGCACGAGGGCTAAGGGTAGCTGTAGTTAGGGGGGAAGTAGAGATAGCCGCCGGCGGTCCGGGTCGGCTGCTGGAGGCGGGAGCGCAGGATGGCCTGGATGGCGCTCAGGTCCGCCTCGCTTATCGACCGCTCCAGCCGGTAGCGGCCGGTAAGGGCGATCAGGCGGTCGTTGAGGCGCCGGACCTCCGCCGCCGAAAGGTACTGCCCCTGGCGGAGCTTCTCGCCGAAGTTGAGCTCCGGGTCCTTGAGGGCCGTAAGCCAGGCGACAAAGAAGCCGCCGGCATGCTCTTCGCCGTAGGTCTCCCAGTACTGCTGGTAGGCGTGGACGGTCTGCCGAGCGGCCGCCGCCGGGTCAAAGGCGGCCGGGCGCCGTTCGTAGTAGGGCAGGGGCAGGTCGTAATGTTCCAGCAGGTGCCGCCACATCAGGGTGGCAAAGGTTTCGGCCACCGCCTCGTTAAGCTCCCGGGCTTGCCCAAGGCCTGAACCGCTGCGGCGGGCCCGGTAGTTTTCTATATTGTGGCGGGCGTGACCGATTTCATGGAAAAGAATCTCTAAGCTTATCGGACCCGTAATCACCGGGGCGTTTATGACTGTGGAGCCGCCAGGCCCCGGCACGGCAAATCCGGCCACATCGGGCCGGCCCCGGATTAAGTTAAAGTCCTGCCCTGGATAGAGCCGGACGGTTATGAGGTTCTGGGGGTAGGGCTCGCCCAGAACTTCCTCCCAGAGGGCGGCCACCGTTGGAGCGACCTGCCCGAAATCTTCGACCGGGGCGGCAGCAAACCGCTCCAGGTCCCGCTGAATATAGGCGGCATCGACCCGGGGAACCGGGGTGGGAGTTGGGGGCGGCGGGGGAAGCGTCGGCGTCGGCACCGGGGTAAGGGCCTGACCCAGATAGCCCGGGGGCAGCGGATTGGCCGTCGGGGCCGGGCGGGGCGAGTCGGTCCCGGATTGGGCCGTCCGCCCATCGGGCAGGAACCGGCAGCCGACCCCCAGCGCGGCCAGCAGGGCCAGCACGCAACAAAAAACCAGGACCCGGACTAGGTCAGACCGGGGCCAACGGGGGCCAGGAGCGACCATCACTTTACACCCTACAGTTTAATCCCAACCCGACGGACCCCGCCATCAGCGGGTATAATTGATTAATTGAATCGCAAAACTTCACAATGGAGGTAAAGTCCGATGCTTCAGGAAGCCCCGGTTCAGGAGCCTTTCAAGCGACTAAGGGTTGAGGAAGCCCGCCAACTGATTGAGTCGGGCGAGTACGAGGTTATCGACGTTCGGGAGCCGGATGAGTATGCCCGGGAGCATATCCCCGGGGTGAAACTAGTGCCCTTGCGCCAGTTTCTGGCTAACCCCCAGAAGTACATCACCCGGGACAAGGTAATCTTCGTTTGCCAGGTCGGCCAGCGGAGCGCGGTGGCAGCCGAGATGGCCGCGGCTATCGGGGTGCCTGAGGTTATCAACCTGGAGGGCGGCACCGAGGCCTGGCGCAACAAGGGCTATCCCATCGAGCGCTAACCTTTAAGGACCTCCACCACCCGCCGGACTTCGTCCTCGGTGTTGTAAAAGTGGGGTGAGACCCGGATGTATGGCCTGCCGGCCCGGTCGTGGCGGAGGGAAACCACCACCCGGGCCCCCGTCAGCTTCTGGTAAGCCCCTACCGGGTCGGGGGACGCAAAGGTGACGATGGCCGACCGGTGCTTCGGCTCAAAATCCGAGAGCACCCAGTAACCGGCGGCTTTAAGCTCCCCAAGCAGGGTCTCGGTCAGCCTTAGGACCCGGCCCTCGATTTTATCCGGCCCCAGGCGATTAAAAAGCCGAACCACCGCCCCAAGCCCGGCGATCCCGGGCCGGTTCACCGAGGCGGTGTAAAAGCGGTCGGCGGTGGGCAGGAGTTTCAAGTCGTAGACCAAGAAGGTCTCGGACCTCGCCCCCACCACGCTGTTGGCCCCCACCACCGGCGGCTCCAGCTCGGGGATGAGCTCCTTGCGGACGTAAAGGAGGCCGATCCCCGGCGGCCCCATTAAAAACTTGGGGGCCGCAGCCGCCAGGATGTCCACCTGCGCGGCCTTTACGTCGATGCGGAGGGCCCCGAGGGCCTGCATGGCATCCACGACAAAGTAAATGTTCTTTTCCCGGCAGAACCGGCCCAGGGCCACCAGGTCGGCCCGAAAGCCCGAGAGAAACTGGACGGCGCTTACGCTGACAACCCGGGTCCGCGAATCGGCAGCGGCCGCCACCATTTCTGGGGTGAGGCCGCCTGCCGGGGCCGGCAAGATTCTGACTTTTACCCCCCGCTTTTTCTGAAGCATAAGCCAGGGGTAAACGTTGGCCGGGTACTCCTGGTCACAGATGATAATGTTGTCGCCCCGGCGGAGGGGCAGGGACCAGGCGGCCAGACTTATACCGGTGCTGGTGGTGGGGATAAAAGTCACCTCCTCCGGCTCGGCGTTGATAAGCTGGGCCAGCTCCCGGCGGGTATCCTCTTTAATTTCGAGGAGCTCGGCCTCATACTTGGGGCCAAGCTGGTGCTTTTGCAGAAAGCCGGTCATAGCTTCTACGGCCGGGGTGGGGAGGGGTGTGTAAGCGGCGTGGTTAAGATAGGTGTATTCCCGGGTTACTGGGAACCAGTCGGCCCGGTCTCTTACGACGGCCTCAACGTCGAAAGCCGAAACCTGCGCCATTGCTCGCCTCCTTCGCCCGCGTTTTTTAGATAGACCAGGCCAAGGTTGCGGTCATGCCTGGGAACGCGACCGTCCTGCAACCCATGGACAAATGTCCCGATTGCTTCCTGCCTCAGCCACCGGCCTTACGGCCTGCAACCTCCGATGTCCGCAGGCGTCACTTCCCGCCGAACTGGCGGTAGCTGGCCAGCTTCTACCCAGCCAAGGCAAGGGCAAGCAGATTTTTCGCCGCATTCACGTCCCGGTCGTGCTGTGTACCGCAGGCCGGGCACGCCCACTTCCGCACGCCCAGGGGCAGCGACCCCAGCACCTGCCCACAGCATGAGCACTTCCCGCCCTGATGGCTCGCGTACGTCACGAGGCTCGCAATCTGCGGGTCCAGGTCCGCTTTCTGGTCGGTACTGGACACGCGAGCATACAGGGCCACCGTATGGGTAGTGGCCTCCGGCTCCTTGACCAGGATCATCCCGGTGGACGTCTGCTCAACGGGAACCGGCATCTTCCCCTGCTGCACCCAGCGCCAGGCCGGCTTGTAGGAGATGCCTGGCTTTTTGGCCCATTCACTTAACTTCATGTGGGTAGGATAACCGATTTATCCACTTTTGTCCATAGTCTTGCGAGCAGTTCTTAACCCTAACTCGAGGGCATACTCGACCTTGTTAAGGGTAATAAGACCCGCCCGGGCCGCGGCCAGCACGAGGCCGTACGTGACCGCTCCCACCCCCAGCCCGATGATGCTCGTCACCGGTTCCGGAAAGCCAGCAAAAGCCCGCAGGTGGTCAGAACCCCCCGGACAAGGATACACCAAGTATATTGGGTCGAACCGTACCGGCCACCGGAATGATCCGCAAGGTTATCCCCCCTTCCTGGGCCATCGCGTTGCCGATGGAGAGGGCCTGACTGTAACCTGCAGACCCCACACGGAAATTAGCCGCAGGCAAGCCTGGGTGGTCCCCGCCGGCCCGCCAAGGTTTTACGGCGGGGGTAAGGTTATTTGGACGGGCTGGCCGTAGTCCCGGAAGGTTAAGGTCATCGTCCAGACTTCGGTCCCTTCCCGCCCGGGCTGATAGACCCGAACGTCCAGACGTTGGGGCAGGTTGCTTGCCGGGTCCACCCAGACGTCGGCGGCGATATCCAGCCGTTCCAGGGCTGGCCCGATTCCCGGTTCCTGGGTCAGTACCTTGGCAAGATCGGGCTTGAAGGCGAAACGACGCAGCCGGCGTCCCCCCACGGTTTCCAAGCCCAGGTCTCGGACCGAGCTCGGACTTTGCAAATAGAGGACTGCCAGGTAAGGCGAACCCCCTTTACCCGGCGCCCCAAAGGCCGGGGTGCACTCGGGCGGGTCAAAGGTCCCCTTCGGGCTCTGGCAGCGCAGGTCCCGGCCGACCTTGTAAAACCCGAAGTACGAATCGTACTGGCCGCTGAGGACCGACCTGAACCGGTCCGGCCGGGCCATAGCACCCCGGCCCGAAAGCTCGACGGTGACGAGCTGTCTCTCTGAGGTAAAAGTGTAGGTGCCGGCGACGTCGAACTGGATATAGCTGGCGGCCATAAAGGCCGAGACGGCCGCGGCGAGCCCCTGGCCGGTGG
>PSKS01000071.1:0-10646 GCA_040289115.1 Chloroflexota bacterium
CCTCCCTCTGCTCCTTGCGCCCGGCGATGGCCATGACGGTCGCGGCGCCAAGGCAGAGGGTTGCCACCATGTAGCCCTCAAAGATCGCGATGAGGCCGCCCACGGCGGAAATGCCCATGCACCAGGCAGCAGTCTTCGGTTTGGACAGCACTAGCCCGGCGCCGGCAAGACCCAGCACGGCCAGGGGTATTGCCGCGAATCCCAAGCCGATCACGGTTTCCGCTCCCTGCGCCCCGAAGGCCGACCCCAGGCTGCCGACGAACAGCGCGAACACGGCGCCGGCCAGGCCCGCGAGCCCGCCTATGATGCCCAGCACCAGCGCTGCGATCCGCATGTCTACCACACCCCTTTCAAGTTTTCATGAGTCTCGAATTGAAGTAGCAACACGATCCGTAGTTTCCATAAATCTAGTTTTAAACTTTTATACCGCAAAAAGCCGCATCTGTCAAGACCCGGGGCCCAAAGCGTGCCAGCCGCCGGTTCCCGGCTATACCTGCTTACCTTGTCCACCGGGGAGCCCCGGTGTTAACATTCCTACGGATGGGGCCGTAGCTCAGCTGGGAGAGCGTCCGGTTTGCACCCGGGAGGTCGGGGGTTCGAGTCCCCTCGGCTCCACCGAGCGCCCATCTGAGGGGCGTGTTTTTAATTATCCCGACCCAGGAGGCTGCACGATGGCACTGCCCCTCGAAGGGGTCTGCGTGGTCGACCTTACCCGGGTCCTTGCCGGGCCGTACTGCACCATGATGTTGGGGGACATGGGGGCCGATGTAATCAAGGTGGAGGTGCCGGGCCGGGGGGACGACTCCCGATCCTGGGGACCCCCTTGGGCGGGCACCGAGAGCGCTTACTTTCTCTCAGCCAACCGCAATAAGCGCAGTATCACTTTAAACTTCCGGACGGAGGGCGGCCGGCGGGTTCTCCTCGAGCTGGTCCGTCGGGCAGATGTCTTGGTCGAAAACTTCATCCCGGGCACCCTGGACCGCCTGGGCCTGGGCTACGAGCACCTTAAGGGGGTCAACCCCAGCCTCATTTACTGTTCCATCAGCGGCTACGGTTACGACGGTCCCTACGCCACCAGGCCGGGCTACGACTTCATCGCCCAGGCCGAGGGGGGCATCATGAGCGTCACCGGCGAGCCGGAAGGTCCGCCGATGAAGGTGGGGGTAGCCATCGCCGACATCACCACCGGCATGTTTGCGGCCGCGGCCATCCTGGCCGCCCTACGCCACCGGGACCGCACCGGCGAAGGCCAGCGGGTGGAGGTTTCCCTCCTGGAGTCGGTGGTGGGGTGGCTGGCCAACGTGGCCAGCAACTACCTCGTGTCAGGCGAGGTTCCCCGCCGCTACGGTAATGCCCACCCGAATGTGGTCCCCTACCAGGCCTTCGCCACGGCCGATGGGTGGGTGGCCGTCGGGGTCGGCAACGACGCCCAGTTTCGCCGCTTCTGTGAAGTAATCGGCCGGCCCGAGCTGGCCGAAGACCCCCGCTTTAAGACCAACAGCGACCGGGTGATAAACCGGGACGTGCTCATCCCAATTCTGGAAGAGGTTTTCAAGGCCCGGACCACCGCCGAGTGGATCGAAGCCCTGGTGGCCGCCGACCTGCCCTGCGGCCCCATCAACACCATCGATAAGGTTTTCCAACACCCCCAGGTGCTCCACCGCCGCATGCTGGCGGAGGTGGAGCATCCGACCGCCGGCCGGATCAAGCTGGTGGGAATCCCCTACAAGTTCTCGGGGACCCCCCTATCCATTCGCCGTCACCCGCCCACCCTGGGGGAGCACACCGAAGAGGTGCTGCGGGAGCTCGGCTATTCCGAGGCCGAAATCGCCGCCCTCAGGGCCGAGGGGGCCGTCTGACAGGAGCCCGGCCCCTACTACCAGGTTACGAACATGGGCATGATCAGGTGGACAAAGCCGTCCTGGTCCACCGGCCGGATCACCCCCGGGGCCGACGGGGAGGTCATCTCGAGGGCGACCTGGGGCGCGCCCACCACCTCGAGGACCTGCTTTAAGTACCGGACATTAAAGGCGATCTTGGCCTCCTCCCCGTCAACGACGGCGTCGATCTCCCCCACATTCTCACCCGTATCCTCCGCCCGGGCGCTTACCCGCAGCCGGCCGGGGGTAAGCTCCTGGCCGGGGAAGATGTTGAGCCTGACGATGTCGTTGTTGTGGCGGGCGAAGATTTCCGCCACCCGGGTGGCCTTTAGAAACTCCTGGGTGTTGACCACAACCCGGCAGGTGTACGTCTTGGGGATGAGCTGCTGGAAGTTCGGGAAGTTGCCCTGGATCAGCTGCGAAACCAGCTCGATGGTCCCTACCCCCGGCGAGTCCGACTCGATCCTAAAGAGGAGCTGGGCCCGGTTGGGCTGAATCGCGACCTGAACAGGCTGGTCGCCGTCGGGGATGATCCGCTCCAGCTCCAGGAGGGCCCGTGCCGGCACGATCACCTCCACGTCCTGCCCCTCCCCTACCGGCGAAAGGAGTGGGGCCTGCCGGACGGAAAGCCTGAACCCGTCGGCGGCCGCAAAGAGGCCCTGGTCCCCGGCCAGGCGGGTGTAGACCCCGGTGAGCACCGGGCGGGTGTCGTCGGTAGCGGCGGCAAAGGCGACCTGCTCGATGACAGTCCGCAGGGTCTCGGGGTCCATCGCCGTGGTGGGAGATTCCGCCACGGTCGGGATGGGCGGAAAATCGTCGGGGTCCAGGCCGTTTATCCGGGCCTCAAAGCGGGCACATTTCACCTGTAAAACTCGCCCCGAAACCGAAAGGTCGATCCGGTCGGGGGGCAGGGAGTTGACAAACTGGGTGAGCACCTGGGCCGGCACGGCCACGGCCCCTTCCGAGTCCACCTTCGCCCCGACCCAGACGGTGATGGCGATCTCCAGGTTGGTAGCCGCCAGCCGGAGCCGGCCGCCGTCGGTGGCGACCAGCACGTGACTGGTAACCGGCAGGGTGCTGCGGGTGGCAACGGCCCGGCCGACGATCCCCAGGCCCCGGCTCAAATTCTCCTGAAGACACGACGCCTTCACGGATTCCTCCTTCTAAGCCGCCTTTATCCGGGTAAAGTATAGCCCCGGGAATTTGGCAGGCGCAATATATTGATTTCAACAAAGTTTTCAACACAATATCTGGTGGCCTTAGCTTGGACTCAACCCCCTGCAGGCCACGTAGACGGCCGCCTCCGAGACAACCGAGATACCTGGCGGGATGTCTTCCCGGCCTGTTGGTCCCCGCTACCCGTCCGGCGGCAGTTGACATACTTGGGGTGGTGGGCTACAATCTGAATAGCCGAAGGGATCCGCGGGAGGGTCTGGAATGGCTTTGGTCGAAATGGTCGTCGACAGCATCCGGGTGAGCCTGCTCAACGGCCAGCGGGTGCTGATCCTGAAAGAGAAATACGCCGACCGGTACCTCCCCATCTGGATCGGCCCCCATGAGGCCGATGCCATCGCCCTAGAGCTTCAGCAGATCCAGGTTCCCAGGCCGCTCACCCACGACCTGCTTAAAAACATCATCCACGAGCTGGGTGCAACCGTATCCTCGGTTATCGTCAACGACCTGAATAATGAAACCTTCTACGCACGCATCTTAATGAATGTCGGCGGCCGCCAGATCGAGGTCGACTCGCGGCCGAGCGACGCCATCGCTTTGGCCGTGCGGGTTAAGGTGCCCATCTACGCCGAAGAGTCCGTGATGGAGCGGGCAGGCGTGACCCTGGAAGAGGAGGCCCCCAAATCCGAACGGGAAAAGCCCCCCAAGGCCGAAGAAAAGGTCGAACTACCGCCTATCTTCCAGGAGTTCCTTAAAACCCTTGACCTGGGTGACCAGGAACCGGGCAAATCCTAACGCCACCTTATCCGATTAGCCGTAACTTTGGGCTCCAGTAAACCCCAGATGGAGCCCTTGTTTTGTGGCTTGTGATATAATTCACTATAGTCTGGGCCGGTCTCTGGGGCCGGGGGCGGCCGGATGGTCCGGCTGATCGGTATCGGCTGGTTCTTGGCCGTCGCCCTGGTGGGCGGACCGGGCCTGGGTTACTGGGTGGATGGACGGCTGGGCACGACGCCAGTTTTCACGCTGGTTGGGCTTTTCGCCGGGTTAATTATCGGTTTGGCCGGAGCGTATAAGATGCTGGTTGCGGCAAGTCGTTCTGAACGGGGGGAGGGCCAATGAACCGCCGGCTGGCCCTCCTGATAATCGCCCTGTTCCTGGTTTTTAACTTCTTCGTCCGGGTACCCTTTCCGGAGATCCTCCTCCCCGCCGAGCCCATCTTCCCCCTCGCAACCGTTGGCCCCTTTAGGTTTGTCATTACTAACACGATGCTGGCCACCTGGTTGGCCATGGCCGTTCTGGTCGGCCTGAGCCTGCTGGCCACCCGGCGCATGGAGCTTATACCCGGCCGGCGCCTTCAGAACCTGGCCGAGGCCCTTGTCGAGTGGATGTACGGCATCGTCGAGTCGGTAGCCGGGGAGGAACGGTGGGCCCGGCAGTTCTTCCCGGTGGTCGCCACCATCTTCTTGTTCATTGTAACCGCCAACTGGATGGGCCTTTTGCCCGGCTACACCACCCTCGGCTTGATTGAAGCCGCCGACCACGGCAAAGTGTGCGAGTTTGCCCCCGTCCACATCGGCCCGCTTACGGTGGGCGTTCTGCCCGTAACCGGGGCGGTTTGTCGGGATATTCCGGCCGACGAGCACGTTGCCCACGGGTCCGAGGCCAAGGCCGGGGTGATTGAGGGCAAGCTAATCCCCCTGCTTCGCAGCGCCAACACCGATGTGAACACGCCCCTGGCCATTGCGCTGCTGGCGATGGTTTTCGTCGAGTACTGGGGCATCAAGGCCCTGGGCCCGGTCGGCTACGGCAGCCGCTTTTTTAACTTCCAGAACCTGCTGCGGGGCCGGGTCTTCACCGGAATTATCGACCTATTCATCGGCCTGTTAGAGCTTATCGCCGAGGTGGCCCGGGTTGTCAGCTTCACGTTCCGGCTTTTCGGCAATATTTTCGCCGGCGAGGTGCTGCTGGCGTCCATCGCCTTCCTGGCGCCCATGGTCATCGCCCTACCCTTCTACGGCCTCGAGCTCTTCGTCGGGCTTATCCAGGCGGCGGTCTTTGCGATGCTCACCCTGGTTTTCGCCAAGCTGGCCGTGACGCCCCACCACGGTGAGGAGCATCACGGGCATTAAAATTCTTCGGGAAAAGGAGGTATTCGCCTTGACGGATTTCGGACTTCAACAGATTGCGGCGGCCATTGCCATTGCCATCGGGGCCATCGGACCAGGCCTTGGGATCGGCATGCTGGGCAGCCGGGCCATGGAGGCCCTGGGCCGCAACCCGGAGGCCGAGCCGGCCATCCGGCCAAACATGATCTTAGCCATTGCCTTCGCTGAGGCCATTGCCATTTACGCCCTAGTGGTGGCCATCGTTATAAAATTTATCCGCTAGCGGAGGCAGCCTTTGGAGGCGTTGGGAATAAACCTGCCGGGGTTGCTTGCCCAGCTGGTAAACTTCATTTTGCTGCTGGTGCTGCTTCGCATTGTCCTTTACCAGCCGGTGATGCGGATGCTGGACGAGCGGGCCGCCCGGGTCCGCCAGAGCATGGAGCAGGCTGAGCTCATCCGCCGCCAGGCCGAGCAGATCCAGCAGGAGTTCCAGGCCCGCATCGACCAGGCCCGGCGGGAGGGCCAGCAGATTATCGCCGAGGCCCACCGGGCCGCCGAGCAGGTCCGCCAGCAGAAGCTGCAGGAGGCCCTGGGCGAGGCCGAGGCGCTCCTGGCCCGGGCCCGGGCCGAGATCGAGCGGGAGCGGGATGCGGCCATCGCCCAGCTTCGGCGGGAGTTTGCCGACCTGACGGTGCTGGCCACCGAGCGGGTCATCGGCCGGGTGCTCGACCGGGACGACCACCGGCGGCTCATTGAAGAGGTGCTGGCCGAGGTCGAGCGCACCGGGGGTACAAGATGACCGGACGGCAGGGACGCATCGCCCGGCGCTACGCCCAGGCCGCCTTCGATGTGGCCCGGGAACGTGGCCAGGTTGAGGGCTGGCTCAACGAACTGGAGCGGCTGGTCGAGCTCTTGGAGGGAACCGAAGCTGGTGCTTTCCTGGCCGCACCTCACATACCCTTCGAGGCCAAGCAGCAGTTTATCGGCCAGGCCCTGGCCGGCTTCCTGCCGGAGGTCCGGAACCTGGTGCTTCTCCTGGTCCGCCGGCAGCGAATCAGGCTTCTGCGGCGCATTTTCGAGGAGTTCAGCCAGTTGGCCAACGAATACCGGGGGGTCGTGGTGGCCGAGGTCACCAGCGCCGTCCCCCTGGAAGACGCCGATAAGGCGGTCATCATCCGGCAGCTTTCCGAGCTTACCGGCAAGCGAGTCATCCTTCGGACCCACGTGGACCCAGCTATCCTGGGGGGCCTCATCGTCCGGGTCGGGGATAAGCTTATCGACGGCAGCGTAAGGACCCGCCTGGAGCGACTGCGGGAGGCGCTAATTCGGGGCTAGAAGACTGTCAAGGTGAGGTGATTAACGATGGCGATTCGGCCGGAAGAGATTCCGCAGATTATCAAGCAGCAGATCGAACGGTTTGGGGCGCCGGTAACGGCTGTCGACGTGGGGGTGGTCATCGAGGCGGGCGACGGCATCGCCCGGATCTACGGCCTGAGCGGAGCCCGGGCGATGGAGCTGCTGGAGTTCCCCCACGGGGTCTTCGGGTTGGCCATGAACCTGGAGGAGGAGACCGTTGGGGCCGTCATCCTGGGCAACTACGAGCTCATCAAAGAGGGGGACCTGGTCCGGTCCACCGGCCGGGTCATCGAGGTGCCGGTGGGCGACGCCCTCATCGGCCGGGTCGTCAACCCCCTGGGCCAGCCCATCGACGGCAAAGGCCCCATAAACGCCACCAAGTTCCGGCCGGTGGAACGGATCGCCCCAGGCGTCGTCTACCGCCAGCCGGTTAACACCCCGGTTCAGACGGGGATCAAGGCCATCGACAGCATGATCCCCATCGGCCGGGGACAGCGGGAGCTGATCATCGGCGACCGGGGCACCGGCAAAAGCGCCATCGCCATCGACACCATTATCAACCAGAAGGGCAAAGACCTTATCTGCATTTACGTGGCCATCGGCCAGAAGCAGTCGAAGATCGCCCAGGTGGTGGCCACCCTGGAGCAGTACGGGGCGATGGACCACACCATCGTGGTGGTGGCCAGCGCCTCCGACCCCGCCCCCCTCCAGTACCTGGCCCCGTATGCCGGCTGCGCCATGGGCGAAGAGTTTATGGAGTCGGGCCGGGATGCCCTCATCGTCTACGATGACCTCACAAAGCACGCCTGGGCCTACCGGGAGATGTCCCTGCTGCTTCGGCGGCCGCCGGGTCGTGAAGCCTACCCCGGCGACGTCTTCTATCTCCACAGCCGCCTGCTGGAACGGGCTGCCAAGCTGGCGCCGGAGTACGGCGGGGGCTCCCTGACGGCCCTGCCCATTATCGAGACCCTGCTGGGGGACGTTTCGGCCTACATCCCCACTAACGTCATATCCATCACCGACGGCCAGATCTACCTGGAGCCGGAGCTGTTTAACGCCGGCATCCGGCCGGCCATTAACGTGGGCATTTCCGTCTCCCGGGTGGGGTCGGCGGCTCAGACCCGGGCGATGCGGAAGGTGGCTGGCCGGCTCAAGCTGGAGCTGGCCCAGTTCCGCGAGCTGGCCGCCTTCGCCCAGTTCGGGGCGTCGGAGCTGGACAGGGCGACCCGGGCCCAGCTGGAGCGGGGCATGCGCATTACCGAGATTCTTAAGCAGCCCGAGTTCGAGCCAGTGCCCCTCGAGCACCAGGTTATGGTCATCTACGCCGTCACCAATGGCTACCTGGACGACGTGCCGGTGAGTAAGGTCAAGGAGTGGGAGGCGGCCTTCTTAAAGTGGGTCGATGAGGCCCACCCGGAGGTCGGCCGCACCATCGCCGAGACCAAGGACCTGCCCGACGAGACCGTCGAACAGCTTAAGGCGGCCATCGTCGAGTTCAAGCAGACACACACCTTCTAAGATGGCAACCCTTCGGGAAATCAGGCGCCGAATCCGGAGCGTTCAGGGCGTCGCCAAGATCACCAAGGCGATGGAGCTGGTGGCGGCCGCCAAGATGCGTCGGGCCCAGGAGCGACTGCTCGCCAGCCGGCCCTACGCCGAGAAGATGCGGGAGGTCTTGGCGGACCTGGCCGCCCGCCGTCGAGATGAAGAGACTATCCACCCCCTCATGGCGGTGCGGCCCACGGTGAACCGAGTGGGCATTATCCATATCACGGCCGACCGGGGGCTCTGCGGGGCCTTCAACGCCAACGTGAACCGCCGGACTTCCCAGTTCATCCTGGAACAGCCGGTGCCCGTGAGCCTGGTAGTCGTCGGCCGCAAGGGCCGCGATTTTATGGTCCGGACTGGGCAGCCCATCCGGGCAGAATTTACCCAGCTCGGGGATTACCCTGGCCTGGTGGATATCCGCCCCATCGCCCGGGTGGTTATGGACGACTACACCTCGGGCTACGTGGATAAGGTGGTCATTATCTTCAACCAGTTCGTCAGCACCATGGTCCAGCGGCCGGTGGTCCGGCAGCTTCTGCCCCTGGAGCCGCCCCCCGCTGACGCTTACCCCCGCCATCCGGAGTATATCTACGAGCCCGACCCGGAAACGGTCCTGCGGGAGCTCCTGCCCCGCTACGTGGAGATCCAGATTTACCAGGCGATCTTAGAGTCCATCGGGGGCGAGTATTCGGCCCGGATGGTGGCCATGCGCAACGCCACCGATAACGCCCTCGATATGGTAAACAGCCTTATCCTGATTCGCAACAAACTGCGGCAGGAGCTCATCACCAAAGAGCTCCTGGAAATTGTAGCCGGAGCCGCCGCCCTGGGCGGCTAGGGAAAAGTCTAAGGGGTGAAAGAGAATGACGCAGAAGGTCGAAGGTCGGATCCGTCAGATCATCGGCACGGTAGTGGATATTGAATTTCCGCCGGGACAGGTTCCGGAAATCTTCAACGCCATCGAGATCCCCATTCCGGAAGAGGACCGGGTGCTGGTGGTGGAGGTAGAGCAGCACCTCGGGAACAACTGGGTACGCTGTCTGGCGATGGGTAGCACCGACGGCCTGCGCCGGGGAATGCCGGCCTATGACACCGGGGCACCCATCAGCGTCCCGGTGGGCCCGGAGACCCTGGGCCGGCTCTTCAATGTCTTAGGGGAGCCCATCGATAACGCCGGCCCAGTCAACGCCCAGAAGCGCTACCCCATCCACCGGCCGGCCCCCCCCTTCGTCGAGCAGGAAACCACCCGCCAGATCCTGGAGACGGGAATTAAGGTTTTCGACCTGATCTGCCCCTTCACCCGGGGCGGCAAAGTCGGGGCCCTGGGTGGGGCCGGGGTGGGCAAGACGGTCATCATTCAGGAGCTCATCCGCAACATCGCCGCCGAGCACGGCGGCATCTCCGTCTTCGCCGGCGTCGGGGAGCGAACCCGGGAGGGGAATGACCTTTGGCTGGAGATGCGCCACTCGGGGGTCATAAACAAGACCGTCCTGGTCTTCGGGCAGATGAACGAGCCCCCCGGCGTGCGCCAGCGGGTCGCCCTGACCGGCCTAACCATGGCCGAGTACTTCCGGGATGAGCAGGGCCAGGATGTTCTGCTCTTCATCGACAACATCTACCGCTACACCCTGGCCGGAATGGAGGTTTCCGCCCTGCTAGGCCGGATGCCTTCGGCCGTCGGCTACCAGCCGACCCTGGCCACAGAGATGGGGGAGCTTCAGGAGCGGATCACGTCCACCCAGCGGGGCTCCATCACCTCCTTCCAGGCCATCTACGTCCCGGCCGACGACTTCGCCGACCCGGGCGTGGCCACCACCTTCGCCCACCTGGATGCCGTGGTCATCCTAGACCGAGCCCTCACCGAGCAGGGCCTTTACCCGGCGGTGGACCCCCTGGCCTCGACTTCCCGGGCCCTGGACCCCCGGGTCGTGGGCCAGGAGCACTACGCGGTGGCCCGGGAGGTGCAGCGGGTCCTGCAACGCTACAAGGAGCTTCAGGACATCATCGCCATCCTCGGGATTGAGGAGTTAAGTGAGGAAGATAAGCTGGTGGTCCACCGGGCCCGGCGGCTTCAGCGCTTTCTTACCCAGCCCTTCTTCGTGGCCGAGGTCTTCACCGGCACCCCAGGCCGCTATGTCCCGGTGCGGGAGACGGTCCGGGGCTTCAAGGAGATCCTGGAGGGTAAGTGGGACCACCTGCCTGAAGCCGCCTTTTACATGGTGGGAACCATCGAGGAGGCGGCCGAGAAGGGTGAGCGGCTGCTGGCGGCCGCCCGTTAGGGAGGTCTCGGCAGAATGGCCGACCTGGTCAGGTTCGAAATCATAACCGGGGAGCGGGTAGTTTACGCCGCTGACGTCGAATCGGTCACCCTGCCCGGGGTCGAGGGAGAGCTTACGGTTTTGCCCCGGCACGCCCCACTTCTGACCATGCTCAAGCCCGGGGAGCTGGTCGTGCGCCGGGGTGGGGAGGAGGTGACCATGGCCGTAAGCGGCGGATTCCTGGAAGTGATGCCCGATAAGGTAGTAGTCCTGGCCGACACAGCCGAGCGGGCCGAAGAGATCGACATCGCCCGGGCCGAGGC